>JAYYWX010000022.1:0-7037 GCA_036341255.1 Actinomycetota bacterium | reverse complement strand
GAGCCCTGGGGAGGGCCGTGCGCGCGGTCGACGGGAGCAAGGGAGGCACCCCACATGGGCTCGATCCACCATCTCCGGAGCTCGGTGGACGCTTCCGTCGGGGGCGGCCGATGACCTCCCCACCGGTCGAGCGGGTGAGGGAGACCTCCGGCTCCGGGCACCGTCTGGACTACCTCGACGCCATGCGAGCGGCCGCCGTCTCCCTGGTCGTCGTCATGCACTCCGGGCTGACCATCACCCCCGGCGACGGTGGCGTCGTGGTGTTCTTCGTCATCAGCGGCTACATCATCACCCGGCTGCTGCTCACCGAGCGGGCGCGCACCGGCGGCTTCGACCTCTACGGCTTCTACCGTCGCCGGCTCTACAAGCTCGCACCACCGCTCCTGGCCGTCGTGGTGCTCCCGACCTTCGTCTACGCGGCCTTCCGCCCCGTCGACTGGGGAGCCGTGGGAGCCCAGGTCGGATTCGTCTACAACTGGACCAAGATCTACGACTACCAAGGCTCCCTGGAGGTGCTGCCCGGCTCCGAGGTCGTGTGGAGCCTGGCGATCGAGGAGCAGTTCTACATCGGCTTCGCGCTGCTGTGGATCCTGCTGCTGCGCCTGCGCCGCACCACCTCGGCCCTCCTGGTGGGCGCGCTCGTCGTCGCCGCAGCCTCCTTCCTCACCCGTGTCGCACTGTCGGTCGGGCAGCCCTCCGACCCCGACCAGTGGGACCCCGCCCGCCTGGCCCACGTGCTGCGCGGCACCGACACCCGCGTCGAGGCCATCGCGTACGGCGTCGCGCTGGCCGCCTGGCTGGCCCGCGACACCCCGCGGGGTCGGTCCGCGGCTCCCCGGTGGGGCCACCCCGCCGTCCTGGTCCTCGCGGGGCTGCTGTTCGTCGCCGGCTCGGTCGTCTTCCGCGGCTGGTGGGGAGAGCAGGCGTTCCGCTCGACGGCCCAGGCCCTCGCGGCCGTGCTGACGATCCTGCACTTCCAGTCCGGCGGTCGTGAACGCTCACGCACGGTCGCGCGCGTGGTGGCGTGGCGGCCGATCCAGGCGGTCGGGCTGGCCAGCTACAGCATCTACCTCGTCCACGGCCCGATCCTGCTCGCGCTGGAGCCCGTGCTCCCCGAGGGCCCTGGCCCGCTCCTGGTCGTCGCCCGGGTCGCGGTCTCCCTCGTGGCCGGTTGGATCCTCTACCGCGTGCTGGAGACGCGGGTCCTGGAGTTCCGCAAGCGGCGCGACCCGCAGCCACCGGTGCGGGCCGTCACCTCGGCGGCCCAGTCCGCGAACTGAGAGTCAGGCGAGGACCGACCGGCCCTCAGCCCCGGGGCGGGGGCGCGAGAAGTCCGCGAAGGAGGTGAACCCCTCCGCATCGCCACGTGCATGCGCCGGCGGCGACGACGTCCCCACGCGAGGCCCGGCCAGACACACCGCGATCCCCAGCACCAGCAGGGGCTCGAACGGCGCGGACCCGGCGATCGACTTCGTCACCACCGTGGCGGCCAGCACCGCGGCCGCGCCGCGCCAGGCCGGATCCTTCCAGGCCGCACGCACCGCCAGCACCACCACAGCGGCGAACAGGGCGGTCCCGATCGGCCCGATCGAGGCGAACAGGAACGGCCACAGGCTCGAGGAGCGGGTGCTCCCCAGGCCCACCCCGAGCCCGAAGGTGTCGCCGATCCCCGTCAGCGCCTCGATGTCGCTCTGGGTGCGGGCGGTGTAGCTCGTCGAGCCCACCTTGGTGCCGATGATGCCGCCTGCGTAGTCCAGCACCTGACGGTGCATCACCAGCGCGAGCGCCGCCGCACCGCACATGCCGATCGCGATCGGCCCGATGGCACGGCTCCTGCCGCCGGCGCCCAACAGGGTCGGCACCGCGATGACCAGCAGCAGGCCGCCCGCGACGACGCCCGTCCCCGACCGCGAGAACACCAGGTTGACCACTGCCAGCAGGGCCACCCCAGTCGCCACCCACCGGGTGGACACCGAGGCGCCGCGCGGCGCGCGCGCCAGGACCAGGCAAAGCGCCAGCGCCGCCAAGGCGTAGAGGGCTAGCACCGAGGGTTCGGTGAACACCCCGCGCAGGCGGTAGGTGCCGTCCCCGGTCAGGTCGACGTACAGGTATGTCGAGCGGTCGATCAGCTCGGTCGGGAACGGCACGCCCGCCCGGTCGCCGGCAAGCCGCCAGGTGGACAGGAACATCCCCACGGCCAGCCCGGGCAGCAGCACGCGCGGGTCGAGGCGCGGGAGGGTGCACAGGTAGAGCACCACGACGATCAGCAGGCCGAGGTACCCGACCTGGGCCAGGTTGGAGCTGGTGTAGGTCAGCGGGGCCTCGACGACCAGGCCCTCGGAGTTCTCCACCTGGGAGGTGTAGATCGTCGTGCCGTAGAAGAGCGTGGGGGACAGGGCGGTGACGCTGGCCGCCCACCCGAGGAGACCGAACAGGACCCACGTGGCCGGTTGCTTCATCGCCGGGGGCACCCCCCGGGTCGCGAGGTGGTGCAGCAGCAGCGGCGCGCAGGCCAGTGAGACCAGCTGGAACCCACCGAGCGGGAACGGACCCGCGATGAGGGCTGCCGTCTTGGGCAGCGCGAGCGTGAGGGACAGCAGCCACGGCATCCAGCGCGCCGGGTCGGTCAGCAGTGCCGCCAGCAGCAGGACCACGAGCAGCAGTCCCCATGGCGTCATGACGATCCTCCGGGGGCGCTGCGGCGGGTGGGGCGCGGCGTGCCGACACCGCGGACCGCGATCGTACCCACTCGTCGGGGCGGGCGGTCCGGTGTTCGTGGGCCGACCGCTGGTGCCGCCGCTGGGTGGTCTCGACGCCCGCTCGTCGCTGGCGCTCCTCGCTGCTCGACCACCGTGGGGTGCGGGGTCTCGGGACGGTTGCTGCGCAACCTCCTCGACCGGCGGTTGCGACTACAGCGTGTGGAGGGTCCGCAGGGCGGCGGCGACGCGGGGGACCTCGTGGACGCGGTAGATGCCGGTGCGGCCCAGGTGGGCGAGGACGGCGAAGAAGTGCTCGGCGGAGCGGACCTCCTCGCCCCACAGGTGCCGGGCGGCCGGGAGGGCGTGGCACAGCGGGAGGCCGAGCGCGCGCAGGCGGAAGGTCTCCAGCAGGACGTGGGACTGGTAGGCCACGCGGGCGTCCATGGTCGGGGCCCAGCGGAAGCCGAAGCCGATGCCGGGGTCCAGCGAGATGCTGGTGACGCCGGCGGCGCGGGCGGCGGCGATGCGGGAATCGAACTGCGGGGTCATGTGGGCGATCGGGTCCGCGCCCGGGTCGGCGTCGGGGTCGAGGTCGCGGGGGTGGGTGCCCCCGACGTGGCAGAGGATCACGCTGGCGTCGTACTGCGCGGCGAGGGCGAACATCTCCTCGTCGTGCCCGGACCCGGTGAGGTTGAGGACTCGGGCGCCGGCCTCGAAGGAGGCCTGCACGACGCTCGGGTGGTAGGCCTCGACCGAGACGACGATGCCGTCCTGCGTTAGCCCCTCGATGACGGGGACTAGCTGCTCGACCTGCTGCTCGGCGGCGACGTCCTCGGCGTAGTCCTGGATCGACTCCGCGCCCACGTCGATGAAGTGGGCGCCCTGCGCGACCTGGAGGCGGCCCAGGCGGAGGGCGGCGTCGGTGCCGATGGCGACGGACTCGCGGTACCAGCTGTCCTTGGACAGGTTGACCACGCCCATGATCGCCGGCTCGACGTCCGTGTCGACCTCGCGGCTGCTCGTCGGCGTGGACAGGCGGAACGGCGCGACCGGGGCGTCGAGGAGGTCGCCGTGGTCCTCGACCAGCTTCGCCAGGCGGCGCAGGTCGATCATTGGTCGTCCTCCTGCTCGCTCTGCTCTGCCGCCTGCTGGATCTTCGTGTACCGCAGCATCAGGAACTCCTCGGCCGTGAGCACGTGCTGCAGCTCGAACTTCGCAGGGGCCCTAAGCATCGGGGTGGCGGGGGTCTTCTCGGTGCCCACCAGCATCGGGGAGACGGTGATGTCGGCCTCGTCGAGCAGCCCCGCCTCGGTCACCTGGTTGAGAAGGCCCGGCCCGCCCTCGCACACGATGCGGCCCAGCCCCTTCTTGTGCAGCTGGTCGATCACGGTCGCTGCGTCCACGTGCTCGCCGGGCAGCTGCACGACCTCGACCCGCTTGCGGGCGTCGTCGACCTTCGCCGGGTCGGCCTTCTCGGTCGTGAACACGATCGGCGTGACGTCGGAGTCCGCGAACGACCCCTCGCCCAGCGGCAGGTCGAGGCTCCCCGACACCACCGCGAGCACCGGCGCCTTGGCCTGGCCCTGCTGCTCGCGGCGCGCGGCGTCCTCGTCGCGTGCCTTGAGGGGGCCGTACCCCTCGGCCTTCATGGTGCCGCCCCCGACCAGGACCACGTCGGCGAAACGGCGTACGGCGCGCAGCACCGCGCGATCGGCCCCGCCGCTCACCGAGCCGCTCAGCCCGTCGTCGCCGGCCGCCGCGCCGTCGAGGGTGCTGACCATCATCGCGCGGACGTAGGGGTGCTCGGTCGTGTCGGGCCAGGGGTAGGCGTCGGCGAGGTCGTCGTCATCGACCGGTCCGGGCGTGGGGCCGTGGAGCATGCGCACGCTGGTGAACCTACTGGGGTGGGCGCAGGTCCTCCGGGGTGGTCTCGACGCCCGCTCGTCGCTGGCGCTCCTCGCTGCTCGACCACCTGAGAAGTGCTGCAAACCGCTGCGGGGAGGGGCGGATGTCGGCAGGGTGGGTAGGAGCTCCCCCGACCCGAGGTCCTCACATGACGTCCCCACGCCGCGTCCTGTCCGCACTGCTCCCGACCGCGCTCGCTGCGGCACTGGTCGCGACCACGCCCCTGGTCCCGAGCCAGGCCGTCCAGGCCGTCGAGCCGTCGCCGGCTGCACCTGAGCCGCCGGCGCCCGACTTCGCCCACGACCCCGACGCCGAGCCGCTTCCCACGCTGCGCGACCTGGCGGGTCGGCCGGGGGAGGGCCCGGCCGGGCGGGCGGCCGGCCAGCGGCGTACGTCGGTGACCTACGACGTCGCCGTGCTCGCGCTCGACACCGCCGCCGGGCCGCACGGGACCGACGAGGAGGAGTCGCGGCGGATGATCGAGCGGCTCGACGAGGAGTACGACCGGGAGACGGGCGGGCGCTACCGCTTCCGGATGCACGACTACGTCGAGCTGCCGGCCGCCGATGACGAGCCCTGCGGGGTGTTCACCGTCGGCGGGCGCTACTCCGAGCAGATCCAGGCGGCCCTCGAGGGCGCCTCCGACTACGCGACCTGGGTGGTCGTGACCACGCGCGGCCGGTGCACCTACGCCGGGCAGGCCTCGCTCGGCGGCGCCGGCATCCACATGAACGGCTCCTGGTCACCCGGCAGCGCGCCCGGCGAGCCGGAGAACGTCGCCGGCAGCCAGCGCCTCGACATCGAGGTCTTCGCCCACGAGGTCGGGCACAACCTCGGCCTCGAGCACGCCGCCAACCTGCTGCCCGACCACACCGACGACCCGCTCGCCGCGGCGCCGTGGGACGTCGTGACGTACGGCGACACCTCGGCCGTCATGGGCAACAACTCACGGACGATGCGCTTCTCGGCGTACGAGCGCGACATGCTCGGCCTGCTCGACGCCGACGACCTCGCCGTCGTCGGCGAGACCACCACGCTGACGCTGCGACCCATCGACGCGGAGATCGACGCGGAGGTCGACGCGGCGGGCGGCACCCGGATGGCGGTGGTGCCGCTGAACGAGCGGCGGGCCTTCGCGCTGGAGTACCGCCCCGCCATCGGCGACGACTGGCCGCTCCTCTGGGACGAGGAGTGGGCCGTCGAGGGGACCGGCACCCCCGGCCACCCCGAGCTCTCCTTCGGCGGCGGACGCGGCGTGCAGGTGCGCGCGCTCGCGATCCCGGTCGACGCCCATGACGCCCGGCTGCCGGCGTACGACGTCGGCTCGGTGCTCGTGCCGAGCATCGGCGTCGCGCGGGAGAACGGGGACGTCGAGGGCTACCGCACCGGGCACGCCCCCGGCACGTCGGTGAAGCTGCCCGGCGGCATCACCGTCGCCTTCGGCGCGCAGGACGACGACGGCGCGGTCGTGACCATCACCCGCCCCGAGGTCGCGCCGGTCGTGGCGTTCGACCCGTGCGCCTCTGCAGCGATGGCGGGCTACTCGCCCACCGCGACCGGCGGGTCCTGCCGGGTCGCCGACCCCGACGGCAGCTCACGCGTGTCCCTGCCCTTCGCCCTTCCGGCGGGGCCGATGTGGACCTCCCGGGTCGTGGTGCTCGCCGATGGAGTCGAGGTCGCGCGTGCCGAGATCGACCCGCCCGGGACCTACGGCGACGTGCTGGGGTCGCTGAGCCCGGTCGACTACGTCGGGTTCAGCGCGCCCGACGGGTCCGCGGTCTTCGACCTCGAGCTGCCGTACGGCGACACCACCCTCGCCGTCACCACCACCGACCTCGCCGGCCGCTCCACCACCGCCACCTGGACCGTCGACGGCGGCACCCCGGTCAAGCCCGGACGACCCACCAACCCGCAGCTGTGGCAGCACTCGAAGAAGAAGGTCGTGCTCTGGTGGGCCAGCGGCGACCCGAGCCCGCCGGGCGTGCGGTTCGAGGTGGCCGTGAAGCGGGGCAAGGGCACGTTCGAGAAGATCGGCTTCAAGACCTCCTCGACGAAGGTGAAGGTCAAGCGCAAGGACCGGACCGTGCGGTTCAAGGTGCGGGCCGTCGGTGAGGGCGGCCGCAGTCGCTGGGCGAAGTCGGCCACGTTGCGGCTGCGGTAGGCGCCTCGGGCGGTCGTCTCGACGCCCGCTGCTCGACCAGCGGTCTGTCGCTGCCTGCGACAGTTCCCCCTCGGGTGTCCTAGGCTGGGCGCGTGAGCGTGCCCGCCTTCTACGCCGAGCTGCGCGAGCTGCGGCTCGAGCGGTTGCTCGACGCGTCGGTGGAGATCGTGGCCGAGGTCGGGTGGGAAGCGCTGAGCATGACCGCGGTCTCGAAGAGGTCCGGGGTGCCGCGGCAGAGCATCTACAAGGAGGTCGGCACCAAGGCCGATCTG
>JAYYWX010000021.1:0-24614 GCA_036341255.1 Actinomycetota bacterium | reverse complement strand
CGGTCACCGACGGAGACGGGTCGTCGGTCACCGACGGAGACGGGTCGTCGGTCACCGACGGAGACGGGTCGTCGGTCACCGACGGAGACGGGTCGTCGGTCACCGAGGCACTAGGGTCCGGGTCCGGGACGACAGGCCCGGAGGTGCCGCACGCCGACAGCACCGGGAGCAGGTCTCCCCCGCCGGCCGTGACCGGTGCGTTGACGAAGGCACGCAGCGTCTCCCCCTCGAACATCCCGTCGGTGTCGAGAGGGACGTCGAAGACCCCGCCTCCGGTGGCGTCGAGCACGACGTCGACGACCGCGCGCTCGCGCATCGTCCCCGGGCCGGTGCAGAACTCCTCGTCGGAGGTCTCGGTGGAGGTGACGACCAGCTCGACCACCTCTCCCGCAGCCGACACGGGCACTCCACCGACCTCGACCCGCGCCAGCGACTGGCGCGGGGAGTCCAGCAGGCCGACGTGCGCGTCGGCCGTCTCCACCTCGACCCGGATCGGGGTGTTGCCCTCGCCCGCGGAGTAGGTGTTCCGGCCATCGCTGGAGAGCCCGAACCCCGAGGGCGACACCGACCTGGCTGCCGCACCCGGGCGGGTCCGCGCCTCCACCGGGCGGTCGACGAAGACGAGCGCGACGCCCGTGCCGGCCAGGTTGCTGGACTCCAGGCGGACCCGGCCGAACTCGCTGCGCACCGCGGGACCGCTGGCGCTGACGGAGGTGCGGGTGAGCGTCAGGTCGGCCCCCTGACCCACGAACACCTGACCACTGAGGTCGGAGCCCTCCACCCGGGTGACGCCACCGTGCAGCGTGAGCGCGTCGCGGCTGCCGCGGTTCACCGCCGTCGTGGAGCCGCTGAGGACGAGCTCACCGTCGAAGACCGTGCCGAACCCGACGCGGACGTCACGCAGGTGCGAGTCCTCGACCGTGACGGTGGCGGGCGAACGCAGGCTGAGCAGCCGCGGGAAGGACACCTCCGCATCCGGACCGATCACCACCTCCGCCCCGGTGATGCGGGCGGTCGCGCCGGGGGCGCCTCCGAGGTCGACGTCGATCGCGTCTTGGTCGAACCCGTCGAGCTCCAGGTGCGAGACGACCGTCCCGTCGGCTCCCTCCGCCAGCTGCAGTGCGACGGAGAGTCCCCCCGGCGCGCCGTCGACGAGGCGGACGTCGCCGACCCCGTCACCGTCGACGTCACCCACGATCCCGAGCGGCGAGGTGATGGCCGGCAGCAGCTCGGTGAGCGCGATCTCCGCCCGTCCCTCGACCGGCTCCTCGGTCACGTCGAAGACGATCCGCTCGGGGCCGGGGGTCGCGTTCGCCTGGAGGATCGCTTCCCGCAGCGAGGTGGCCCCATCCTCGGAGCTCGCCTCGTCGGTCGTGCTGGTCACCACGATCACAGGCGCCTCGGCGGCCCTCACCGTGCTGACGGCCAGACCACTGAGGACGAGGACCACGGTCACCGACAGGGCTGGGAGCGCCCGTGCACGGGTGACTCGCGCGCGAGCCGCGGGGTGGGAAGCCTGGGAGGTCGGGAGCACGACGTGAGCACCTTCCGGAGAGCCGAACGGTGCATTAGATTCGTCCGCAAGCGGACTCCATAAGGTGCCGTTCGGACATCGTCCTGATCAGGACAGTAAAGAACCGAGGTGACCGTGCCGCTCACCCCAGCCTGTCTGGACCTGTGGAGCCTCGTGCTTCTCAACCGACCGGAGACCGTGGACGACCTGGTCGAGGTCGCCGCGCTCGGCGACATGCCCCGTCACCTCGTCGAGGCCGGGCTGGCCAACCTGGTGGAGGCCGGGATGGTGACCACGCATGGAGGTCGCCTGGAGCCGGCGCCCGCCGAGGTGGCGGCCTCGACCCTGGCCGGGGCCATCGCGGCCGACCGAGCGGCCGCGGACCAGCGAGCCGACGAGATCCTGGGCGCACTCTTCGAGCGGCTGCCCCGACTCATCCGCGACCAGGAGCTCGGGCGTTCCGAGGAGGGCTGGCTGCGGCTGCACGTGGCCCACGGCCCGGACGCGCCGCGCGACGTGAGCCTCCAGATCGGCCAGGACCGAGGCCCGGTGCCGGTCAGCGCCGTCCTACCGGACGTGACCCGGCTGATCATCCCGCCCCCGGAGTTCCAGGAGCCCTTCCTGGCAGGGATGGCCGCGAAGCAGGGTCACGACCGCATCCTGCTGACGACCGAGGGCTCGCGACTCCCCTCGGCACAGGAGGCGCTGGAGGTCTACCGAGAGGCAGGGGTGGAGTTCCGGATGCTGCCCAGCCTCCCCAGCTGGTTCGGCGTCGAGGACGACGACGTGGTGGTCGTCCCCCTCGAGTGGGGCCAGACCTGGCCGACCAGCGTCGTCGCGATGCAGCACCCAGCCCTGGCCGGCCTGGCCCGCACCCTGTTCGACATGCTCTGGGTCGACGCCGAGCCGCTGCACACCGAGGACCGGTCCTGGGCGCCGCTGCTGCGGCTGATGGAGCAGGGCGCCACCGTCGAGGCCGCCAGTCGGGCACTCGGCGTCACCGACCGCACGGGACGGCGACGGATCGCCGCCGCGATGGAGCACTACGGCACGAGCACGCTGTTCGAGCTCGGCATCGCCTTCGGGCGAGACTCCTCCTGACCGGGCGGCCGGACGCCGATCAGGCCGCGAAGATCATGCAGCTCGACGTGGCGTGGGCGACCAGCCTGCCCGCCTCGTCGACGAGCTGCGCCTCGGCCAGCGCCGTACGCCGACCGCGCGAGACGACGCGCCCGACCGCCCGGAGGCGACCCGAGGCCTCGGTGGCGGGTCGCAGGAACTTCACGGTCAGGTCGAGGGAGGTGTAGCCCTCCCCCGGTGCGAGCGTGGAGTGGACCGAGCAGGCGGCGGCGGTGTCCAGGAGCGTGGACAGCACGCCGCCGTGGACGGTGCCGAGCGGGTTGTAGTGGCGCCGCTCGGGCACCAGCTCCACGGAGATCGAGCCCTCCTCGCCGCCGAAGTTGACCATGCCCAGCGTCTCGGCGATCGGAGCGGGCGGGATCAGTCCGTCCGACATGGCCTGCAGCTGCTGCATCCCGGTCATCGAGGCGAGATCGGGCATCTGGGTCTCGGTCATGGACCCAGCATGGGTCGGCCGTCTGGGTCTGTCAACGAGACTCAGCATCGCTACCCTGTGGGCATGCCCACATCCCCCACCCACGCCACGGGTCCGCCGGCGATGGCCTGGAGCACCGAGAACTGCACGGTCGGCCGCACCATGGCGATCCTCGGCGAACGGTGGACGGTCGTGGTGCTGCGCGAGGTCTTCAACGGCGTACGCCGCTTCGACGACATCCGGCGCCACAGCGGCATCCCCCGGCAGGTGCTCAGCAACCGTCTCGCCTCGCTGGTCGAGCAGGACATCCTGCGCCGGGAGCCCTACCGGCCCGAGGGCGGCGGCCGCACGCGCCACGAGTACCGACCCACCGCGAAGGGCCTGGACCTCTACCTCGTCCTGGTCGCCGTAGCCGAGTGGGGCGACACGTACCTGGCCGACCCCGAGGGGCCTCCGGTGGAGTTCGTGCACCGCGACTGCGGCGAGCAGGTGCACCCCGTGATCGAGTGCGCCGCCGGGCACCGGATCGACGCCCCCCGCGACGTGATCGGTCGCCCCGGACCGGGCGCCAAGCCGTTCGAGGGATAGCCGGCGCGGGTCAGGAGGTCTTGCGCGCCGCCCAGTCGCGGACCCGGTCGATCCGGGCGCGCAGCTGGTCGGCGTTGGCGACGGCGGCCGCGGGACCGCCGCACTCCTTGCGCAGCGCGGCGTGGGTGACGCCGTGCGGCTGGCCGGTGCGGTGGTACCACGCGCCGACCAGGCCGTTGAGCTCACGCCGCAGGACCGCGAGCTGCTCGTGGGTGGCCGTCTCCTGCACGGTCTCCCCGGCCGATCCACCGGCCGATCCACCGGCCGATCCACCGGCCGGCTCGGGCGCGGCATCGGCGGCCGGCCGCCTGGACGACTTCGCCCGGTCGGCCTGCCGTTGGCGCAGCAGGTCGCGCATCTGGTCGGGCTCGAGCAGGCCGGGGATGCCGAGGAAGTCCATCTCCTCCTCCGAGCCGACCTGCACCTCACCCTCGTGACCGAAGGTCGCGCCGTCGTAGAGCACGTGGTCGAAGCGTGCCTCGGAGCCGATCGCCTCGAAGGTGCCGAGCAGGTCGTCGGAGGCGCCGTCCTCGGCGTTGGCCGCGGCGAGCAGGTCGTTCTCGGCGGCGAAGATGTCGTCCTCGTCCTGCACCTTGCGACCCAGCACGTGGTCGCGCTGCACCTCCATCTCCGAGGCGAACCCGAGCAGGTTGGGCACCGAGGGCAGGAAGACCGACGCGACCTCGCCCCGGTTCCGGGCACGCACGAAGCGACCGACGGCCTGGGCGAAGAACAGCGGCGTCGAGGTCGTGGTCGCCCAGACACCGACCGCCAGCCGCGGCACGTCGACGCCCTCGGAGACCATCCGCACCGCGACCATCCAGCGCGAGGTGTCCTCGGCGAAGGTGCTGATCTTCTTCGAGGCCGCCTTCTCGTCCGACAGCACGACGGTGGCGGCCTCGCCGCTGACCTGGCGCAGGATCTTGGCGTACGCGCGGGCGGAGTCCTGGTCGGTGGCGATCACCAGTCCCCCGGCGTCCGGGACGTGGCGGCGCACCTCGGAGAGCCGCTTGTCGGCCGCGGCCAGCACCGAGGGGATCCAGGAGCCGGTCGGGTCGAGCGCGGTGCGCAGCGCCTGGTTGGTGAGGTCCTTGGTCAGCGGCTCGCCCAGCCGGGCGGCGACCTCGTCGCCGGCGCGCGTGCGCCAGCTCATCTCCCCGGAGTAGGCCAGGAACAGCACCGGACGGACCACGTGGTCGGCCAGCGCGTGGGAGTAGCCGTAGGTGTAGTCGGCCGCCGAGCGCGGGATGCCGTCGGGCCCCGGCTCGTAGGTGACGAAGGGGATCGGGTTGACGTCGGAGCGGAACGGAGTGCCGGTCAGGCACAGCCGCCGCGCAGCCGGCTCGAACGCCTCGCGCACGCCCTCGCCCCACGACAGGGCGTCGCCGGCGTGGTGGACCTCGTCGAGGATCACCAGGGTCTTGAAGCGCTCGGTGCGGATGCGCATCGCCAACGGGTTGACCGCGACTCCGGCGTACGTCACCGCGACGCCGACGAAGTCCCCGGAGGTGCGGCCCTTGCCGGCCGAGAAGGTCGGGTCGATGGGGATGCCGGCGCGGGCGGCGGCCTCGGCCCACTGCAGCTTCAGGTGCTCGGTGGGGGCGACGACGATGACGCGGTCGATCATCCGGCGACCCAGCAGCTCGGAGGCCACCGAGAGCGCGAAGGTCGTCTTGCCGGCGCCGGGCGTGGCGACGGCGAGGAAGTCACGCGGCAGGTCGGCGAAGTACTTCTCCATCGCCGCCTGCTGCCAGGCACGCAGTGACGGCGCGGTGCCCCAGGCCGCACGGTGCGGGAAGGCGGGGGTGAGGGCAGGCGTGAGCGAAGGGCCCGACTCGTCGTCGGGTCGCGGGGTGGCGCTCACGCGTCGGAGCCGCTGTCGTCGTTCAGGGACTCCCAGACCTCTTTGCACTCCGGGCAGACGGGGTACTTCTCCGGGGTGCGGCTGGGCACCCAGACCTTGCCGCACAGGGCCACGACCGGCGTGCCCATGACCATCGCCTCGGTGAGCTTGTCCTTGTCGACGTAGTGGCTGAACCGCTCGTGGTCGCCCTCGTCGGTCGGGACGGTCCGACGGTCCTGCTCGACCCGCTCGTCGAGGGCCGTGCCGCTGCCGAATCCGAATCCACTCACGGAGCGGGACTCTACGTGAGTCGGGCCGTCAGTTCAGGTCCGGATCGGCCGGACGTGTGGAGTGCCACGCCAGCTCGCCCGGCTGGCGGCGCAGCACCTCGCGAGCGAGGTCGACCGCGTCCTCGCGGGTCAGGTCGCCGGCCTCGGCGGGCACGACGTACCAGGCACCCTCCTCGATCTCCTCCTCCAGCTGCCCGGCTCCCCATCCGGCGTACCCGGCGAAGATGCGTACGCCGGCGAGCCGGCCGGCCAGCGCGTCGACCGGCGTGTCGAGGTCGACCAGCCCGAAGGGCCCGGCGACCGGGCGGAACCCGGCGTCGGGGACGACCACACCGTCCTCGAGCAGTGCGACAGCGAGCGCCCCCTCCGTGGAGACCGGGCCTCCCTGGAAGAGCACCTCGGGCTCGGCGACGACAGGACCCCAGTCCGGGAGGACCTCCTCGACCGGGACCGGGGTGGGGCGGTTGAGCACGACGCCGATGGCGCCCTCGTCGTCGGCGTCGAGCAGCAGCACGACGGTGTCGACGAAGTTCGGGTCGAGCAGCGTGGGCGCGGCCACCAGGAGCATGCCCGGGGCGGGCGGGAGCCCGGCTGCCGTCGTACCGCTCATGGCCCCATGATGCGGCACGACCCCGACCCGACGCGGGGAGGGTGCGGTCGTGGGGACCGCTGGGGAGGGTGCGTCGGGGCGGGGTCGGACCGGGTCGGGGGGACGCCGCAGGGCGGGCGCCTCAGGCGGCGAAGGCCGCCTTGACGGCCTTGAGGCGGCCGAGGATGTGCGCGTGGAGACCGGTGTGGGCGGCCGGCTCGGGGACGGGCGCCAGCACCCAGCCGGCGCGGGCCTTCTCCTCGATGCGCGCGCCGACGGCGGCGGCCGAGGAGTCGTGGGCGCTGGCCTGGCCGGCCATGACGGCCAGCAGGATGCGCTCCTTGGCGGTCGCCTTGTCCATCGCCGCGGCCATCTGCTCGTCGAGCGGCTCGGCGCGGTGGTGGTCGACGATCGCCCGGATGCCGGGCAGCTCGGCGGCGGTGGCGCGCCAGGCGTCGACGACGGCGGCCTCGAAGGCCATCGGACGGGCCATCAGCTCGCGCTCGATGCGGCCGGCGAGCCGGGTGTGCCAGCGCAGCTGCAGGGCGCCGAGGAGGGTGAGCTCGTCGCCGAAGGACTCGGCCACGCCCTCGACGTCCCACGGGAGCAGGCCGTCGCGGCGGGCGTCGGCCGTGGCGATCACGGTGCGGAGGATCTCTCCACGGTTGCGGTACGAGGTCCAGGTCATGGGGGGTGTGCCCTTCTCGTCGGTACAGCTTCGGTCGCGGCATTCGCATACCGCGAGTACGTACCGAGAGTACGGAGCCATACTCGCGGTATGCAAACACCTCGGGGTGGTTCGACAGGTGATCCCGCACACGGTTCCTGATCAGTCCCTTCCACGCCTGTGACGCCGCTCTCGCGAGGGTCGGGGCGGCCGCGCGGTGGGCGACGCCGCGCGGCGTGACGGACACCTCCGAGGGGCTGAGACCCAGGTCACTAGACTGCCGGTATGCCCAGGTCGAGCGTGTCCAAGCTGGTGCCCAAGGTGCCCGGGGTCCCTGGCGTCCCCGGAACGACCCTGCGCCAGCAGTACTCCGCCTCGACCAAGCGCGGCCTGGTCGACGTCGCCGAGGAGCTGTTCACCGAGCACGGCTACGCCGCCACCTCCCTCGATGCGATCGTCAGCGGCGCCCGGGTGACCAAGGGCGCGCTCTACCACCACTTCAGCGGCAAGCAGGCCCTGTTCGAGGCGGTCTTCGAGCGTGTGGAGTCCGACGCCTCCCGCGCGATCCAGAAGGCGCTGAAGGGCAAGAAGGACCCCTGGGAGAAGGCGCGTGCTGGCCTGGAGGCGTTCCTCGCCGTGGTCCAGGAGCCGCGCTACCGCCGGATCGTGGTCCAGGAGGGCCCCTCGGTGCTGGGCTACGAGCGCTTCCGCGAGCAGGAGGAGCGCTCCACCTTCGCCAACGTGGTCGACATCGTCCGGGCGGTGCTCAGCGCCGGCACCTGGGAGCTCGACGAGCCGATGATCCAGACCTTCGCCCGCATCTTCTTCGGCGCCATGTCGGCCGCCGGTGAGTCGGTGGCCTCCGCCGACGACGCGATCGTCGCCGCGACACGGGTCGAGGCCGCGATCGGGTTCATCATCGCCGGCTTCCAGTCGCTCGCCGACGCCGGCGTACCCCTCCCCGACCCGGGTGCCGCGATCCTCGAGGTCCCCACCGCGGTCGACGAGTAGGAGCGTCCCGGGCGCAGGACTCAGCCGACGGTGACCGAGCCGGTGGCCTCGGGGACCAGCTCGATCCAGGTGTTGCCGGCGGGGACCCGCAGGGTGCCGAAGCGGTTGCGCAGCTCCAGCGGCGCGCCGACGTCGGACTTGGACCAGGTGCCGGAGATCGCGCGGCCACCGTGCAGCAGCAGTGCCTGCCCACGGCCCTCCAGGAAGGTCTCGGGCACCGGGTTGCCCGCGGGGTCCTTGTAGCCGGCGTCGCCGACGCGCACGCGCAGGACCAGCACCGAGTCGGCGAGGAACTGGTCGTCGGCGGCGGCGAAGGTGTTGACGTTGCGGTACCTGCCGTTCTCGAAGGCCCACGTCGTGGTGTGGCCGTAGGAGAAGCGCGCCTGCAGGCTGCGGCCGGGCTTGCCCTTGGGCAGGTCGGCCGCGTCGCCCCACGGGAGGTAGTCGTCGGGCCGGGTGGCGGCCCGCTTGACCAGCGTGGCGGTCTCGGCGAGGTCGGTCATCAGGTTGTACGGCGCGGAGCGGGAGGAGTCCCGGAAGAACCCCTTGGCCCCCTCCCCGAAGAACCGGATCCCGGCCTGCTGGATGCGCCGGATCGTGATCGGGGCGGCGCCGCTGGTCACGACCGCGGCATCGACCGGCTTGACGATCCCGATGTCGCTGGCGCGCATCGAGCGCACCGGCCCGACGGTGCCGGGGATGTCGGAGTAGAAGAACGCCGCCAGCCGGGTCAGGCCGCCCTCGACCAGCTCCTCGACGACCAGGTCGGCGCTGCCGAGGCCGCGCTGGGGAGCGCTGGAGGAGGTGTTGTCCATCTTCAGCACCATCACGGGGAACCGTGAGGCCGCCGACCGGCCGCCCTTGACGGGCAGCCCGGTCAGCGGCCAGGTCTCCGGCGTCACCTCGGCGCCCTTGCTGACCTGCTGGGTCGGCGTGGTCGACGAGGGCGCGGCCTCCGGGGCCGGTCCGTCGCCGTCTCCGCTGCAGGCGCTCAGGGCGAGCGAGGCGGTGAGCAGCGCGGCGGTGGCCACGCCGGCCCGGCGACGGTGACGGATCGGCACGGAAGGGTCCTCCAGAGGTGGTGCTGGGTCGAGCGGGGGCGGTCAGACGCCGAGGCTGATGCCGCCGTCGACGTACAGGGTCTGGCCGGTGATGTACGACGACTCGTCGGAGGCCAGGAACGTCACCGCGGCGGCGATGTCCTCGGGGTACCCCACCCGCTTGACCGGGTTGGCGTCCGCGTTCATCTTCCGGAACTCCTCGACGTCGAGCTTGAGGCGCGCCGCGGTGGCGTCGGTCATCTCGGTGGCGATGAAGCCCGGGGCGACCGCGTTGGCGTTGATGCCGAAGGGGCCGAGCTCGATCCCGAGGGTGCGGGTGAAGCCCTGCACGCCCATCTTGGCGGCGGAGTAGTTGGCCTGGCCGCGGTTGCCCAGCGCCGAGGTCGAGGAGATGTTGACGACCTTGCCGTAGCGCTGCTCGACGAAGTGCTTCTGCGCGGCCTTCGTCATGAGGAACGCACCCTTGAGATGGACGCCCATCACCATGTCCCAGTCCTGCTCGGTCATCTTGAACAGCAGGTTGTCGCGCGTGATCCCGGCGTTGTTGACCAGCACGTGCAGGCCGCCCAGCTCGCCGACGACCCGCTCGACCGCGGCGTCGACGCTCTCGGGGTTGCTGACGTCGCAGCCCACGCCCACCGACTTCGCGCCGTCGACCAGCGACAGCTTGCCGGCGGCCTCGGCGGCGGCGGCCTCGTCGAGGTCGATGATCGCGACCGAGGCACCCTCCTCGGCGAAGCGGTTGGCGGTGCCGAAGCCGATGCCGCGCGCGGCTCCGGTGACGATGACGACGCGACCGTCGAAACGACCCATGGTGATGGTGCTCCTTTGTGGAGGGGACTGTGGAGGCCCGGCCGGGCCTCCAGCACCTTAGACGGGCCGCCTGAGGCCGCTGCCGGGAGTCCGCCCCCGTGGCAGGGCGCACTTCACGACGTTGTGCAGGCCGAGGGGCCGGAATCCCTGCAGAACGTCGTGGTCGAGGCCTGTGGAGGAGGCCGAGCGCTGTCCGGCCGCAGCGGGCAGGGTCGGGGCATGTACGTCGGACGAGGCCCTCACGGAGTCACCTGGCCCGTGCGGGTCGACCCCACGGGGGCGGCCGGTCCCACCCGGCACGACACCACCACCGCGCGGTGGCGGCGGAGCAGTCGCGGGCTGTTCGTGCCGGCCGACGTCGTACGCACGCCCGCGCAGCGGGTCGCCGAGGCGGGTGCAACCATCACGTCGGACCGGGTCGCCGTCACCGGGTGGGCGGCGCTGTGCTGGCGCGGCTCGCGGTGGGCGACCGGCGTACGGCGCGACGGCAGCCTGCGCCCGGTCGATCTCGTCGCGGAGTCGCAGGTGCTGCGGGCGCAGGCCGGCACGAGGCTGTGCCAGGAGCACACCGACCCGAGCGCTGTCGAGGTGGTCGACGGGCTCCGCCTGACGAGCGCTGTGTCCGCAGTGTGCTTCGCGATGCGGTACGCCGACTCGCCGGCCGACGCCGTGGAGGTGCTCGACATGGCCTACCGCGCCGACCTGGTCTCGCCCACCGAGGTCGATGCCTGCCTGGCTGGGCACCCGGGGCGCCGCGGCCTGCCGCAGGCCCGCGCCGCCTGGCGCCTCGGCGACGAGAACTCCTGGTCACCCCAGGAGACCCACGCCAGGCTCGCCTGGGAACAGGTCACCGGCGCGCGCCCGCTGACCAACCGACCGGTCTTCGACCTCGCCGGACGCCACCTGGGCACGCCCGACCTCGTCGACCCGGCCACCGGGGTGTGCGGGGAGTACGACGGGGACCACCACCTCACCCGCCAGCAACGCCGCCGCGACCTTGCGCGCGAGCAGCTCCTGCTCGACCACGGGCTGCAGCCGTTCGTGGTGGTCGGCGGCGACCTCGGCGCGACGTTCGGCAGCAGGCTGACCTCGGCGCTGTCGCGGGCGGAGCGGGCGACCGGCCCGCGGCGGTGGACCCTCGACCAGCCGGACTGGTGGGTGGACACCTCCACCGTCGAGCGACGACGGGCTCTGCAGGGGGTCGAGCGGGAGATCTGGCTCGGATCACGACGTTCTGCAGGCTGAGCTGCCTGATTTCCTGCAGTTCGTCGTGGTCTGCGGGGACGCGCGGGCGGCCGAGCCAGCGAGGTCAGGCCAGCGAGGTCAGGCCAGGGCGGCGCGGAGGCGCTGGGCGTACGCCGCGCGCTCGCCCTCGGCGTACTTCTGCCGGGGCCAGAAGAAGCCGCGCAGGCCGTCGCCCTTGGTGCGGGGCACGACGTGGAGGTGCAGGTGGGGCACGGACTGGCTGACGGTGTTGTTGATCGCCACGAAGGAGCCCTGCGCGCCGAGCTCGTCGACCACGGCGGTGGCGATGCGCTGTGCGGCGGCCAGGAAGGGGTCGCGCAGGTCGGCCGGCAGCTCGGGCAGGGTCACCACGTGCTCGCGTGGGACGAGCAGGACGTGGCCCTTGAAGACCGGCCGTTGGTCGAGGAAGGCGAGGAGCGCGTCGGTCTCGAGCACGACGTCGGCCGGCACGTCTCCGGCGACGATCGAGCAGAAGACGCAGCCGGGCGAGGTCACCCGCTCACCGTAACCAGCGCGACCCGGTCAGTCGCACACCTCGGTCGCGCACTCCGGTGGCAGGACGGGGGCGTGCTCGTCGTGCTCGTGCCCGCCGCGCTTCGCCGATCGGGGCACGGCGTCGAAGTGCTGGGTGTCGCCGAGCCCGTAGGTCCAGCGCAGGCCGTGGCTGCGCATGATCGCCACCACCCGGTGGTTGCTGGAGCGCCACGCGACCCGCGGGTGCGAGCGTGACTGCCACCAGCTGTTGGGGACCAGGCCGTGCGAGGAGCGGTACGGGTTCTCCCAGGTGTTGAGGTCCAGGGCCCGTCCCCAGGCGTGCGGGGAGCGCACGCCCGGCCGACCGACCACGTTGCGGCAGTTGAACGCCGAGGTGTTGCCGGCCGCCATCGAGGCGTAGTCGTCGGCGCCCTGGACACGCTTGGACCAGCCGAAGCGGTCCACCCGCACCATCGAGCGGATGGGCAGGCCGGCGTCGTACATCTCGCGCAGCGCCCCGGCCATCTGCCCGACCACCGACGCGGCGGCGACCAGCTCGCCGCGGTAGCGGTAGCCGTCGTAGCCCCAGTAGTTGATGCGCAGCAGCCGCAGCTGCGGGCGGCCCACCGGGCAGCCGCGGTGCCAGGTGCGGCCCCTCATCGAGCGCCACACCTTGCCCGGGACGCGGGTGATGCTCGCGGCCGCTCCGTCCCCCTGGGCGCGTGGTGCCCTCGGCAGGTCGCGGCGCGGGTCCGGCCCGCCGAGCCGTACGACGGTGCCGGGCGGCACGTTGTCGACGCGGTGCACGGGGCTCCTCCCCCGCTCCAGCCACGGCTGCCTCGCGGTGCGGAAGCGCCAGCGCGAGTCGTCCCGCGGGGCGATGCGGGTGTGGGCGCGTCCGCGCTCGTCGGTGGTGAGCACGTCCGCCTCGCGCCAGCGACCGTTGCGCTTGCGCTGCAGGGCGACCTCCCCGACGACCGGGTCGCCCGAGCCGGTGGTCCACCGCACGGCCACGCGCACGCTGGTCTCGTCGACGACCTCGTCGGGGCCCTTCACCTGGAGGCGGGCGTTGCGGCGCCGCAGCGGCAGCGTGACCGGCCCGGTCGTCTGCGGCTCGTGGGTCTCGTCGCCGGCCCAGCTCGCCCGCACGACGTTGTCCTCCGGGGTGCGGGTGAGCGTGACGGGCAGGGAGGCGGTCCCGTCCTCGGCGGTGGTGAGGACGGCGGCCTCGGCCCACGTGCCGCCGGTGCGCCGCTCCACGCGCAGCGACGCCCCGGCCACCGGCTCCCCCGCCTCGTCGGCGAGCGTGACGGTGACCGGGGCGTCCTGGCCGGCATACGTGGGCGGGGCGCTCAGCGTGAGGCCGGGTGACGCCTCCCGCGGCGTGGGTCGCTCGGCCGGGGCGGCCGCCGCGGGGATCGCTCCGACTGCGAGCGCGAGGAGGGTGCAGACGACGACCAGCGACTTCCCGAGGACCACCGCCCCACCATGCCCACTCGCACGGCGTCCACGCCCCACCCGTCACGGTGGTCACACTCGTAGCCGTCAGGCCAGGTCGCTGAAGCCCTCCACGGCCTCCCGCTCGCCGGAGACGATGATGACGTCGCCGGGCACGACCACCGTGTCGGGCGTGGCGTAGGTGAACTGCCGGGTCCCGCGCTTGATGCCGACCACGGTGATGCCGAAGGCCTGGCGCACGTCGCTGTCGCGCAGGGACTTGTTGAGGATGACCTTGGGCGGCTTGGTCTTGACGAAGGCGTAGCCGTCGTCGAGCTCGATGTAGTCGAGCATCCGCCCGCCCACCAGGTGCGCCACGCGCTTGCCCATGTCGTGCTCGGGGCGTACGACGTGGTGCGCACCGACCTGGGCGAGGATCCGTGCGTGCGCCTGGCTGATCGCCTTGGCCCACACCTCGCGGACGCCGAGGTTCACGGCCACCGAGGTCGACAGGATGCTCGCCTCGAGGTCGGTGCCGACGCCGATGACGGCCCGCTCCAGCTCGTGCACGCCGAGCTGGCGCATCGCCTCCTCGTTGGTGGAGTCGGCCTCGACGACGTGGGTGAGCCGGCCGGCCAGCGACTGGACGGTGCGGGGGTCGGCGTCGACCCCGAGCACCTCGGTGCCGCCGGCCATCAGCTCCAGTGCGAGGGACTTGCCGAAGCGGCCGAGGCCGATCACGGCGACGGCGCCCTTGGGGCGGGAGTGATGCTGCCTAGCCAATGAGGGGCCTGCCTTCCGGGTGGTGGTAGAGCCGTTGCCGCTCGCGCAGCGCGAGCGCCGAGACCAGCGTGATGGGGCCGAGCCGGCCCACGAACATCAGGACGGTCAGCACCAGGTGGCCGGCCGTCCCGACGTCGGCGGTGATGCCGGTCGAGAGCCCGACGGTCGCGAAGGCCGAGACGACCTCGAAGAGCACCAGGTGGGTGGACATCCGGGTGATCTCGACCAGGACGACCGTCGCGGCCGTCACGAGGCCCACCGAGAGCAGCGCGATGGTGAGCGCCTGGCGCACGACACGCTCGCCTATCCGGCGGTCGAAGGCCTGGACGTCGCGCTCGCCGCGGACCTCGGCCCAGATCACGACGAGCAGCAGCACGAACGTCGTGACCTTGATGCCGCCGGCGGTCCCCGCGGAGCCTCCCCCGATGAACATCAGCACGACCGTGACCAGCAGCGAGCCCTCCAGCATCGCGCCGGTGTCGACGGAGTTGAAGCCGGCGGTGCGCGGCATCACGGCCTGGAAGAACCCGGCGAGCAGTCGACCCGGGGTGTCGAGCTGACCCAGGGTCGCGGGGTTGCGCCACTCGTTGGCCGTGATGACCAGGGTGCCGAGCACCAGCAGGACCGCGGTCGCCCACAGCGTCATCTTGGTGTGCATCGACCAGGCGCGCGGGGTGCGCAGCCGCTTGCGGAGCTCGAGGATCACCGGGAAGCCGATGCCGCCGACGATCACCGACGCCGCGATCGGCAGGCAGATCCACGGATCGGTGGCGAACCGGACCAGGCTGTCGGGCCACAGGGCGAAGCCGGCGTTGTTGAACGCCGAGACCGAGTGGAAGACACCGAGGTAGGCCGCACGCCCGGGCGAGACGTCGTACGCCGCCCAGAAGCGCAGCGCGAGCACGACCGCCACCGCGACCTCGACGACCAGGCTGGTGCGCGCGACGCCGAGCACGACGCCGCGGACGTCGCCCAGGCCGACGGCCTTGGTCTCGGTGGCGGCGGTGACCCGGGCCCGCAGGCCGAGCTTGCGGGAGATGGCGAGGCCGAGCAGGCTGGCCAGCGTCATGGTGCCCAGGCCGCCGACCTGGATCAGCGCCAGGATCACCACCTCGCCGAAGGTCGACCAGTAGGTGCCGGTGTCGACGACGACCAGGCCGGTCACGCACACCGCGCTCGTGGCGGTGAAGAGCGCGGTGACCGGGTCGGTCCAGTCGATGCCGGTCTGCGCGACCGGGAGCATCAGCAGCAGCGTCCCGACGAGCACGGCGAGGCCGAAGCCGCCGACGACCACCTGAGCGGGGTGTCGGAACAGCCGGGGCCGGCGTGGTCGCACGGAGCGACGCTAGGCCACCTTCCGCGTTGTCGGTACTCACCCCTAGCGTGACGCGCATGACACACGTCGTCCTCTTCCACCACGTCGCCGGTCTGACCGAGGGCGTGACCGCGCTCGCCGACCGCTGGCGGGCCGCCGGCCACGAGGTCACCGCCCCCGACCTGTTCGAGGGGCGCACCTTCGGCTCGGTGGAGGAGGGGTTCGCGTTCGTGCAGACGATCGGCGGCTTCGACGAGGTCCGCTCGCGGGCGCTGACCGCAGTCTCCGACCTGCCCGAGGCAGTGGTCTACGCCGGCATCTCGATGGGTGTCGTCGCGGCCCAGCACGTCGCAGCGCAGCGCCCCGGCGCGGTGGCGGGGGTGTTCCTGGAGTCGTTCGTGGCGCCCGAGCACGTCGGCGAGTGGCCGGCCGGCGCGCCGGTGCAGATCCACGGCATGGAGGGCGACGAGTTCTTCGGCCTCGAGGACCTCGAGCCGGCGCGGGAGTTCGCCGCGGGCCGCGACGACGTGGAGGTCTTCACCTACTCCGGCGACGCGCACCTGTTCGTCGACAGCTCGCTCCCGGCCCACGACCCCGACGCCGCCGCCCTCGTCGACGAGCGGGTGCTGGCCTTCCTCGCGACCCTGTAGGCCGCTCGGCGGCTCGGTAGTCGAGCAGCGACGAGCGCCAGCGAGGAGCGGGCGTCGAGACCACCACCGACGACCTCAGACCGGCGCGCCGAGCAGCCCCAGGACCACGCCGACGGCGGCGCACGCCCCCAGCACCCGCAGCACCGACCACCCGCGCCCGAGCAGCAGCGCCGCCAGTGCGAGCAACCCGACGGCGACGGGTTCGAGCGACCCGAGGACCGGCACGTCGACCGCGACCGGCCCCGCGCCGACCTCCCGGGTCCGGTCGAAGAGCGTCGCCAGCGCGAAGAGCACCGCGAGGTTGGCGATGACTCCGACCACGGCGGCGGTGATGCCGGTCAGCGCCGCCGAGAGTCCCTCGTGCCCGCGCAGCCGCTCGACGTAGGGGGCGCCGAGGAAGATGAAGACGAAGCACGGCACGAACGTCACCCACACCGTGAGCAGCGAGGCGAGCACCCCGGCGACCCAGGGGTCGAGCGGGCCGGGGTCGCGGTAGGCCCCGAGGAACGCCACGAACTGCACCACCATCACCAGCGGCCCGGGCGTGGACTCGGCCAGCGCCAGCCCGCGGACCATCTCCCCCGGCGCCAGCCAGCCGTAGACGTCGACGGCCTGCTGCGCCACGAACGCCAGCACCGCGTAGGCGCCGCCGAAGGTCACCAGCGCCGCGCCGGAGAAGAACACCGCCTGGTCGACGAAGACGGTGTCGCGCCCGAGCAGCACCACGAACCCGAGCACCGGCGCCACCCACAGCACCACACCGACGGCCAGCACCACGATGCTGTGGCGCCGGGTGGCGGGCGCGGTGTGCAGGGCGTCGTCGGGGATGAGCGGCGTGGGCCCGTCGCCCTCGGGAGCGGTACGCCGGTGGGGCAGCGCGTCCGGCACCCACCGCCCCAGGAGCCAGCCGATCGCCGCCGCACCGGCCACGACCGCGGGGAACGGGACGTCGAGGGCGACCAGCGCCACGAAGGCGGTCACGGCCAGGCCGACCAGTGCCGGGTGGCCCAGGGCCCGGCCCGACAAGCGCCAGACGGCCTGCGCGACCACCGCGAGCACGGCGGGGGCCAGCCCCGCGAAGAGCGCCTCGACGACCGTGGTGTCGCCTGCTCCGACGTACAGGGCGGAGAGGGCGAGGAGCGCGGCCACGCCGGGCAGCACGAACAGCGTGCCGGCGATCAGCCCGCCCCTGACCCCGTTGAGCAGCCAGCCGACGTAGATCGAGAGCTGCTGGGCCTCGGGACCGGGCAGCAGCGTGCAGAACGACAGGGCGTGCAGGAAGCGGCGCTGCCCGATCCAGCGGCGATCGTCGACGAGCTCGCGCTGCATCATCGCGATCTGGCCCGCCGGGCCGCCGAAGGTCTGCAGCGAGATGCGGAACCACGCCCGCGTCGCCTCACGCAGCGGCACCACGTCGGAGCGGGCACCCGCTGGCTCGGCTGTCACGGCGCACAGCATGACGGGTCCCGGTGAACGCGCGGTGCCGGGGCCGAGACGACGAGCGCGTGATCTCGGACCACTCGGTGGGTCGAGATCACGCGCCTGTCGTGATGAGTGGAGCTGCGGGGAATCGAACCCCGGTCCTCGAGCGTCGAACGAAGTCTTCTCCGGGTGCAGTTCGTGAGATCGCTTTTCTCGGCCCCGGGGCTGGCACGAACACCTCCCCGACGGGCTCAGTCAGGTTTGAGTCCCGGTCAGCCACCCTGACAGCAGCTGACAAGCAAGTCTCCTAGTCGACGCCTCGCACCGGGCCGGAGACGGATACCCGGGGAGACGCTTCGATCACCGCTCAGGCGGCGAGAGCGAAGGAACTGCGCTTAGCGTTGGCAGTTATTGGTTCCCAGCGATCGTTTACGAGATGACGCTGGCTCCTCGACCCGCTTCTCTTCGGACTAACGTCCCAAGTCGAAACCGATCAGCCCCTCTTGAGTTGTGCACCCATCCTAACGGCCCGGGTCCAGCGGGTATTCCGGCCCAGCCCCCACGAGCGCGGCGGCGTTGTGCCAGCAGACCGTCCGCAGCCAGTCGTCGCCCAGCCCGAGCCGCTCCAGCGACTCCAGCTGGTGCACGTAGGGGTACGGGATCGTCGGGAAGTCGGTGCCGAGCAGCAGCCGGTCGCGCTGCCGGTCCAGCCGGTCGAGCAAGCCGTCGGCGTACGCCGGTGGGCCGCTGCGCGCGTCGCCGTGCGCGTCGCCGAGCTCGAAGTCGGTGAACACCATCGTGGTGTCCAGGCGCACCCGCTCGTAGCGGTCGGCCAGGTCGAGGAACTCGATGAAGTCCGGCGCGCCCATGTGCGCCACCACCATCGCCAGCCCCGGGTGCCGCTCGAGCACCCGCGCCGACGACGCGTGGCCGGTGTAGTCGTTGCCGACCGGCGCGTGGCCCGCGTGCACGACGACGGGGGTGCCGGCCTCGGCGAGCAGCGCCCACGCCGGGTCCAGCGCCGGGTCGTCGAGGTGGAACTCCCCCACCTGCACGTGCACCTTCCAGATCTCCACCCCGGCGGCGATGCCCTCGGCGACGTACGCCGCCACGTCGTCCTCCGGGTAGAGCGTCGCCGACCACAGCGACTCGGGGACGTCGCGCTTGAAGCCGGCCGTCCACTCGTTGAGGTAGCGGGCGATGCCCGGCCGGTGGGCGTAGGGCAGGGTCGAGAACCGGCGTACCCCGAGCGCGCGCAGCTGGGCCACCCGCTGCTCGACGCTGCCGCGGTAGCGGATCGGCCACTCGCGCCCCAGCTTCGGGCCGGCGTTGTCGAACTGCTCCCACACCTTCGCCTGCACCGGCGGCGGCAGGAAGTGGGTGTGCACGTCGAGCAGACCGGGCAGGCCCAGGCGCTGCCAGAACGCGGTGGTGCGCTCGACCTCCTGCTCCCAGGTGAGCCCCGGGTCCAGGTCGGGGTCAGTCACGCATGCCCTTGAGCCGACGCCCGACCTCGACCTCCACCTCGCGCTTGGCGGTGCGCTCGGCGATCGACTGCCGCTTGTCCCACGACTTCTTGCCGCGGGCCAGGGCGATCTCGACCTTGGCGCGACCGTCCTTGAAGTAGAGCGCGAGCGGGACGACCGTCAGGCCCTTCTCGTTGACCCGCCGCTCGATCTTGTCGATCTCCTCGCGGTGCAGCAGCAGTTTGCGCTTGCGCCGCGCGGAGTGGTTGGTCCAGGTGCCCTGGGAGTACTCCGGGATGTGCACGCCGTGCAGCCACGCCTCACCGCGGTCGAGGTCGACGAAGCCGTCGACGAGGCTGGCGCGGCCCATCCGCAGGGACTTCACCTCGGTGCCCTGGAGGACCAGACCGGCCTCGAAGGTGTCCTCGATGGCGTAGTCGTGTCGCGCCTTCTTGTTCTGCGCGATCATCTTCTGCCCCTGCTCCCTGGCCATCCCGCCATTCTCGCAGGGAGGCTCAACCGGATTGGTGAGGGCGGGGTCTCGACGCCCGCTCGCTGGCGCTCGCTGCTCGACCAACCACACGCCGCGGGCGGGTCACAGCCAGTTCATCGGGTCGACGGCCTTGCCGGCGACCAGGACGGTGAAGTGCAGGTGGCAGCCGGTGGACCAGCCGGTCGAGCCGACCGTGCCGACGACCGCGCCGCGGGCGACCCGGTCGCCGACGTCGTACCGGTAGCCGTAGGCGTGGTTGTAGACGACCGTCAGCGACTTGCCGTTGACCCGGCCCAGGGAGAGGTAGAGGCGGTTGCCGTAGACCTCGGAGTAGTACTTCGCGATCACGGTGCCGGTGCCCGACGCCTTGAGCGGCTCGCGGCAGCCGACCCCGAAGTCGGTGCCGTCGTGCATGCCCCAGTACTTGTAGATGGGGTGGACGCGGTAGCCGAAGGAGGAGGTGACCGGGCCGGCCACCGGGCGCTGGAGGAAGCCCGAGGGCTGGGCGCTGATCGAGCTGCCCCGCGACGCGCGGGCCGCGGCCAGGATGCGCTGCTTGATCCGCGCCTCCTGGCGCTTGAGCCGGTTGAGCGCCTTCTGGTCCTTCATCTTGGCCGCGAAGGCCTGGCGCCGGGCCTCGGCGCGGGTGGTGGCCAGACCGCGGACCTCGTCGCGTACGGCGACGGCCTGCCCGGTCAGCCGGCGGATCTTCTCCAGGTGCTGGGCGGCCTGGCGGCGGTCGGCTGCGACCTCCTGCTTGGCCGTCTGCACCTCGGTCTCCCGCTGCGCCAGCAGGATCTCGGCTGCCTCGAGGTCGTCGTACATCCCGGTCTCGCGGCTCATGATCGCCCCGGTGGCGGCCTGCTGGCGGGTGAGGTCCTCGGTGGAGCGGCTGTTGAGGAAGCTGGTGATGGTGGCGAGCTCGGGGCTGCCCTGCATGTAGGAGTCGGCGACCCGGTCGCGCACGACCTGGTGCTGCTCGGCGAGGGCGGCCTGGCCCTCGGCGAGGTCGACGCGGGCCTGCTCGAGCCGGTCCTCGGCCTTGGCGAGCTTCTCGGCCATCCGCTCGTCGCGGGTGCGCGCGTGGTCGAGCCGCACGCGGACCCGGCTCAGCCGGCCCTTCGCGCGGTCGAGCTCGGCGCGCGCGGCCTCGGCCTTGGCCAGCGCCTTGCGGGCAGCGGCGCTGGAGTGCTCCAGGTCGTCGGCGGCGCCGTGGATCTTCTTCTGGACCTTCTTCTGCTGGTCCTTCAGGTCGTCTGCGGCCAGGCTGAACTGGGCGGAGGGGATGGACATGGCGCCCAGCGCCAGGGCACCGGCCGCTGCGGCCGCTGCCAGGCGCTGACGGGAGGCGCTGGGGAAGAAGCGCACCGTGGTCTGCCTTCGAGCTTCGGGGAAGAGGTGGGACTGCCCCTCGACGGTACGGCGCTCGGGTCAGACTTTGACGTATTTGCGGGTCAGCAGGAGTGTCGGCACCAGCGTGATGACCGGGCCGGCGATCCCGACCACGCCGACGGCGTAGGCCAGGTCGGCCCAGTCCACCAGCGGGAAGACGGTGAACCCGGAGTAGCGCTCGATGACGACGAACTGCTCGAACGCCACCAGCGCACCGGCCGCCAGCGCGACACCGATCACCGCGGTGACCAGCGCCTCCAGCAGGAACGGCAGCGCGATGTAGAGCGTCGAGGCACCCACCAGGCGCATGATCCCGATCTCCTTGCGGCGCGCGAAGGCCGCCAACCGGATGGTGTTGGCCACCAGCAGCAGCGCTGCCAGGCCCAGCACCCCGGCCACGATGAGCGCCGCCCGCTGCAGCCAGTCGACGATGCCGGTGATCTGCCCGACGGTCTCGCGCTGGTCGACCAGCCGGGCCACGCCGTCGAGACCCACGACGGCGCTGGTGATGCCCTCGAACTCGCGCGGGTCCTTGAGCGTGATCCAGATCGACTCCGGCAGGTCCTCGGGCCGCAGGATCGCGTTGGGCCCCTCGAAGCGGTCGGCCTCCTCGGGGCCGTAGAGCTCCTTGGTCTTCTCGAAGGCCGTCTCCTGGCTCTCGAAGCGGTAGTCCGCGACCTCGGGGCTGGCCTCGACGACCTTGACGATCGCCTTCTTCTGCGCCTCGGTGACCTCACCGAGGCAGTCGGGGTTGTTGTCGTTCTTGCGGCACAGGTACGCCGTGATCTCCAGCTCGCTGCCGAGCTGGTCGTTGATGTGCTCGGTCTGCTTGTTCAGCAGCGCACCGAAGCCGACGAGGCTCAGCGACACGAACAGCGTCAGCACCACCGCGAGGTGCATCGAGGTGTTGCGACGCAGCCCCTGGCCGAGGTTGGAGAGGACGTAGCGCATGGAGGGCGGGAGCTCCTGGGTGTGGGCGGGAGGTTCGGGTGCGGGTGTCGGCTCGTCGGCTCGTCGAGCGGATCAGTGCGAGAAGCCGTAGACGCCGCGGGCCTCGTCACGCACCACGCGGCCGTGGTCGAGCTCGATGACGCGCTTGCGCATCTGGTCGACGATGCCGTGGTCGTGGGTGGCCATCAGGACGGTCGTGCCGGTCTTGTTGATCCGGTCGAGCAGCTTCATGATCCCGACCGACGTGGCGGGGTCGAGGTTGCCCGTGGGCTCGTCGGCGATGAGGATCATCGGCCGCCCGACGTACGCGCGGGCGATCGCGACGCGCTGCTGCTCGCCACCGGAGAGCTCGTCGGGCAGACGGTCGGCGCGCTCCTGCAGCCCCACCAGCTCGAGGGTCTCCGGCACCAGCCGCTTGACCTCGCGCGGGGACTTGCCGGTGACCTGGAGGGCGAAGGCGACGTTCTCGGCGACGGTCTTGGACTGCAGCAGCCGGAAGTCCTGGAAGACGGTGCCGATCTGGCGGCGCAGCCGCGGGACCTTCCACCCGGCGAGCCGGTTGATCTCCTTGCCGGCGACGTAGACGCGGCCGGAGGTGGCGCGGTACTCGCGCAGCACCAGGCGCAGCGCCGTGGACTTGCCGGAGCCGGAGGCGCCGACGAGGAAGACGAACTCGCCCTTCTCGACGTCGACCGACACCTGGTCCAGCGCCGGGGCCCCGGCGCCGGGATAGGTCTTGGTGACCTTCTCGAAGCGAATCACCCGAGCGAGACTACGGGCTGATCCCAGCAGGACCCCGCTCCCCGGCCGCGTCGGGTCGATCACGTCCCCGCCCGGCCGCTCCGGGGCCACCTGAGGGGTTCTGGTCCACAGTTCGTCAACACCGCGGGAACGTTTGGGTCAGGGCTGTTCCACTGCTGGTCCACAGCGTCCTTCACTGCAGTGGTGCACTTCCGGAACGTCGTCCCTGTGGGGGCCCTGCTGAGCCTGGTCCTCGGACCGCTCGCCGCGGCCTCGACGACGTCTGCCACGGAGACGCCCGGCTCACCCGACACCGGCACGACGACGTACGCCGCCAGCCGCTGGTCCCTCGAGCGACCGGCCGCGGAGCAGCCCGAGATGCTGCCCGCGGACCTGCCCGTCGACCTGCCCGAGGGGCTGCTGACCCGTGCGGTCGGGGGCCGCGCAGCCCTGCTCGCGCTCGGTGACCGGCTCGGCGCGGTGGCCGCCCTCAACGGCCGGAGCACCGGCGAGCTGCGCCACCTGCTCCTGCGCGACGCCACGCTGGTCGTCACGCCCTCGGGACGGCTGGCCTACGAGGACCGCACCACCGCGGCCGCCGGCACCGGCGACGACCCCGGCGACGACCCCGGCGTCGACCCGAGTGACGAGCCGCCCCCGACCGAGGAGGCCGTCTTCCCGACCTCGGAGACCTTCCGGCTGCACAGCCGTCCGGGCGCGGAGCGCACCATCCACCTCGACTTCGACGGCACCAGCGACATCGGCAGCCGGTGGGACACCGAAGCGCCGGCCGCCGCGCCGTTCTCCCTCGACGACGACCCCGCGTTCAGCAACCGCGAGCACGCCACCATCCAGCAGGTCTGGCTGCGGGTCGCCGAGGACTTCGCGCCCTTCGACGTCGATGTCACCACCGAGGACCCAGGCCGGGCGGCGCTGGCCCGCAACGGGACCGACGACTACGTCTTCGGTACCCGCGCCCAGATCACCAGCGACGTGCCGGTCCAGGGCGACCTGTGCAGCAGCCGCTACTGCACCGGCGTGGCGTTCGTCGGGGTCTTCGACGAGCCCGAGGAGCACCAGTCGCTGCAGCCCGCGTGGGTGTTCACGGCGTACTACAACGACGCCACCACCATCGCCACGACCGTCAGCCACGAGGTCGGCCACACCCTCGGCCTCGACCACGACGACAAGGACGGCGACGACGTGCAGGGCTACTACCCCGGGCACGCGAACTGGTCCCCCATCATGGGCTCCGGTCCCGGCCCGGTCAGCCAGTGGAGCAACGGCGCCTTCGAGGGCTCGCGCAACACCCAGGACGACCTGGCGCTCATGGTCGACCGCGACCCCGACACCTACGCCGGCGGCCTGTCGCTGGTGCCCGACGAGGCGGGGGCCACCATCGCCTCGGCCGCGTCGTTCATTCCGATCTCCGGCGGCCTCATCTCGCACCGCGACGACGTCGACGTCTACGCGCTGGGCACCTGCTCGGGCGAGGTGACGGTGCGCGCGGTGCCGGCCCGGGTCAGCCCGAACCTCGACATCGAGCTGCAGGTGCGCGACGCCTCGGGGGCCGTCCTCGAGCGCGACGATCCGCCGTCGACGCGCGGCGACGGCGTCACCGCCGGCGCCATGGGGGCCACGGTCGGCCTGGAGGCCGAGGGCGAGCTCTACGCGCGCGTCGACGGCGTGGGCACGGGCGACCCCACCACGGCGTACGACGACTACGGCAGCCTGGGCCGCTACACCCTCTCCGTCAGCGGCTGCGAGGGCGGTGCCGGCACGTCCACCACGGTGCCGGACAGCCCCGTCGTGAAGAAGGCCAAGCCCGGCCGCAAGGGCGGCCGGCGCACGGCCAGGCTGGTGTGGCGCGCCCCCGCGACCGACGGCGGGGCGCCGGTGACGGGGTACGTCGTGATCGCCCTCAAGATGCGCGACACCGAGCAGCTGGCCCGCTCCAAGGGCTCGAAGGCGCTGCGCCCGGGCCGGACCCGGAAGGTGCTGCGGATGCCCAAGGGACGCTGGGCCTTCCAGGTGGTCGCCCTCAACGAGCTGGGGCGCAGCGAGCCGTCGAAGCGCTCGCGGGCGATCCGGCCCCGGTGAGCCCGGTGAGCCCCGGAAGGCCTAGGAAGGCCCAGGTGAAGACCTCGTGAAGCGGGCCCGGTGCGCCGGCTGCATCGATACCCTGGGGACCGCGCGCCCCTGCTCCCACGGGCGCGCAGGCTGCTCGAAGGGAACACCGATGTCGCCGTCAGGCTCGAGGGTCGCCCGGAGCGCCCTGTCCACCGTCCTGCTCAGCACCGCCCTGGCGCTCGGCG
>JAYYWX010000020.1:0-62465 GCA_036341255.1 Actinomycetota bacterium | reverse complement strand
CCAGTGGTCGCTGGTTCAAACCGGGCCCCCGCTCCTGAAATGGGGCCGGGGGCGGGCGGAACCGCTGGACCCGGGCCACTTGTCATTTGAGCCATTCTGGCTTGTGTCGCGCTTTGTGACCCGAAAACCCCCTCTGCAGCGGGGTCCGGTGCCGGGTTCGCCACCTGGATTCAGCCTGGGTGGTCGGCGACCTTGGTGATCATCGCGGTGCGGCCGACGTCGCCAATCGGCTGCGGTGGCCTTCGGCTGTGTCTGGTTTCGGGCGCCGAGGAGGACGGCGGCGAGGATGGGGTTGATGAGCTCGGGCCAGAGCGAATCGGGCATATGAGCTCGATGTCGTCGACCTGTGAAAAGGGCCGTCCTGGACTATGACGCGCGACGTTGTCGCGCTGCGGACACGGCTCGTTGGAACTCGGGATCGTTGTGAAGCGTTCGCAGCCGACGTCAAAGGCGGTCTTCCTTCTTGACGAGTGCCGATGGCACGTGATCGCTCCTCGGGTCCGGCGGCGCTGCCTGCCCTAACAGCGGCAGGATCAAGGTGCCTGGCTGGCGGCCGGGTGTGGCTGTGCCTAAACTCAGGATGCGATGACTCTTGCCGACCGCACCTTCCCGGGAGCCGTGAGGACGCGGCTTCCGCTGGTCGTCCTCCTGTGCGCAGTCGCGCTCGGAATCGTTGGCATGCACGGGCTGGCGTCCGGGCCGGACTCCGGCGAGCACGTCGGGCACCACGCCGCCCCGACGATCATCATGACCACCGACACCACGGTGGGCGTGGTCGCATCCCTCGGCGTCGTTGCCGGGGACGAGGCCCCGCCGGCGGATGACGGGGGGTTGCTCGCGCTGTGCCTGATGATGCTCACGCCCGGTTTGGCGCTGGGCTTGTGGCTGCTCGCTATTGCGGCACGTGGCGGGGGATGGCGTCTGCCGCGTCTGGTGCCGTGGGTCGTCGCCGCGCTCGAGGTGGCGGGGCTGCCACCGCCGTTCGAACGACAGCTGACCGTACTCCGGATCTGATCAGGCACACCGGCGCACCACCCGCATGGGTCCGGTGCGTCTGTCCTGCCTGTCATTCGATCTCATTTGGAGTATGCGCATGTGCGCGACGTGCAAATCGCTGAGTCTGTCTTCTGGTCTCCCTCTGGTCGTCGGCCTCTCCATGGCCGTGGCCCTGCTCGCCAGCTGTAGCTCTACAGAGAACCCGACCGCCTCGGACGCCGCTGCGGCCGGGGAGGAGTTCGGCCATATCCACTCTCTCGACGTGAACCCCGCGGACGACACGCTCTACGTCGCGAGTCATCACGGGGTGTTCGCCCTCGGCGCCGACGGCTTCGAGCGTGTGGGGGAGGAGCGTTTCGATGCGATGTCGTTCACCATCGCCGACGCGGACCGCTTCCTGATGAGTGGTCACCCCGAGCCGGGCGCCGGGGGACCCGCGCACTTGGGACTCTCCGAGTCGACAGACTCCGGTCAGACGTGGAGGTCGCTCTCGTTGGAAGGGGAGGCGGACTTCCATGCGCTCGAGGCGTCGGGTGAGCGCGTGTACGGGGTCGACTCCCAGAGCGGGCGCCTCATGTTGACCGAGGACGGCAGGCGGTGGCGCGACCTGGGCCAGTTGCCCGCCGCCGACGTGGCCGCCCATCCAGGCAACCCCGATCTTGTGCTGCTGACCGATGGCAGCGGTTCGCTCGTCCGGCTCCAGGTCTCCGGGTCTCCCGAGCTCGTGGAGTCCGCGCCGCGGTTGTTGCTCCTGGACTGGGACAGCGAGGACCTGCTGGTCGGGGCCGGCCCCGAGGGGTCGGTCTACCGCAGCGACGACGGTGGGGACTCCTGGCGGGAGGTGGGATCACTCCCGGACGTGCCTCGCGCGCTGACCGCCACAGAGTCGCGGTGGTATGCCGCCACGGAGGGCGGCGTCCTCGTGTCCACCGATGCTGGTGCGACGTGGTCCGAGATCGATCAGCCATGATCGCGTTGTTCTACGGAGTGCTGCTGGTCCTCGGCGTCGTGCTTCTGGCGGTGACGGCGGTGCGGGTGCTGGCCGGAGGCCTCGAAACCGGTTCGGGCCGGCCCGGTCGGCCGAGCGGGACGGGTGGTGCCCCACAGATCCTTGAGGAGCGGTACGCGGCAGGCGAGCTGAGCACGGAGGAGTACCAGCACCGGTCGCGCGTCCTGAGGGAGGGGCAGTCGTGAAATCGATCAGCCGACGCGCGGCTCTGACGATGGGCGGTGCCGGCCTGGTGGGCACCGTCGTCGGTGGCACGGGCCTGTGGCGCGAGCTGTCCACCTCGGTCCTGGACCCCGTCGCCGGGGAACTGTTCACCGAGCCCGAGGTTCTCCGGAGCACCGGGGGTCTACTGGAGGTGCGACTGGAGGCTGCGCTGGGCAAGCACGAGGTCGCCGGACGCGAAGCGACGACCCTGGGCTACAACGGCGGCGTGCCGGGTCCCACGTTGCGGCTGCGACCGGGCGACACGTTGCGGGTGGAGCTGGTGAACCGGCTCGATCGGGTCACTAACCTGCACGTGCACGGGCTGCACGTGTCCCCCGAGGGCAACGGCGACAACGTGTTCGTCGCTGTCGATCCGGGCCGGGCGCATCGCTACGAGTATCGGTTGCCCGACAACCATCCACCAGGCGTGTACTGGTACCACCCGCACCACCACGGCACGGTCGCGGACCAGGTGTTCGGCGGACTCTACGGCGCCATCATCGTGGAGGACGACGAGGAGATCCCCGTCGACCGGGAACGGGTCATGGTCGTCTCCGACATCACCCTGGACTCCGGCGGGTCGCTGGTCAGCCCGTCCACCATGGAGCGGATGATGGGCCGCGAGGGTGAGCTCGTCCTGGTCAACGGTGCCGCCAAGCCGGACCTCAAGGGCCGCTCGGGAGAGCGTGAACGGTGGCGGATCATCAACGCCTGCACCGCCCGCTACCTCGCGCTGAGACTGCCAGAACAGCGCGCCCGGGTTGTTGGCCGCGACGTGGGTCGGCTGCCCCGGGACATGGCGTTGGAGGACGTCGTGCTCGCCCCCGGGAACCGGCTCGACCTGGTGGTCGATCTTTCCGAGGGAGGCAGCGAGCTCATCGCGATGCCGGTCGACCGCGGCGGCATGATGGGCCAGATGATGGGCGGGGGTCCGAGGCCAGGGGGTGGCGGTCCGGTGACCCTCGCCCGCTTGAGCGTTTCCGCGAGCGGCAACCGAGCCGTGGGTGAGATCCCCGCGGGCACGGCTGTCCGTGACCTGCGTGACGCTGACGTCGATGGTCGTCGGTCGATCACCTTCCAGATGGGCATGGGCGGGATGATGGGCGGCGGCGACGGTCCGATGAGCTTCACCTTCGACGGTGAGGAGTTCGACGCCGACCGGATCGACCAGCAGGTGGGGATGGACACGGTGGAGGAGTGGACCATCGGCAATGACAGCCCGATGGATCATCCCTTCCATCTGCACGTGTGGCCGATGCAGCTGCTGGAGGTCGATGGGCAACAGCTGTCTGAGCCGGTCTGGCTCGACGTCGTGAACGTTCCCGCCCGCAGCCAGGTCAAGGTCCGGGTCGCGTTCGAGGACTTCGGCGGTCGGACCGTCTACCACTGCCACATCCTCGACCATGAGGACCGGGGAATGATGGGCACCGTTCTGGCCAGTTGACCTCGAGGCGGTCACTGCCCCGAGCCGGCCGACTGACAAACACAGCGGAGCCCTCGGGGCTCCAGGAATGGAAGAGAGGTGAGACCCATGTATGGCAACGGAGGGGGCATGGGCTGGATGTGGTTCACCTGGCCGATCATGATCCTGGTCATCGTCCTCGTCCTCGTGCTGCTGATTCGCGGCAGCGGCGGAGGCACGAACCGCGGCAGTGGCAGCGCGCCACCGCCTGGACCGGGGACCGGGAGAACTCGAGCGCAAGAGATCCTCGACGAGCGCTACGCCCGGGGCGAGCTCACCGACGAGGAGTACCAGGACCGTCTCAGTCAGCTCCGAGGCGACACCGACCAGTAGGCACAGACGGAACCACTCCGCCGGATCACCGACGACAAGCACTGGTGCCACAACCGGCGATGTGGATGCGTACCCCGGATGAGAGGAGTCCCAGCATGACCACGAAGTCCGAGAAGAACCAGTCCTCCGAGCACGAGCAGCACACGAAGCACGAGCGCAAGATGTACCTCATCTTCGCGGCCATGATCACCACGTCGACGGTGACGATGTTCCTACTCACCTACACCAACGCGTTCACCTGGTCGCACATGACGTTCAGCGAGGAGCGGGTCTACATGGCCATCCTCATGGGGTCGGCGATGGCGATCATCATGCTCGGCTTCATGTGGGGGATGATGTACAAGAACGTCAAGGTCAACGTCGCCATCATCGTGGCCGCGCTCGTCGTCGGGGGCTCCGCGTTGTGGCTGTCCCGGTCGCAGACCTTCGTGCAGGACGAGGCCTACATGAAGGGCATGATCCCGCACCACTCGATCGCGATCCTCACCAGCGAGCGGTCCGAGATCGACGACGTGCGTGTGCGCAAGCTGGCCGACGAGATCATCAAGGCTCAGCGCATCGAGATCGCCGAGATGAAGTGGCTGATCGGGGACATCGAGAAGAACGGTGCCGCCACCACCGAGGAAGAGGCCAAGCAGCGCCCCGTCCCGGACTTCGAGGCGAGCCCCTGAGCACGGATCCCCGTCCATAGCCAGCCAGTGGCGAGGATCTGAACGCGAGAGGAGAGTCATGTACGCAGGGGTTGTCGTGATGGCGAGCGCGGTCGGGGTGCTCGTGCTCGGGCTGTACGCGCTGCACAGGCTCACCGCCGTAGCGCCGGACTCGCTAATCGTGCTTCCGTTCGAGTCGGGCTGGGCCCCCGAGCAGCACGCACTGTCGCGATACCACGTGCGCTGGTACCTCGCGACGCTGCTCTTCCTCGCCTTCGACGTCGAGATGCTGTTCATGTATCCCTGGGCGGTCGTCGTCGCACAGGTCGGCGCGACCGCGGTCGTCGAGATGTTCCTCTTCTTGGCTGCTTTGTTCGTCGCCGTGCTCTGGGCATGGCGGGAGGGGGCACTGCGTTGGGTCTGAGTGACGCGATCGCACGGAGCGCTTCCCGGCACGCTCACGCTCAGGTCGTCGAGGTGCCGGGCTCGTGGCGCACGCGAGTGGCGGCGGAGCGCAACGTGGCCGCCCGTGGATGGCACCTCGCCATCTCACCCGCGGACGCCGACGTACTCGTCGTGTGCGGCGAACCCGGGCCGGGGCTCGCGGAGGCGATCGAAGGCATCTGGCACCAGATGCCGGGACCTCGGGTGCGCGTTCACGTGCACGCGGGCGACGAGGTGGGTGCTCGACTGGACGAAGCACACACCGGCCTGCTCGACACCGACCGCCACCGCCGTGACGCGCAGCAGCGACCCACCGCCTCCGAACTCCTCGCCGAGCAGGCCGGATCTCGAGCCGAGAGTCATGGTGGCCATGGAGACACGGACCACGGTTCAGCCGGCGGCCACGAAGGCATGGACCACGAGGGCCACGAGGGCATGGACCACGGCGGCCACGAGGGCATGGACCACGAGGGCCACGAGGGCATGGACCACGGCGGCCACGAGGGCATGGACCACGGCGGCCACGAGGGCATGGACCACGAGGGCCACGAGGGCATGGACCACGAGGGTTACGAGGGTCACGAGGGCCACGAGGGTCACGAGGGCCACGAGGGCCACGAGGGCCACGAGGGCCACGAGGGCCACGAGGGCCACGAGGGCCACGAGGGCCACGAGGGCCACGAGGGCATGGACCACGGCAGCCATGAGGGCATGGAGCACGGCAGCCATGAGGGCATGGACCACGGCGGCCACGAAGGCATGGACCACGGCGACATGGAGATGTCACCGGGAGGCATCCCTCTCGCGGAGGGCGGCGAGGACCGAGATGGGCTCGAGATGGACGTCTTACAGGTGCGTCTCGGGCCTGTGCTGCGGGACTGGCCGGCCGGTTTGGTGTTGCACTGCTCGCTTCAGGGCGATGTCATTGTCGAGGCACAGGCCGAGCTCGTCGACGGGCGTGCCCGCCAGGATGACGACGTTGTCGGGCCGGCCCGCGGCATCGACAACATCGCCTCGCTGCTGGCGTTGGCGGGGTGGGACGACGCCGCGGCAGAGGCCCGAAGGATCCGCGACACCGCCCTGGAGTCCGGAGAGGGGGCGGCGGGGTCGGAGCTCGAGCGTCTGCGCCGGAGGGTCCGTCGTTCGTGGACGTTGCGCTGGTCGCTGCGAGGCGTCAGGCGGCTGAGCGACAAGGAGGCCCACGCCCGGAGGTTGCCGGCCGACGCGGTCGGTGACACCTACGACCGGCTGATGGGCATGTTGGACCGGGCGGTCGCCGGTGTTGCCGCGACCGCCGCCGGTGACACCGGCACTCGGGCGAACGACGCCGGCCGCACACTCTCGACCGACCACCTGGCACATCTGGTCATGGGTCTTGATCTCGCCACGGCGCGACTGGTCCTCGCCAGCCTCGACATCCACGAGCTGCTCGCCGGACAGGCGGAGCACGAGGTGTCCCATGGATGACCCGACCTCGATGACCGACTCGCCGATCACCACCGTTGCACCCGGCTGGGCGATCGTCGCGTTGGGGATCCTGGGCGCGCTGGCCGTGACCGCTGCCGTGCTGGACGGTGCCCTCGCCGCGCGTGCGCGGGGCGGCCCGGGCGGGAAGATGGGCGGGCCGGTCCGGCCGTTCGGTGAGGCGGCCCGGCTGATGCGGCAGCGACGTCGTACCACCGTCGAAGCCGACCGCCTGCTGTGGCGCATCGGGGGGGCCGGGCTGCTGGTGACGGCGGCGCTGATGGTGACGGTCGTGCCGTTGGGGGAGTGGACCATCTTCGACCTCGACGTGGGCGTCATGTGGTTCAACGCCATGGACGTGATGGTCTGGGCGCTGGTGTGGTTGACCGGGTGGGGTGCGAACTCGGCACACTCGCTGGTCGGCGGCTACCGGTTCCTGGCGCACGGACTGGGCTACGAGCTTCCGTTGATGTTCGCCCTGGTCGCTCCGGCGATCGCCGCGGAGACCCTGAACGTGGGCGCGGTCGCGGCGGCCCAGGAGGGCCTCTGGTTCGCTGTCTGGATGCCGGTGGCGTTCCTGGTCTACCTGCTCGGGGTCGCGGCCTTCTCCGTGTGGGGGCCTTTCGCCCCGGCGATCGGCACGGACGTCTCCGGTGGCGCACGGGCGGAACTGTCGGGCGTGGACCGGTTGGTGTTCGAGGCGGGGCGATACGCGCTGCTGGCCGCCGGCGCCGCGTTCGCGGTTCCGATGTTCCTCGGCGGCGGCGCCGGTCCGCTGCTGCCGGGCTGGGCCTGGGTGTTGGTGAAGACCGTTGCCCTGCTCGCGGTCCTGGTCTGGCTGCGGCGGGGGCTGCCGGCCTTCCGCCCCGACAAGTTCATGGAGGTGGGCTGGATGCTGCTGCTCCCGGCCGTGCTGCTGCAGGACCTGGTCGTCGCCGTCATCGCCGTCTGGAGGTCGTGAACGTGCTCACCGACATCGCCTTCTGGGGGATCGGGCTCGTCGCGGTGCTCGGCGGCGCCGCGGTCTTCTACGTCGATTCGATGGCTCGAGCGACGTACGCCCTCGCCCTGTCCTTCGTCGCGGTCGGCATGCAGGTGCTCTTCCTGCAGCAGAACTACGTCGGCGTGGTGACGATCCTGATGATGGTCATGGAGATGGCGATCATGGCCGTCTACATGGTCATGTTCATGGGGATGAACCCCGCTCTGATGCCGATGAGCATGGTGCACAGCAACAAGACCGCCATCGCCGTCGCCCTGACCACGTTCCTGGCGCTCGCGACGGGCGTCCTGATGGTCGACTGGCCCACCCGCCGGGGCAGTCCACCGCCGGACGTCACCATGGCGCTGGGGGAGTCGTTGATGGGCCCGAAGATGCTGGTGATGGCCGTGATCAGTCCGGTCATGGTGGCCACCATCGTGGCCGGGGTGGTGCTCGCGGCGCACCGCACCCGCTACGACCGGTTCGGCGATGACCTGAAGCAGCGCCCCGCAGACGACCCCCAGCCCGGAGGTGTCGGCAGATGACCTTGGAGGCGACCCTGCTCCTCGCCGCGGCGATCTTCAGCGTCGGGCTGTACGGCGCGATCTCCCAGCAGGCCGTGGTGATGGTGATGATGGGTCTGGAGCTCATGATCAACGCTGTCATCCTCGCCGCTGCCGGCGTCTGGTGGTTCCTCGCTCCCGACCCGACCGGGCAGGTCCTCCTCATGGTGATCATCGCCGCGATGACGGTTGAGATGGCGATGGGCTTCGCGGTGGCCACGCTGCTGCATCGTGAGCGTGGTGCCGACATGACCGACATGGCCACGGACCTGTCGGGGTGACCATGTCCATGTCCGAGACTGCTCTCTGGCTGCTCGTGCTGCTGCCCGCCGTGGTGGGAGGCGGCCTCGCCCTCTCCCGCCTCGAGCGGGCGGCGGCCGCCGTGTCGCTGGCCACGGCCTTCACCACAGCCGCACTGTCGGTGGTGGTTGCCCTCGAACGGCCGAGGGTGTCGGTCCCGTTCATGGCCGGCAGCGATCTCGCCCTCGGGGTCGATGCGCTGTCGGCCTTGGTCGCACCGACCGTGGCGGTCGTGAGCCTGCTCGTGCTCGTGTTCTCGGCCGGCGAGATCCGGGAGTCACAGGCCCGGTTTCACGGGCTCATGCTGCTCTTCGCCTCCGCCGCGCTCCTGACGGCGACTGCTGAGACGCTGCCCGCGCTGCTGTTCGCCTGGGAGGTGATGGGCGCGACGTCCTTCGCGCTGGTCGGGTTCTGGTGGCGCGACGACCACCGGGTCTCCGCCGGCATCACGGCGTTCGTGACCACGCGCACGGCGGACGTCGGGCTGTACATCGCAGCGGGAGCAGCGCTCGCCGGTGGAGCCGGCCTGTCACTGGGCGACCTGCCCGCAAGCAGCGCGGGGTGGCGTCACGTCGTCGCGGCGGGTGTCCTGGTCGCAGCACTCGGCAAGGCGGCCCAGCTGCCGTTCTCGTTCTGGCTGTCGCGCGCGATGGAGGGTCCGAGCCCGGTCAGTGCACTGTTGCACTCCGCGGCCATGGTCGCCATGGGTGGCTACCTGCTGCTGCGCACCGAGCCGCTGCTTGCGGCGACCGGCTGGACCGCGCCAGCTGCTGCCTGGGTCGGCGCACTCACCGCGCTGCTGCTCGGCGCTGTCGCCGTGGCGCAGCAGGACCTCAAACAACTGCTTGCCGCCTCCACGTCCGCCCAGCTCGGGTTCGTGGTGATGGGCGCCGGGCTGGCCTCGGTGAGCGGGGGAGCGGCACACCTCGTGGCACACGCCTCGACCAAGGCGCTGCTCTTCCTCGCCGCCGGGGCCTGGCTCAGCGCGCTCGGCACCAAGCAGCTCGCCGGTCTGCGTGGCGTGGCTCGGCGGTGGCGGCTGGTCGGCTGGGCCGCCACCGCCGGTGCGCTGTCCCTCGCGGGCGTCGCCCCGCTGGCGCTGTGGGCTACCAAGGACGCGGTCCTCGCCGCGGCCCTGGAGGAGTCACCCTGGCTCTACGCCGCCGGCCTCGCCGCGGCCGCGCTGTCGGCGGCGTACGCCGGCAAGATCTTGGTGATCCTGTGGCGACAGCTGTCCCAACACGATCACGCCGAGGTCGAGGCGCATCTCGACGAGGAGGAGCCGGGCACCCGCCACGTCGGCATGCTGGAGCGGGTACCGCTGATCGCACTCGCGCTCGGCGCAGTGGTCCTCGGAGTGCTCGCGCTGCCGCCGTTCGGCGACACGATCGCCCGCGCTCTCGACGAGGAGCCGCTCCACCCGACATGGGCGGAGATGGCCGCGTCGGTCGTCATCGCACTGGGGGTGCTGGCGCTGGTGTGGTGGCGTCCGGTGCCGGAACCGGGCTGGGCACTGGCCTGGCTGGGCCTCGAGCGCGCAACACAGGCCCTCGTCGTACGCCCGAGCCTCTCGCTGGCAGAGGCGCTGGCGCGTTTCGACGACCGCGTCCTGGACCGTGGCGTGGCCGGGTCCGCCGCGGCCGCGCTCGGTCTGGCGCGTCGGGCAGCGACGTTCGACGACCGAGTGCTCGACGGTGCGGTCGAGACAACGTCCCGGGCGTCGCTGTGGACCGCGGCTCGCGCGGCACGGGACGACGACCGGTGGTTCGACGGAGCGGTCGAGGGGCTCGCTGCGCAACTGCGCCGCCTCGGCCGCCTCGCACGTCGTCCGCAGACCGGCCAGCTGCACCAGTACTACATCCAGGCCGTCGCGGTGCTCGCGATCGGCGTCCTGCTCCTCGTCACGGTGAGGTGAACGTGCTCAGTCTGATCGTCTTCCTGCCCCTGGCGGCCGCTCTGGCCCTGCTCGCGCTTCCGCGGCTCGGCGACACGGCCGCACGGTGGACCTGGGTCGCGGTCGCAGCCGCCGACCTCGCCCTCGTGGTCGCGGCGTGGCTGCGCTACGAGACGCCCACGGCCGGACGACTCGCCTTCGAGGAGCAGGTCGAGTGGATCCCCGGCGTGAACAGCAGCTACCACCTCGGCGTCGACGGGTTGTCCCTGCCGCTGGTCGCGATGACCGCGGTGATCTTCCTCGCCTGCGCGATCTTCGCGCTGCGCGAGACCGACCGGCCGCGTCTGCAGGCTGCGCTGTTCCTCTTCCTGCAGAGCGTCAGCATTGGCCTGTTCGTCGCCGCCGACCTGATCCTCTTCTTCGTCTTCTTCGACCTCTCGATCGTCGGCATGTACTTCGTGATCGCCGGCTGGGGGCATGGCAACGCCGCCCGGTCAGCGATGAAGTTCTTCCTCTACACGTTTCTGGGCTCCCTGGCTCTGCTCGTCGGTTTCATCGGCCTCTACATCGCCGCCGACCCGCACACCTTCGACATGGTCGAGCTGGCCGAGCAGACCCCGTTCGCCGGGTCGTCGCTGGCCGGTGGGCTGGTGCTGGCCGCGATCCTGATCGGACTGGCGGTGAAGACCCCGACCGTGCCGTTCCACACCTGGCTGCCGCCGGCCCACACGGACGCGCCGGCGATCGGCTCGGCGGTCCTGGCGGGCGTGCTGCTGAAGATGGGCACCTACGGGTTCGTGCGGATCGCGCTGCCGATGCTGCCCGAGGCGTGGCGGGACTGGGCGTGGGTGATCATCGTCGTTGGCATCGTGTCTGTCGTGTACGGCGCCCTGGTGGCCCTGGCCCAGACGAACGTCAAGCGGATGGTCGCCTACACGTCGGTGAACCACATGGGCTACATCGTCCTCGCCGTCGGCGCCGCAGGGCTCATCGCCGACGACACCGCGCAGGCCCGGTCCATCGCGGTCACCGGCGCCGTCACGCAGATGGTCAGCCACGGACTGATCACCGGTGCGCTGTTCCTCCTCGCCGGCGTCCTCCAGGACCGCGCAGCGACCTACGACATGGACTCCTACGGCGGCCTGGCCGGACCCGCGCCGCGGTTCGCCGCGTTCTTCGCCGTCGGCGCCTTCGCCTCTCTGGGCCTTCCCGGGCTGTCCGGCTTCATCGCAGAGTTCCAGATCTTCACCGGCAGCATCGCCGCCGCCCCCGTCACGGCCATCGCGCTCGTGGGCATCCTCCTCACCGCGGCGCTGTTCCTCCGCGCGCTGCAGCGGATCTTCACCGGCGAGACCCGCGGCCGCTCGGTCGGATTCACCGACCTGCGCGCCGCCGAGGTCTGGTCGGTCGGCCCGCTGCTGGTGCTCTCCCTTCTCATCGGAGTGTTCCCCCGACCACTGCTCGCCGTGATCGAGCCCGCGGCCGAGGTCGCCGTCGAGCTCGTCGGAAGGTAGGCCCGTGGGCTCCGAGATGGCCATGCGGCCACTCCTGCTGCTGCCGGAGATCGTGGTGTTCCTCGGCGGGCTCACGGTCCTGGTCAGCGGGTCCTTCCTCCCGCGGACCCGCCAGTGGGTCACCCGCGTCATCGCCGCGGTCGCGCTGGTCGCCGCCGCCATCCTGGCCGCGGTCGACCTTCCCGGCCTGGCCCAGCCGGCGATGGAGGGCACCTTCACCGTCGACACCGCCACCGGAGTGGCGCGGATCGTCGCCGTCGTCGGCACGCTGATCGTCCTCGCGCTGGCCTCCGACGAGATCGCCGGCTCGCCACGGGAGAGCGAGACCTACGCACTCTTCCTGTTCTCGACCACCGGCACGCTCGTCCTCGCCGGCGCCGACGACCTGCTCGTCGTCGTGGTCGGGTTCCTGCTCGCGAGCATCCCGCTCTACGGCCTGATCGGCATCGCACGCACGCCCCGCGGAGCCGAGGCGGCCATGAAGACCTACCTGCTGGGTGCCCTGTTCGGCATCCTCCTGCTGCTCGGGGTCACGCTGCTGTACGGAGTCTCCGCGACCACGTCGTACGCCGACCTCACCGACCGACTTGCTGAGGCGCCACAGGGCGTGGTCGCGGCGAGCGTCGTGGCGGTGCTGGGTGGCTTGATGTTCAAGGCCGGCGGCGTCCCGGGGCACTTCTGGGTCCCCGATGCCGCCGAGGGTGCGGGCGGGGCGGTCGCGGCCTTCCTCACCACCGTGCCCAAGATCGGCGCGATGGTCGCCGCCTACCGACTCATCGCCATGCTCCCCGACACCCTCGCCTGGCCGCTGCTGGTCGCCGTCCTCGCGGTCGCCAGCATGACGCTCGGCAACTTCGCCGCCTACTGGCAGAGCGACCCCCGGCGCCTGCTCGGCTGGTCCACGGTCAGCCAGGTCGGCTACCTGCTCGTGCCGGTCGCGGTCGCCGGGCGCAGCGACCTGGCCCTGCCCGCCCTGCTGCTCTACCTCGCCGGCTATACCGTCACCAACCTTGCGGCATTCGCAGTGACGACCGCCTTCCCCGACCGGCGCGACCTCGACTCCTACCGCGGCATGGGCCGAGCCCGGCCATGGCTTGGTGCATCCCTGGTGGTGGCGCTGCTCGGCCTCGTCGGCACCCCGCCGACCGTCGTCTTCGCCGGCAAGCTCACCACCACAGCCGCCGCCTGGGACGGCGGACTTGCCTGGCTGGCAGTGCTGGTGTTCGTCAACACCGTGATCAGCCTTTTCTACTACCTCCGGTGGATCGCACCCGTCTACGGCCGAGGGGAACCCCCCGCGCGAACCCCGCCAGGAGCGTTCATCCCTGCGGCCTGGTCGGCGACGACGGCGGTGGTGACCGCCGGTCTCAGTCTCGCGCTCGGCATCGGAGCCGGCGCCCTCTGGAGTGTCCTCTCGGTCTGAGTTTCATCTGGCACGTGGGCGCGACGGCGGCCGACGCGCAGTGGTGGGAGGGTCGATCCCAGCCGCCGGCTGTCGAGTCCCCGCCGGAGCCCGCGCGGGAACGCCAGGTGGGGGATGATCCGTTCCCACGCAGCTTGCCAGGTCGCGACCGCGTGGGGATGCTTCATGCCCCAGACCGAGTCACGAAAGGTGTCGAACTCGGCATGCGCGGCGGCCGCGTCCGCGGCGGTGTAGAAGGTCGGTCTGAGCGCTTTCGCGAAGCCCTTGCGGTCCGTGTAGTAGACACGCGATGCGAACGTCGAGCAGGCATCATCGCCCAGCCACGCGGGTTCCCCGACGTGGTCGATGAGCTGGCACCGGGTGAAGACGATCCTCGGCCGCTCCGACAGTGCGGCCAACACGTCGGACTCGGTACGCGTCGACGCCATGGGTTCAACGGCGAGCCAGACAATGACGGGCGTGAACCTTGGGGAATGCGTACGAAGCGAGTCCTGCGGGGCTTCTTCAACGAACCTTCACCCAACCGCGACAGACCAGAGGCACGCTCGAGTCATGGTGGAGGCTCGAGACAAGCAGAGGAGTCGTTCACGATGATGGGCTGGTATGACAACGACATGGGCGCGGCAGGCTGGGTCTTCATGATCGCGGCGATGATGATCTTCTGGGGCCTGGTCGCCACCCACACCAGTTCGGGCATCACCCGCGTGGGTGTTCCTCGCGGGCAGATGATCTTCCGCGGCACAGCGGGAGGTCGCGGGGGCCTTGGTAGACAAGACCTTGGCGCACTCGAGATCCTCGATGTCCGCTTCGCGCGGGGGGGAGATCGGCCGCGAGGACTACGGCGGGCGTAAGTCCGCTCTCAGTGCGGGCGCGCGTTGACCCTTGATCGTCAAGACCGAGGTCCCCTGACCTGATCATGGTCAGGGGGAAAGTCACACCAGCAGTGAGGAGAACCGAGTCAATATGTTGGAACAGAGCAGTCAACTAGTGCGACTTGGCGTCGGAGGTCTTGGCGGCAGCCTCGGGATCGCCGGTTACAAGTCCTGGATCATCGCGATCGTGATCTTGCTGGTCCTTGTCGCCTTGGCCCGGTGGACGATCCGCCCGGCACGGCGGGCGACGCGAGCCCAGCGCACCAACGGTACGTCCGGACCCGAGATCACGCAGCCCACACGTGAGCACGACGGTGCCGACAGCACCCGAGGAAAGCAGACGAGGAAGGCCCCATGAGCAACTACACGATCACCACCACGATCAACCAGCCCTACGACGACGCTGTCGCGGCGGTCCGCGAAGCCTTGGGCGACCAGGGTTTCGGAGTGCTGACCGAGATTGACCTCAAGGCCTCCCTAAAGGAGAAGCTCGACGTCGACGTCGCCCCGCAAGTCATCCTCGGTGCCTGCCGGCCGCCGCTGGCCTACGAAGCCATTCAGGCCGAGCCCTCCATCGCAGCGGTGCTTCCCTGCAACGTGGTGGTGCGCGCGCTGGACCACGACACGACGCTGGTCGAGGCTTTCGACCCCGACGCAATGATGGGTCTCGCCGACAACCCAGCGCTCAGGAGGATCGCAAGCGACGCAAAGCAGCGCTTAGGCGCGGCATTCGCGGCACTCGACGAACCACAGTGAATTCTCTGCTGGTTGCCAAGGACTGCGTCGACTCGAATGAGCGAGTTCGAACAAGACTCCTATCGTCCTGAATCAGCTCGTTCTCGCTCACTGCTGTCTGGGTGGCCCACGCAGGAAGGACAAGGCAGTGAGTGGAACGGCTGCCATGGCGCGGGGGCGCCGACAGCGAAGCAACACCGCGTCTGGGACAAGGCCGCGCGCGGCTACGACAAGCAGATCGCGTTCTTCGAGAGGACCTGGTTCGGCGGCGGCCGCGAGTGGATCGGCGCGCGAGCCCCCGGGCGAGTGCCCGAGGTCGCCGTCGGTACCGGACGGAACCTCGCGCACTACGACAATGGGGTAACTGTCACGGGCGTCGACTTGAGCCCCGATATGCTCGCCCTCGCCAAGGAGCACGCTTCCGAGCTGGGGGTTGAGGCCGATCTGCGTACGGGCGATGCTGCTCACCTGCCGTTCCCCGATGCGTCCCTCGACCCCGAGATCAACACACTCCAGGGCTGGCTCGAGGTATGGGGTGAGGAAGGGACCTCCCACGAGACCGACGGGATGGACCATGGGGACATGGGCCACGGTTCCAGCAGCGAGATGCCGGGCATGATGGACGAGGACGATATGAACGACCTGATGGCGGCCTCGGGTGCCAGCTGGGACCGGATGTTCATCGAGATGATCATCGAGCACCATCAGGGCGCCGTCGAGATGGCCCAGGTGGAGGTCGAAGACGGCGAGGACCCGGACGCCGTGGCCCTGGCGGAGAAGATCATCAGCGATCAGCAGGCCGAGATCACCCAGATGCGCCAGCATTTTGAGTCCTAGGGTCCACAGTCGGGGGTAGGAGCACCGAGCTCGAATGTGGTGGTCCATTACTAGTCGTAAACCCCGGCAGAATCTGGCCGAAAGGCGCTACACCGCGCAAGGTCACGCACGTTCCCCTGGCGGTGTTTCTGCAGGTCAGCGCGAACTTCCGCGACGAAACGCAAGACTGGGCTGAGTGCCTGCTCAACGTCAAAGGGGTCGCAGATTCAACCCGTCCATCTGCCTCGCCTCCGCCACCATGCGTGAGAGCACGGGAGTCCAACGCAAGCCGGTGGGCGCTCTGGACCACACGTCGGGTGCACGACCGATCCACGGTGGCGTCAGTGGGTGAGCAGATCTACCCGCGACGGCCACGGGTTCGGCTTGCAGCCCTCCAGGCCCTTGGTCTGTTGCAGCATCACCGGCGCGATCTCGCCCGGGCCGGGACAGCCGACGTGGGGATAGCCCAAGGCGTGGCCCGTCTCGTGGTTGATGACGTAGCGGCGATATGCCGCAAGCTCCCCGGCGTAGCCGTCTGCGCCGAACTGCCACCGCCAGGCATTGAGAACGACGTTGCCCCCGTTGCGGCACGACAGCCGGCCGTCCGTGTCGAGCGGCGCACACAGGTCGTCGGCGGTCCCGGGGGTGGCCAGGATGATGCGGAGGTCTGCGTGACCCTCGACGCGGACGAGCGTGTGTCGCGTCGCCCAGCCGCGCTGGTCGGCCAGGGTTACTTCGACCAAGCGCGCCACATCCATGGTGCTGAAGGGCAGGCCCTGCTCGACCTCGACCCGGTAAGTCACCCCGGCCTGCGACCCGAGCGATGATGCGGCGGCGACTTCGAACGTGCCTGGGCCGCGCTCCGGGATGCGAGTGGCGGGGGAGGGCGGCCGCTTGGGATCTGGGTCACGATCTCGACCGACCGCGACCTCACCGTCTGGTCGCTCGCCCTTGAGAGTTGGGTCAGGGAAGGGCGCGGAAGGGGAGGCAGCAACTGCAGTGCGGCGGCCCGCCTCCCCGGTGTCCGTTGCTCCGGGGATGAGGAACGCGACGGGTCCAGCCACGGCGGCGGTGGTTGCCAGCACCGCCAAGCCGGTGAGCCCTCTCGTGGCACGCCGACGCGGCCCGCGATGGGAGCCCAAGTGTCGATGCGTGGCTCTGCGGTTACTCATCGTCCCTGGACGATCACAGGACGCGGGTCCATGTGTCGCCGTCATCGGTGGACCGGTAGACGGCCGTTTCGGTCGCGACGTACCAGCCCTGGGCGCTGATGGTGAATGCGGCCGGGTGGCCATCGATTGAGCCGATCTCGCGCCAGGCTCGACCGGTGTCGGTGCTGACCCGGACGACGCCGTCGGGGTCGATACCGGCCAGGTTCCCGTCCGGAGTGGTGTCGAGGTACATCATGGTCGGACCGCCGAGTTCTCGGGTCTCCCCGGAGATGGCGTCGAGGCTGTGGAGTTGGCCGTCGCCGTCGGTCGCGATCAGCGGGACGCTGTCGTCGGCCGCCGCGACGCTGGTCAGCGGACCTTGGAACACCTCGTCGAAGCTCTTCCGGTCCTCGCTCCGCAGCAGACGGCCAGAGGTCGCGTCGTATGCGTAGAGGGCGTCGCCGGCGGGTTCGAGGATGTGGAAGTCCGCCTCGCCCTGGAGGGCGAGGGCCGTCCAGGTCTCTCCGGCATCGGTGGACTCGATCAGGCCGAGGTGAGCGGGCAGGTCCTCGCGGAGGTCCGGGTGGCCGCTTCCCAGGAAGTGGCCAGGGCCGACGACGGTGAACGCCATCGTGTCCTGATACCGGTCTGCTACGCGGCTCGGCTGGCCGCTCTGGTCGACGTGGAACAGGCCGAAGTGGGTGGCGACGTAGAGGCTGTCGGTGGCCGGATCGACACCGAGACCGTGGATGTGGCCGACACTCGCGTCCTCATCAGCGGGCGGTGGTGTCGCTGGGGTGTCCTTGGCGCAGCCGCCCGAGAGGAGAGCGGCGCCGAGGAGGATGCCTGTGAGGGCGATGTGGGGTCGGTACATGAGGGCGGGCTCCGAGGTGAGGATGGGTGCCGAGCAGGCGCACTAGCTCCGTTCTGCCCGGCACCAGGGACGAGATCAGGACTTCAGCAGGTTCTGCATCGTCTGGATCTCCTCCGCCTGGGTCGTCTCGATCTCCTTAGCCATGTCGAGGGCCTCGGGGAACTCGCCCTCGGACTGCTCGGTCTTGGCCATCTCGATCGCACCCTCGTGGTGCTCGATCATCATTGTGAGGAACATCTGGTCGAACTCCGCGCCGGAGGCCGCGTCGAGGTCGGCCATCTCGTCCGCGGTCATCATTCCGCCCATGTCGTCGGAGGACATGTCGCCGTGATCCATGCCCGACATGCCCTCATCCGGGACGTCCTCGCCCCATGACTCCAGCCAGCCGGTCAGAGTTTCGATCTCGGGGCCTTGGGCTGCCTCGATGTCGGTGGCGAGGTCCTTGACCTCCTGGCTTTCAGCGCGTGATTCGGCGAGGTCGGCCATCTCGATGGCCTGCTGGTGGTGGGGGATCATGTCCAGGGCGAAGGTGACGTCGGCCTCGTTGTGCCCGCCAGCGGTGCCAGTGTCGTCCTCGTTGCCGCAGGCGGCGAGGGTGAACAGCGAGGCTGTCACGACGGCAGTGATCAGCGATTTGCGCATGAGTGTTTCTCCATCTGTGTGATCAGTGTCTGGGGAGAGGCGAAAGCCCCGAGTCGCCCGGGTCGGACGCTCGTGGCGGACGCCTGTCAGCAGCGGATCACACAGAGCATGCGGAGGCTCGGCGGGTCACGGTCTCGCGCGATGAACTGCGGAAGATGCCACGCTGGCAGCAGAGTGCGGGGGATGCGGACGCCCCGACTTGCGAACAGCAGAGCGATCCCCAGCAGCAGGAGGCCGGCCAGCACGGCTAGGCAGAGGCCAAGAAGCCCTGCACCGTTCTCGCCGACGGGCTCCTCGGAACTCATTCTCGCTGGATGACCCGCGACGATCGGTTCGGAGGTGACCGGATCACTGGCCGCTGGCCCGGAGTGGTCATGACTGATGGGGCCGCTCGCGGCGATCGCGATATTCGCGCTCGGGGGGGTTGCTCCCATGGTGTGAGCGCCGGTGTGAGATCCCCAACCGTGCATCGACAGAAGGCCGAACAGCGCGACGGCCACAGCGGCCAGCGCGTAGCGCGCACCGCGTGTCCCGACCGGTGCTCGGAGGTCCCGCATGCCGCCGATCTTAGTTGGGCACGAACAGGCAGGAATCATGGCTCACTTTCCGGGCCCGACTGCGATTCGAGCCACGCCGCGCTTATGTCCCGAAAACGCCAGCGCAAGCCGTCTGATCCGAGCAGACATCGTCAAGAAGTTCTGGAGTCGACACGCTGGGTTGTGCGTGTCTGCGCAGGTCAGAGCACACATCGGCAAGTGAGGTCAAAGGATCCAGCGGCGGAACGCACACGCGCTGGGGGTCCAGAGGTCGCAGGTTCAAATCCTGCCCCCGCTACAAGTACAGGGCCTGACCTGCAGAGATGCGGGTCGGGCCCTGTGTCTTTGGCCGTCATTCACTACGTATTCACGACGAACGCAGTTCTGCTCAGTGAGGCGTGGTGCGCTAACTCGTAGCAGCGGACTCAGGCAGCACCATGATGGAAGCGGCACGAGTGGGTCGTGTCTTGCGACCCAGGTACTTCGCCGTGACGTTGATGTCGGCGTGCCCCAGCTGGTTGGCGATTTCTGCGAGGGCGCAGCCCTGCGCGTCCATCCATGACGCGACAGTGCGTCGGAACGTGTGCGCGCCTGCCCACCGCACCTCGGCGACAGCGAAGACACGGCGCAGGGCTTTGCTGACGTTGTTGCGGTCCCGCGGTTCGCCCAGCTTGGTGGTGAAGTACGTGATGCCGAAGACAAGACCGGGTCTGCCCCTAGTTCGGTTGACACCTGACCTCTGAGGTTTCTTCCTCAGGCGGAAGGATGTCCCCGTGGCAAAGCCCTATCCCAAGGAGTTCCGCGACGACGTCGTGGCCGTGGCCCGTCAGGGTCAGTCGTCGTTGAAGCAGATCGCGAAGGACTTCGGGATCTCCGAAGGCTCGTTGGCGAACTGGATGAAGCAGGCCGACATCGAGGACGGTCGCCGTCCCGGCTTGAGTGATGCCGACCGTGCTGAGCTGCGTGAGCTGAAGAAGCGCAACCGGCTGCTGGAGCAGGAGAACGAGGTCCTGCGACGCGCAGCGGCCTATCTGTCCCAGGCCAACCTCCCGGGAAAATAGTCTTCCCGCTCGTCCGAGAGATGGCCGCGGCCGGTGCCCCGATCAGGGCGCCGGTCGCGGTGGCGTTGCGGGTCCTGGGGTTGTCCAGGCAGGGGTACTACAAGTGGTTGGCCGACCCGGTGTCCCAGCGGGACTGGGACGACGCCCACCTGCTTGACGTCATCCTCGAGGTCCACGAAGACGACGCCACGTTGGGCTACCGACTCATCACCGATGAGCTCGCCGACGAGCACGGCATTACCGTCGGGGAGAACCGCGTGCACCGGCTATGCAAGTCCGCAGGGATCTACGCCAGCCACCACAAGAAGCGCAGCAAGGCCGGTACGACAGGTCCACCACCACACGACGACCTCCTCGCGGTCGTCGATGAGCACGGGGTGGTGCGTCACGAGTTCATCGCCGATGGTCCGAACAAGGTCTGGCTCTGGGACATCTCGGAGCATCGGACCAGGGAAGGCAAGCTCTACATCTGCGCGATCAAGGACGTGTGGTCGAACAAGATCGTCGGCTACTCCATCGACACCAGGATGAAGTCCTCGATCGCACGCTCGGCGATGCGCAACGCGATCGCGCTCCGCTCCCCGTCCGGCACGATCTGCCACAGCGACAGGGGCGGTCAGTTCACGGCCAAGGCCACCCAGCGGCTGCTGGCCAATAACGGCCTGCTCGGCTCCACGGGCCGTTCTTACGGCGCCGGGGACAACGCCAGCATGGAGAGCTTCTTCTCCCTCCTGCAAAAGAACGTCTTGAACACCCGACGCTGGGAGACCCGCGAGGAACTACGGCTGGCGATGGTCACCTGGATCGAGACCAAGTACAACCGCCGACGCCGTCAACGCGGTCTCGGGAAGCTCACCCCGGTCGAGTTTGAGATGATCTACGCGGCCGCACTCGCGGCCTGATTACTGCAAACCCCCGTGTGTCAACCAGAGCGGGGGCAGACCCTTCCTGGGGCGACTGCGCCTGCGTCGCCGGGCTAACTTCGCCGTCAACGTCGACAACTCATGGGGATAGACATGGAGCGAGAGCAGCGACCGGACACTCAGGTGTGGAAGGCGCCACCTCAGACCACCGACGAACCCAAGCGGCCCACGCACACGCTCGGCGAAGTTGCCTTACTCAACGCAGCGCTGGCCTTCGGGACCTTGGTGGTGCTCCTGTTGGCCTTGGGGTCGCGCCTGGAGGGCAACCTGTCCTTCAACGCGGGTGAACTGAGCGCACCGTGCTTCGGCGCTGCTGCGCTCATGGTCCTGGTCGCTTGGGCATCCCATCGACCCGTCCCTTGGTGGGTGCACATCGTTAGCGTCCCGACACTCGGCGCGGTCCTTGCCCTGGCGTTGTCGCTGCCCGAACTTCGACAGGACGAGAGCAGTCCTGCAGCAGATAGCTCCAGTCCTCTTGCGGGTAGCGAGTCAGACGAGGTTGAAGTCCCTGAGCTGCGCCTCCCGAAGAACGGCGGAGGTTGGACCACGCTCGACACGGCGCAGGTACGGGACGAGGTGCAGCGAGTGGTGGAGGGCATCGAGGGTTCGGGCGTCCCAACAGACTCAGTGGTGGGGGCGTTCTACGTACACACCAGTGCTCCTCAGACCCCCGTCTTCTTCGTCGGCATCAACGGGAACGACCCGGAGACCGAAGACGCAGAACAAGCGGTCATCAACGGCCTAGCTGGCGCACAAGTGACGGACGTGGAGTTCTACCCGGACTCAACACTGCCCGGGGCCCTCGGTTGTGGATCTGGTAACGCCCAAGGGCTGCAGTGGGTGGCGTGCAGCTGGGTGACGCCTGGTCGCACTGTCCTGATCAGGTGGAAAGACGACTCTCTCTCAGTCGATGAGGCAGCAGACTTGGCTCGCGATCTTCGCGACCGAGCCCTTCGTCGCAGCGCCTAGATGGGACTAGCGGCTGCCCGCCCAGAGGGCTGCCGTCGTCGTCGACGACCGGTCCGCACGACTTGTCACAGGCGAGCGCCGTTGTCGCCCTTGCGATGGCCAGAGCGTCCCGTCTTCTGCAGGAACTGCCGGTAGGAGAGGGGCGCCATGAGGAGACCGACTCCAACGACGATGGCCCCGACGGTCTCTGCGTCGAAGTCGATCGCCATAGCAGTCAGCATCTGCCCGCGCTAACGCCCGATCAGCCTCCGGTTAGAGCCTTGAGGATCAGGAAGAACAAGAGGGGCTGATGCACGCTCAGGTGACAGGTTGGGTCAGGCCGCCTGAGTGGCGGGCGTGGTCATGATGGTCTCGTACTCGATGGGGGTCAATCGTCCGTGTGCGGCCCCCCGTTTTTCGGTCCAGTTCTTGTGAGGATCCATCCACAAGTGAGAGGACTGGTGTGAGTTCCTAATGGCTGCATCGAAGAGGTTGACCCCCGAGCAGATCGTGGCGCGTTTGCGGGATGCGGAGAAGCTGCAGGCCCAAGGCGCGACGATTCCGCAGGTGTGCAAGAAGCTGGGCGTCAGCGAGCAGACGTTCTACCGGTGGCGCACGAAGTACGGCGCTTTGAAGGAGGACGAGGCGATCCGGCTGAGACGCTGGAGCAGGAGAACGCGCGGCTCAAGCGCATCGTGGCCGAGCAGGCGCTGGACATCTCGATGCTCAAGGACGTCGCGAAGGGAAACTTCTGAGCCCGGCCAAGCGGCGGGATGCGGTGGCGATGCTGATGCGCAAGCACCAGGTCAGCGAGCGCCGTGCCTGCCGGCTGGTCGGGCAGCACCGGTCGAGCAACAGGTACGTGCCCACGCCCTCTGACTTCGAGGAGAGCCTGGTCTCGCGGATGGTCGAGCTGGCCGATGAGCATCCGAAGTGGGGCTACCGGATGATCTGCGGGCTGCTGGTCGCGGAGGGCTGGCCAGTGAACAAGAAGCGCATCGAGCGGCTGTGGCGCCGAGAGGGTCTCCAGGTGCCCCCTCAGAAGGCCAAGAACAGCGGGCAGAAGGCGCTGGGTGAGGACGCGAACAGCATCTGGAAACTACCGCCGGAGTACCGCAATCACATCTGGTCCTACGACTTCATCAAGCGCCGCACTAGTGACGGCCGTCCGATCCGTGTGCTGAATGTGATGGATGAGTTCACCCGGCTTGGCCTGGGGTCTCACGCGGCCCGCAGCATCGGTGCGAAGAGTGTTCAGGCCCATCTGGCCAAGCTATTCGAGCGACACGGCAAGCCGACGCTGATCCGGGCGGACAACGGTCGGGAGTTCATCGCCGACACCCTGCTGGACTGGCTGGGCACGCAAGAGGTCAGGGGGGTCTTCATCGCCAAGGCCAGCCCCTGGCAGAACGGCTACACCGAGCGTTTCAACGGCACCATGGAACGCGAGTTGTTCGGCCACGAGGTCTACCACTCGGTGCTCGAGGTCCAGCACGTCGTCGACGAGTGGCTGGTCAAGTACAACACCGTGCGCCCGCACCGAAGCCTCGCTGGCATGACTCCCTCGAAGTACGCCAAGATGCTCGAAGAGGCGAGTTGTCCGTGAGAGGTGGTGGTAGCCGATGAGAGTCGCTACCACCACCGCGAGTGGACCAGTCCGAACCTGCCGATCCCACTGCACTTCACGACGAGGGATCGGCAGAAGCTCAAACAAGTGTTGGATCAGGGAACTGGGGCCGAGCACTGGCATGGCCGGTGAAGCCGGTACGCAGGACCCCAGAGGTCGCAGGTTCAAATCCTGCCCCCGCTACCAATGACAGGAGGCCCGGACCATCAGGTCCGGGCCTTCTGTCATTCCTACGACATGTTGCGCCACTAGCTTGACCGAGTGACCACGCTGGACGAGCGGCTGCTCGACGTGATCGAGCACGACGTCGTACCCCTCACGCGTGTGGGCGTGGCGCTGGGCAACAAGCTGTTCGGGGCGGCGATCCTGCTGCGCGAGGACCTCTCGGTGGTCGTCGCGGCCACCAACAACGAGGTCGAGAACCCGCTCTGGCACGGGGAGATCCACGCGATCAAGCTGTTCCACGAGCGGAAGGAGACCCCGGACCCGGCCGGCTGCGTCTTCCTCGCCACCCACGAGCCGTGCTCGCTGTGCCTCTCGGGCATCGCCTGGGGAGGCTTCCCCGAAGTGCACTACCTGTTCAGCCACCAGGACTCCGCGGACTCCTTCGCGATCCCGCACGACCTGCGCATCCTCAGGGCCGTGTACGCCGTCCCCGACCCGGACCGGTCCGAGCCGGCGCCCGGGCGGGACCTCTACAACCGCAGCAACGACTTCTTCACCAGCCGACCGATCGCAGCCGAGCCGGACCGGCTCGCGCGGCTGCAGGCGACGTACGCCGAGCTGTCGGCGACCTACCAGGCGAGCAAGGGCGGTGCCGGCATCCCGCACGCTTGAGGGATGCCGGCTTCCCGGTCAGCGGCTCTCGACCGGCTCCGGTTCCTCAGTGACCGGCGCGCTCGGGGTGGCCTCCACCTCGGTGCTCGCGGCGGAGACGTTTCCGTGCACGTCCACGCTGGTGACGTAGAACCAGTACGCCACGTCGTTGACCAGTCCGCCGACGCTCATCGTGTCGCTCGTCGTCGTCGTGACCAGGGTCCACCCGGAGTCGGCGGTGCGCATCCAGATCTCGTGGTGCGCGAAGTCGTCCGGCAGGTCGCGCGTCCACATCAGCTCGACGGTGGTGTCACCCGTCGTGGCGATGAGGTCGGTCGGAGCCGCGGGAGGGGTGAGGTCGAGCGCGGTGAGCGTCCTTGCGCGGGACCGGGCGGGGACGGCGCCCTCGTGCCGCAGGACCACGGCGCGGTACGAGTCCGTGCCCAGACCCGGCCGCAGGTCGACCTCGGCGCGCCCCTTGCGGTCGACCTCGGCGCGCGCGACCGTCTTCCACGACCCGCCGGCCCGCACCTGCAGGGCGACGGGGCGTCCCTTGCGCACCGGTGTGGCCTTGATCAGTGCGGTGGCCTCGTCGCCCTCGGCGACCTCGTCGTCGACGAACTCCAGCGACACCTTCTGCTTCTGGACCGTGAGCTTCGTGGTCCGGCTGGCGGCGGCGGTGTACTTCTTCTGGCCGATGATGACGGTCCCGACCACGGCGCGCAGCGGGGCGGACGCCTTGGGGGTGGTGAGTCGTCCCGTGACCTTGCCGGAGCTGCCGGTGCGGCCGTCGGCGATCGCCTTCCAGCGCCCGTCGACACGCTTCTGGATCGTCACCTTGCGGCTGATGGCCGGTCGGACGGTGACCTTGACCTGGTACTTCTCCCCGCGGATGCGCTTCGACGGTGACACCGAGAGGGCCACGGCCGACTTCACGACGGTGATCTTCGGCTCCGGCTTCGGCTCGTCGTCCCCGCCTCCCGGCAGGGTCTTCTTGTAGTAGTAGGGAGCGGGGTTGGACTCGCAAGCGACCCCGTCGTTGTCGCTGTCGAGGTTGTGGGGGTCGGAGGACGGGCCGCCGGCCTTGAGGTAGAAGATCTGCGCGGCCTTCTGGCTCGCGAAGTCGCCGCAGTCGCGATCGACGAAAGCCGAGGCGGACGGTGCAGTGAGGACCGCGAGGGACGTGCTCAGCGCGGTGGACAGGAACAGGATGGTCAGGCGCCGGATCAAGGGGTTCTCCGAGACGTGGGGGAGTGGGGCGCGCTGACGCTAGACCTGAAAGTAAAGGCTGTCCCGCAAATCGCTCAAAAATACCTGCAGGAGTATGTGCTTCTCCGTCACGCGTCGTAGCTGACCCGCAGCTCCTCGCTGATCGGGTGCGCCTGGCAGGTCAGCACGTAGCCGGCGGCCCGCTCGTCGTCGTCGAGCGCGTGGTCCTGGTCCATGACGGCGCGACCGAGCAGCACCTTGGCGCGGCAGGTGCCGCAGGCGCCGCCGGCGCAGGAGTACGGCGCGTCCACGCCCTCGCGCAGCGCGGCGTCGAGCACGGTGTCGCCGGTGGAGCGCAGCGCGAACGAGGTGTCCTGGCCCGCGAGGGTGACGGTCACCTGGCTCTCCACGTCGAGCCCGAGGTCGGCGTGCGCCTGCTCGGTGTGGAAGACCTCGGTCAGCACCTGGCCGCCACGCGCGGGGAGCGCGGCCGAGAGGTCCTCGACCAGCTGCTCGGGGCCGCAGAGGAACCAGCGGTCCACGTCACCGGGGACGAGCTCGTCGAGCAGGGGCGCATTGATGCGCCCGGCGCGAGCGGTCCCCGCGGCGGCACCGAGCTCGCGGGACAGCACGTGGTGCACGACCAGCCGGCCGGCGTACCGCTCGGCGAGGGCGTCGACCTCGGCGCGCAGCATCGTGGAGGCGGTGGTGCGGTTGCCGTAGACCAGCGTCGCGGTCGAACGCGGCTCCGCCTCGAGGGCGTCGGCGAGGATCGCCAGCACCGGGGTGATGCCGGAGCCTGCGGCGACGCCGACATGGTGGCGCGCGGCCGCGGCCTCGGTGTCGTGGCCGAACCGACCGGCGGGCGTCATCACGTCCAGGATGTCGTCGGCGCGCAGCCGCTCGTGGACGTAGCCTGAGAAGGCGCCGCCCCCGATCCGCTTCACCGCGACCCGCAGCGTGCCCGCGGGGGAGGGGAGTAGGGAGTAGGAGCGGCGCAGGTCCTCGCCGTCGACCACGGCGCGCAGCGTGACGTGCTGCCCGGCCCGGTGCTCGTACGCCGCCGCCAAGTCGGCCGGGACCGTGAACGTCACCACCGTCGACTCGGCCGTGTCCGCCTCGACCGAGGCGACGCGCAGCGGGTGGAACCGCGGGACCGACCGCCGGGCGTCGCCGCCCGACTCGGCCACGGGAGAAGCGGCGGTGAGGTCGTCGGTCAGGCGTCGCCAGGTGCGGTACTCCGACGGGGTCAGCGACCGCCCGAAGACCGTCGAGATCGCGGCGTTGCGGTCGAGGTAGGCCTGCTCGTTGCGCCGCCAGGCGCGGAGATAGCGGTAGAACGGCACGCTCGGGTGCAGGTGATGGACCAGGTGGTAGTTCTGGTAGACGAACAGCGGCGTCATCCACCCCTCGCCGCCCACGCGGATGCGGGTCGCGCGGTACTTGTCCTGCCGGCCGGTGAACGGCAGCCCGTGGTGCGGCAGGTAGTCGAACCACCACGCCAGCACGCCCAGGCCGAGCCGCTGCGGGATCAGGAACGCGACCGCCAGCGTGGCGCCGTGCCCGGCGGCGACCAGCCACCCGAAGGCGCCGACGACGGCCACGAACATCAGCGACGTCGCGACCACCTCACTGCGAGGGCGTTGGGGGATGCGGCGCAGGTAGAAGACGAAGTACCAGAGGTCGATCGTCATCCAGCGGAACGGCAGCTGCCACCACGGGCCCTCGCTGGTCCACGCGTCGGGGTCGACCGACTTCTCCTCGTTGGTGTTGCGGTGGTGCTCGATGTGGATGAAGCCGATCATGCCGAAGGTGCCGTACGGCGCCACGAACGGCACCGACAGGTGGCCCATCAGGTTGTTCAGCCGGTCGCTGGTGCTCACCGCGTGGTGCGTCGCCTCGTGCAGCACGCTGAACATCAGGAACGTGACCGCCGTGCCCATCGGCACCGTGAGCCAGGGCGACCACCCCGCGGCCAGCACGGCGTACATCTCGAGCGCGAAGAGCGCCAGCGTGCCGGCGTACAGCGCGAGGGTCGGCCAGGCGACGGGCGGCACCCGCTCACCGGGGTCGGGAAGCCCGGAGACGGGCAGCGGCTGCGCGGCGGCGGGGGAGAGGGGCGCGGTCGACATGGGGCTCCAGATCGTCGTGGGTCACGCCATACTTGACAAATAGGGCCGATCTGTCAAGCACCTGTCCGGTGCGGCCCGTGGCGTCAGCGACGGAGCAGGGCGGCGTACCCCTCGCGGTAGGTGGGGTACGCCGGGGTCCAGCCGCTCGCGCGCAGCCGGGCGTTCGAGATGCGCTTGCCGTGGGGTGTGACGTCGTCGGTGGTGGTGGCCGCGGGCGGCGGGTCCTCGCCGAGGAGGCGGGCGACCTCGCGGGCCACGTCGCCGAGGAGGGCCGGCTCGTCGTCGTTGCCGAGGTAGACCGGGTCGGGTGCCTCGGTCCGGGTGAGCAGGTGGACGACGGCCGCGGCGGCGTCGTCGCGGTGGATGCGGTTGGTCCAGCGCCCCGGGTCGGGATCCGCCCCTTCGCGCACCCGGTCGACCAGACGAGTGCTGTCCCCGGCGTACAGGCCCGAGCAGCGCAGCACGGTGCCGTGGGGGAGCAGCTCGTGGAAGAACTGCTCGGCCTCGAGCAGCACCGCCGCAGGGCCGTCGGCAGGGGCGGGCGGCGTGTCCTCGGTGACCGGTGAGCCGTCGTCGGGCTCGCCGTGAACCCCGGTGGAGGACACCAGGATGGCCCGCTCGGGTCGCTGCCCGGCGGCGGCGACGGCGTCCAGGGCGCGGCGCATCCCCTCGACGTACGTCGCGCGGTAGGCGTCCTCGGTCCGCGGCCGGGCGGTGAGCGCGACGACCAGGAACCGCAGGGACAGGTCGGGCAACGCGGGCGCCTCGGCGGTGAGGTCCACCGAGAGCCCGGTCAGCGGAGCGGGCACCTTCGCGGCGTCGCGGCGCAGGGCCAGCACGCGGTGGCCGCGCTCGGCCAACCTCAGGCCGATGCGGGACCCGAGGTCCCCGCAGCCGACCATCAGCACGTCGTGGGTCGCGTCCTCGCTCATGTGGCGACCCTAGGCCCGGTGAGGTCAGCGCGACGGGTCGATGATGGTCATTCCCGCGAGGGTCGCGGTGTCGAAGCGGGGCAGCAGGCCGGCAGCCTCCTCGAGCCCGATCGTGCGCTCGACCAGATCCCGGGGGCGCAGCGAGCCGTCGGCGACGAGCGCGAGCATCCCGGGGTAGTCGACCGCCGCCATCCCGTGGCTGCCCAGCAGGTCGAGCTCCCACGCGATGGCGCGCGCCATCGGCAGCCGCGGGTGCCCGTCGATCGAGGGGAGCAACCCGACCTGCACGTGCCGCCCGCGGCGCCGCAGCCCCAGGACGGCCTCGGAGGCGGTCTGCTCGCTGCCCACGGCGTCGACGCTCACGTGGCTGCCGCCGCCGGTCAGCTCTCCGATGGTGGCGGGGACGTCGCGGCCGTCGGCCAGCACCAGGTGGTCGGCGCCCACGGCGCTCGCCGCCTCCAGGGCCCCGGGGTTGCGGTCGACGGCGACCACGCGAGCGCCCAGGGCCTTCGCGATCATCACGCTGCTCAGCCCGACCCCACCGGCGCCGACGACGCTGACCCACTCCTGCGGCTGCACACGAGCACGCGCGACCAGTGCGCGGTAGGCGGTCGCGAAGCGGCAGCCCAGGGAGGCCGCGCTGGCCATGTCGACCCCGGCGGGCACCGCCACGAGGTTCGTGTCTGCCGCGTGCAGCACGACCTGCTCGGCGAAGGAGCCCCAGTGCGTGAAACCCGGCTGCTCCTGGTCCGGGCAGACCTGCGCGTCCCCGGCCGCGCACCACGTGCACCGTCCGCAACCGCACACGAACGGCACCGTGACCCGGTCCCCGGCCGCCCAGCGGCGTACGCCGGAGCCGACCGCGACCACCTCGCCGGCCAGCTCGTGGCCGGGCACGTGCGGGAAGGCGATGTCGTCGTGGCCGACCCACGCGTGCCAGTCGCTGCGGCACAACCCGGTGGCGAGGACCCGCACGACCACCCCGCCGGGCGGCGCGTCGGGGGCGGGCACGTCCCGGACCTCGGGCTGGGCGCGGACGGCATCGACCACCATGGCTCGCATCCGCACAGTCTCCCCGCACGGTCTCCCCGCGCAGGTCAGGGTTCGCCGGGACGGGTGCGACTTCCGTACCCTGGACCCAGAGGCCCGGACGTCCTGATCCGGGCCTTCGGCACGTCTGGACGGAGAACGTGGTGAGCATCACCCCCACCGAGAACCACCCCGAGCAGCACCTGCACCCCACGGAGCACACCGTGCGGGCGGCGCTGCGCTCCCCGCGGCTGCTGCGCACCGAGGTCCTCGCCGGCCTCGTCGTCGCGCTCGCGCTGATCCCCGAGGCGATCTCGTTCTCGATCATCGCCGGCGTCGACCCACAGGTCGGGCTCTTCGCGTCGTTCACCATGGCGGTGGCGATCTCGTTCCTGGGCGGTCGCCCGGCGATGATCTCGGCCGCGACCGGCGCCATCGCGCTGGTCATCGCGCCGGTGATGCGCGACTACGGCTACGACTACCTCATCGCGACCGTGCTGCTCGGCGGCGTCCTGCAGCTGGTGCTCTCGCTGGTGGGCGTCGCCCGGCTGATGCGGTTCATCCCGCGCTCGGTGATGGTCGGCTTCGTCAACGCCCTGGCGATCCTCATCTTCGGCGCCCAGATCGAGCACCTTGTCGACGTCCCGTGGGCGGTCTACCCGCTGGTGGCCGTCGGCATCGCGGTCATCGTCGGCTTCCCCCGGGTCAACTCCGTCATCCCGGCCCCGCTGGTCGCGATCGTGGCTCTCACCGCCTTCACCCTCGTCGCCGCCGTGACCGTGCCCGAGGTCGGCGACCAGGGCGAGCTGCCCGACAGCCTGCCCGCGTGGTTCGTCCCCGACGTGCCGTTCTCGATGGAGACCCTGGAGATCATCGCGCCGTACGCACTGGCGATGGCCCTGGTCGGCATCCTGGAGTCGCTGCTGACGGCCAAGCTCGTCGACGACATCACCGACACCCACTCCGACAAGACCCGTGAGGCGATGGGCCAGGGTGCCGCCAACGTCATCACCGGGTTCTTCGGTGGCATGGGCGGCTGCGCGATGATCGGCCAGACGATGATCAACGTGAAGGTCTCCGGCGCCCGCACCCGGATCTCGACCTTCCTGGCCGGCGTCTTCCTGCTGATCCTGGTCGTCGGCTTCGGCGACGTCGTCGCGCTCATCCCGATGGCCGCCCTGGTCGCGGTGATGATCATGGTCTCCGTCGCCACCTTCGACTGGCACTCGATCCAGCCCAGCACCCTGCGCCGGATGCCCAAGTCCGAGACCACCGTGATGGTCTCGACCGTGGCGGTCACCGTCCTCACTCACAACCTGGCCATCGGCGTCGGGGTCGGCGTGCTCGTGGCGATGACGCTCTTCGCCCGTCGGGTCGCCCACCTGACCGACACCCACCGCGAGCTCGTCGAGGACGAGCAGGGCGTCAAGGCCGTCTACCGCGTGACCGGCGAGCTGTTCTTCGCCTCCAGCAACGACCTCTACACCCAGTTCGAGTACGCCGAGGACCCCGACCGCGTCGTCGTGGACCTCTCCGACTCCCACATCTGGGACGCCTCCACCGTCGCGGCCCTCGACGCGATCGTCACCAAGTACGAGCGGCGCGGCACTGCGGTCGAGATCACCGGCCTCAACGAGGCCAGCGCCGAGCGGCACGCGCGCCTGACGGGGGAGCTGCCGTAGACAGCAGTCGCGTCCGCGACGCCGCCGTCCCACTTGTTGCAACCCATTCACAGAAGCAAATGGGTCTCGTCTAGGGTTCTGGGCATGAGCCCGTCCCGTGCCCCCCGCGCCGCGCTCGCGGCCGCTGCCGTCCTCGCCCTGTCCCTCACCGCCTGCGGCACCGACGCGGACGTGGCCGAGGACGGCGAGCTGCGCATCGTCACGACCGTCGCGCCGATCACCTCGATCACCGCGGCCGTGGCCGGCGACCGCGCCACGATCGAGGGCCTGGTGCCGGAGGGCACCAACTCCCACACCTTCGAGCCGCCGCCGAGCGCCTCCGCGCTGCTGGAGCGGGCCGACCTGGTGCTGGTCAACGGGCTGCGGCTGGAGGAGCCGACCGTCGAGCTGGCCGAGGCGACGATGAGCGAGGACGGGCGGCTGGTCGAGCTCGGCACCGAGGTGCTGCCGGAGTCGGACTACCTCTACGACTTCTCCTTCCCCGAGGAGGACGGCAAGCCCAACCCGCACCTGTGGACCGACCCGACCTGGGCGATCCGCTACGCCGAGCTGGTCCACGAGAACCTCGTCGACCTCGACCCCGAGGGCGAGGCGACGTACGACGCCAACCTGGCCTCCTTCGAGGAGCAGGCCACCGATCTCTCCGACGCGCTGCGCGCCGACCAGGAGTCGGTGCCCGCCGACGAGCGGGTACTGCTGACCTACCACGACGCCTACGCCTACTTCGCCGAGACCTACGACTGGCAGGTGATCGGCGCCATCCAGCCGGAGGACTTCGCCGAGCCCACGCCGAAGGAGGTCGCCCGGCTCATCGACCAGGTCCGTGAGCAGGAGGTGCCGACGATCTTCGGCTCGGAGGTCTTCCCCTCCGACGCGTTGGAGGAGATCGGCCGCGCCACCGGCGCGCGCTACGAGGACACGTTGCGCGACGACGACCTGCCCGGTGCCCCCGGCGACCCCGAGCACTCCTGGCTGGGCCTGATGCGCTCCAACTACGTCACCATGCTCACCGGTCTCGGCGGCAGTGCCCCGACCCTCGAGGCGCTCGACGTCACCCCGGCCGTCCCGGACGAGGCGGCCTACCCCCAGTGAGGTCGCGTGACGTGGGCCGGTGAGTCGATGACCCCCGTGAGCCGTGCTGTTGGATGGGCCTCGTGAACGAGCCCCTGGTCCGCCTCGACTCCGTCGAGCTGTCGTACGACGGTGCGCCGGTGCTCGCGGGGGTCGACCTGACCCTGCGGGCCGGTGACTTCGTCGGCGTGGTCGGTCCGTCCGGGGCCGGCAAGACCACCCTGCTGCGGCTGGCGCTCGGCACGTTGCGCCCGACCGCGGGGCGGGTCGAGCGGGCCCGCGGGCTGCGGGTGGGCTACGTACCGCAGCTGGAGACGGTGAGCTGGTCGTTCCCGGTGACCGTGGCCGAGTGCGTGCTGATGGTCCGCAGCGACCGGTGGCTGCCGTGGGCGACCCGGGCCGAGAAGCGGGCGGTCACCGAGGTGCTGGACCGGCTGGGCATCGCCCACCTCGCCGACCGGCACATCCGCGAGCTCTCCGGGGGCCAGCAGCAGCGGATGTTCCTGGCCCGTGCGCTGCTGCGCGACCCGCAGCTGCTGCTCCTCGACGAGCCGACCAGCGGCATCGATGTCGCGACCCGGCACGAGATGCTCCACCTGCTCGGTCACCTGCACGACGACGGGATGACCATCCTGCTGACCACCCACGACCTCAACGGCGTCGCGGCGCACGTGCCGGACCTGGTCGCGATGAACGGCACCGTGCTGCGTCGCGGCGCCCCGGCCGACGTGATGACCCCGAGCGTCCTCGAGCAGACCTTCGGGGCGCCGATGGACGTGCTGGAGCACCTCGGCATGCCGGTCGTGCTCGACCGCAACCGCCACCCCCGCCGGCCGGTGGTGGAGGCCCCGTGATCGAGACCCTGCTGGAGCCCTTCGGCTACGCCTTCTTCGTCAAGGGCGTCGTCGTGGCGACCCTGGCCGGCGCCCTGTGCGGGCTGGTCGGCGTCTACGTCGTGCTGCGCGGGATGAGCTACATCGGCCACGGGCTCTCGCACGCGATCTTCGGCGGCTTCGCGGCGAGCAGCGTGATCGGCCTCAACTACGTGCTCGGTGCCGGGATCTGGGGGTTCGCCTCGGCGCTGGCGATCAACCGGGTCTCGCGGGCCCACCGGATCGGGGCGGACGCCGCGATCGGCGTCATCACCACCGCCTCCTTCGCCCTGGGGGTCGCGCTGCTGACCGTCTTCGGCAACCGCGGCCCGAGCTTCGACGCAGCCCTCTTCGGCAGCATCATCGGCATCTCGACCGCCGACGTCTGGACCCTGGTCGCGGTCAGCGCCCTGACCGTCGCCGTGGTGCTGACCCGCTACCGCGCGCTGCTCTTCGCCACCTTCGACCCCGAGGTCGCCGACGTCAGCGGGGTCCGCGTGGCGCGCACCGACGCCCTGCTCATGCTGGTGCTGTCGCTGGCGATCCTCGCCACGCTGTCGATCATCGGCGTGACCCTGGTCGCGGCCACCCTGGTGATCCCGGCGGTCGTCGCGCGGATGCTCACCCACCGGTTCGCGACGATGCTGTGGCTCTCCAGCGCGATCGGCGCGCTCTGCGGCCTGGTCGGCATGAACCTCAGCTACCACCTCGACGTGCCCTCGGGCACCACCATCGTGCTGACCGGCGCGACGGTCTTCGCGGCGGTGCTGATGGCCACCGGCGGGCGTGGTCTGCAGCGGGCACCCAAGGCGGCGGTCCTGTGAGCGGGGAGCCGGCCGTGGAGACCGTGGAGACCGTCCTGCAGACGCTGCGCGAGCGCGGGCACCGGATCACCATGCCGCGCCGTGCGGTCATCGACGCGCTGTCGCGGGCCCAGGGGCACCCCACCGTCGAGCAGATCACCGCCGACATCGCCGAGCGCTGGCCGGGCATCCACCTCACCACCGTCTACCGCACCCTCGAGACGCTCGCCGAGGTCGGTGTCGTCACCCACGTCCACCTCGCGTCGGGCACCGCCTACCACCTCGCCGACACCGCGGGCGGCATGCCGGCCCACGTGCACGCCCAGTGCCGCACCTGCCACCGGGTCATCGACCTGCCCGACGACGTCCTCGACGACGTACGCCGCCGGCTCGACGCCTCCGCCGGCTTCCGCCTCGACCCGCACCACGTGGCGCTGTCGGGGCTGTGCCGCGACTGCGCGGACTGAGCACCACCATTTCGCTCAGCGTTCATTGACTCAATGATCATTGAGTGACAGGCTTCTGGGTGTGAGCAGCCTCGAGACCCGCGCCGCGCGGCACGCCGCGCTGGCCGATGTCACCCGGCTCGCGGTCGTGGACCTGCTCGGCGTGCGGGACGCTTCGCCGCGCGAGATCTGCGAGCGGCTCGGCCTGGGATCCAACCTGCTCGCCCACCACCTCGCGGTGCTCGAGCGCGCCGGGGTCGTGGAGCGGCGACGCTCCGAGGCCGACCGGCGGCGCTCCTACGTGCGGCTGGTGGACGGGGCGGGGGACGCGGCGCCCACCGGTGTCGACGCCGACCCCGATGCGGGTGCCCCGTGGGCGGGGGCCGCGAGCCTGCTCTTCGTCTGCACGGGCAACTCCGCGCGCTCCCAGCTGGCCGCCGCGATCTGGAACAGCCACCGGGGCGACGGCGTGCCGCCCGCCCGCTCCGCCGGCACCCACCCCGCCGAGCGGGTCGACCCCGGTGCGGTCGACGTCGCCGCACGCCGGGGGCTCGCACTCGCCGAGCGCCCCGTCGGTCTGGTGCCCGGCGACCTCGACGACGCGCTGGTGGTCACGGTCTGCGACGCCGCCCACGAGGAGCTCGCCGCCGGTGCGGTGACCGGGTCCCTGGAGTGGTCGAGCCTGCACTGGTCGGTCCCCGACCCCGTCCCGCTCGGGGGCGAGGCCTTCGAGGCCGCCGCCGACGAGCTCGAGCGCCGCATCCACCGCCTCGGCCCCGGCTGAGGCGCCCGCACCAGCCCCCGCTCCTGACCAGCCACCCGCCTCACTCCAGCCCCGGACGAAGGAGTCCACCCGTGACCGACGACCTCACCCTCGACCAGCAGGTCGCGCTGCGCTCCGCCGCGGGCCGCCTGGCCGAGGAGTTCTCCGGCCAGTACGGCGCCGAGACGATCGAGCGCTTCCTCACCTCCTCCTACGACGAGTTCGCGGACCGCTCCGCCGTCGTCGGCTTCCTCCCGCTGCTGGCCGAGCGGTTCGCCCGCCAGCGCCTGCGCGCCCTGGCCCGCGTGGAGAGGCTGCACGACGACGGGCGCCCGGTGGTGCTGTTCCTGTGCACGCACAACGCCGGCCGCTCCCAGATGGCGCTCGGCTTCCTCGAGCACCACGTCGGCGACCGTGCGGTCGCCTGGTCAGGTGGCTCCGAGCCGGGTCACGAGGTCAACCCGGCCGCCGTCGCGGCGATGGCCGAGCGCGGCATCGACATCTCCGGGGAGTTCCCCAAGCCCTGGACCGACGAGGTCGTCCGCGCCGCCGACGTGGTCATCACCATGGGCTGCGGCGACGCCTGCCCGGTGTTCCCGGGCAAGGACTACCGCGACTGGAGCGTGGCCGACCCGGCCGGCCTGGCGGTCTCCGACGTCCGCGGCATCCGCGACGACCTCGAGCGCCGTGTCCTGGCCCTGGTCGAGGAGCTCGGGCTTGCCGCGCCCGCCGGCGTGACGGGAGGCTCGACCGCGTGAGCGCCTCCACCCACGAGCCCGCCCGCCCCGACCTCAGCCGCCGTCTCGCCGCCGAGCTCGTCGGCACCGCCTCGCTCGTGGCCGTCGTCGTCGGCAGCGGCATCATGGCCCAGCGGCTCTCCGACGACGTCGGCCTGCAGCTGCTGGCCAACTCCACCGCCACCGTCTTCGGCCTCACCGCCCTCATCTGGGTCTTCGGCCCGACCTCGGGGGCCCACTTCAACCCCGCGGTGTCCTTCGCCGACTGGCTGATGGGGCGCCTGGCCGGGGGAGGGCGCGCCTCCGGTGCGCTCAGCGGTGCCGAGGTGGGCGCGTACTCCGCGGCCCAGGTCGTCGGCGGCGTCGCCGGTGCGGTGGTCGCCAACCTGATGTTCGAGGTGCCGGTCACCGAGCTGGCCTCCACCGACCGCTCCGCCGGGCACCTGTGGCTCTCCGAGGTGGTCGCCACCGCCGGCCTGGTGACGCTCATCTTCGCCCTCGCCCGCACCGGTCGCGGTGCGCTGTCGGCTCCCGCCGTCGGCTTCTACATCGGCGCCGCCTACTGGTTCACCTCCTCGACGTCCTTCGCCAACCCCGCCGTCACCGTGGGGCGGGTCTTCTCCGACACCTTCGCGGGGATCGCACCCGCCTCGGTGCCGCCGTTCGTGCTCGCCCAGCTCGTCGGCGCCACCCTCGCGGTGGCCTTCGTGCACTGGCTCCACCCCCAGCTCGGCGCCCCGGGCGACACCAGCCTGGGCGACGTCGTCGTCCCGACCCGAGAGGAAACCTCATGACCGACGTCCCGCAGGTCGTCTTCGCCTGCGTCCGCAACGGCGGACGCTCCGTCATCGGCCGCGTGCTGACCGAGCACTACGCCCAGGGACGGGTCCGTGCGCTGTCCGCCGGCACCCAGCCCGGCGAGCACATCCACCCCGAGGTGGCCGACGTGCTGGAGTCGCTGGGCCTGGACACCAGCAAGGAGCACCCCAAGCACCTCACCCACGAGACCGTGGCCGCCTCCACGATGGCGATCACCCTCGGCTGCGGCGAGGAGTGCCCCTACGTCCCCGGCGTGAAGTACGTCGACTGGCCGGTCGAGGACCCGGGCGGACAGGACCCCGAGACCGTCCGCGGCATCGTCGCCGACATCGACGGCCGCGTGCGCGCGATGCTCGTCGAGCTGGTGCCGGACCTGGAGCTCCCCGACTCCGTGCTGGCGGCCTGAGCAGGCGGGCTGGGACCGGCGGCCTCGACTAGATTCTTCCCGTGAACGTCGAGCTGGTCGTCCTGGTCTCGTCCGAGGGCGTGCCGCGCTACCTCACCGCCACCGCTGCGCTGGTGCTGGCGGCGGCGGTCGTGGGCTACCTCAGCGTCCGGGTCCGGGTGCTGCCCATCGTGGGCTTCCTGCTGGCCGGGGTCCTGATCGGGCCCGCCCAGCTCGGCCTGGTCTCCTCGACCGAGGCGGTCGACGCGGCGGCGGAGATCGGCGTGATCCTGCTGCTGTTCACGATCGGGATCGAGTTCTCCCTCGAGCGCCTGGCGCGCGTGTGGCGCTGGGTCGCCTTCGGGGGCGGGTCCCAGGTCGTGCTGGCGACCGGCGCCGGGCTCGCGGTGACGCTGGCGCTGGGGCGGGACTGGAAGGTCGGGCTCTTCACCGGCTTCCTGCTCGCGCTGTCCTCGACGGCGATCGTCCTCAAGCTGCTCGCCGACACCGGCGGCACCAGCAGCACCCGCGGCCAGCTCGCGCTGGCCACCCTGGTCTTCCAGGACCTCGCGGTCGTGGCCATGGTGCTGGTGGTCCCGTTGCTGGGCACCGAGGCCGAGGGCGGCACCGGCGCCCTGCTGGAGGCGCTCGGGATCGCCGTCGCGGTGGTCGGGGTCGTCCTGGTCGTCGCGCGCCGGGTGATGCCCAAGGTGCTCGAGCGCGTCGCCGCGCTCTGCTCGCCCGAGGTCTTCCTGCTCGCGGTCGTGGCCATCTGCTTCGGCACCGCCTACCTCACCGCGCTGGCCGGCGTCAGCGTCTCGCTCGGTGCCTTCCTGGCCGGGCTGGTCGTCAGCGAGAGCCGGCACAGCACGCACGCGCTCTCGGAGATCCTGCCGCTGCAGGTGCTCTTCAGCGCGATCTTCTTCGTCTCCGTCGGGATGCTGCTCGACGTCGGGTTCCTGCTGGCCAACCTGCCGCTCGTGCTCGCGGTCGCCGCCGTCGTCCTCGTCGTCAAGACCCTCACCACCGCCGCCGCCCTCGCGCCGTTGCGGGTCGGGTGGCGCCAGGCGGTCGCCGCGGGGCTGCTGCTCGGCCAGGTGGGCGAGTTCTCCTTCGTGCTGCTCACCGTCGGCGAGGGTGCCGGGCTCAGCCCGCTCGGCGAGGGCGAGGACGGGTCGCAGGTCTTCGTCGCCACCACCGTGCTGCTCATGATGCTGACCCCGGCGTTCGGGTCCCTCGGCACGAGGCTGCTTCCGCGCGGCAGCACCACCACCGGCCCGTCCGCGGAGGAGTCCACCCCGGCGGCCGCGCACGAGGTGCAGGGGCACGTGCTGATGCTCGGCTGGGGCGCCGACTCCATCGCCGTCGGGACCGACCTGCGCGCACGGGGCGTGCCGGTCGTGATGACGACGCTCAACCCCGGCGGGGCGGCCGAGGCGGAGGCCGCCGGGCTCACCGTCGTACGCGGGGACGCGATGCGGGCGCACGTGCTGGAGGAGGCCGGCCTGGCCCGGGCCCGGCTGGTCGTCGTCGCCGAGCACGATGCCGAGGAGGCCGCCCGGGTGGCGGTGATGGTGCGCGGCCAGAGCGACGTCCCGGTCGTGGTGCGCGCGACCGGTGTCGACCTCGAGGACCTCGCGGCCGCCGGGGTGGACCACGTCGTCGACCCCGCCGTCGCCGGACGGCGGCACCTCGCCGAGGTGGTGGGCGCCCGGGTGAGCGACGGCTCGGGGGCCCATCCGGACGTGTCCCGGCTCGTCCACTACCGCTGGCCCTCCGACGCCTGCCCGCACGGCGCGGCCTCGGTGCCGGTGCAGCCCGGGACCGCCGGGTGCGAGGAGTGCCTGCGGGACGGGGAGCGGTGGGTCCACCTGCGGATGTGCCTGAGCTGCGGCCACGTCGGCTGCTGCGACTCCTCGCCGGGCCGGCACGCCACCGCCCACCACCGCGCCACCGACCACCCGCTCATGGCCTCCGCCGAGCCCGGCGAGACCTGGGCCTACTGCTTCCTCGACGACACCACGGTCCCCGGGCCCCGGGACTAGCGGGCCGGCGCACGGTCGAGGGTGGCGACCATGTCGGCGGCGACCGCCGCCGCGGGGCGGCCGACCCCGATGAGGGTCGCCGACGCGGGGCCGCACCAGTCGCCGTACCCCAGCAGCCACAGCGGTACGCCGTCGGCCGACCGCACCGCGAAGGGCGACCCGTCCGGCGCCTCGGTCGCCGGGTGGCCGTCGGTCCAGGTGAGCCCGAGACCGCGGAGGTGGGCGAGCGCCGGCCGGAACCCGGTCGCCCAGACGACCGCGTCGAGCCGCTCCTCGCGTCCGTCGGGCCAGCGGGCGCCGTGCTCGGTGAGCCGCTCGACCATCGGCTCGGCGACCAGCTCGCCGCGGTCGCGCGCGGCACGCACCGGCGGCACGGCCACGACGTCGCCCAGTGACCCGACCCCCTGGGTCTCGCGACCCGCGGCGCGGTCGCGGACCGCCTGGGTGGCCACCTCGAACAGCACACGACCGTCGACGTCGTCGGGGAGGTAGCGCGGTGGGCGGCGGGTCGCCCAGCGGACCGCGTCGGCGGTGCCGAGCAGGTCCGCCGCGACCTGGGCGCCGGAGTTGCCGCCGCCCACGACGAGCACCCGCTTCCCCGCGAACGGCTCGGGCCCGCGGTAGTCGTGCACGTGCAGCACCTCGCCCCCGAACCCGTCGGCGCCCGGGACCGTGGGCCACAGGGGGCGGTCCCACGTGCCGGTGGCCGAGACCACCGCGCGGGCACGCACGTCGCCGTGGTCGGTGCGGACCAGCAGGCCGTCGTCGGCGCGCTCGACGGTCCCCACGCGCACCGGTCGACGCACGTCGACGTCGTAGCGCCGCTCGTAGTCGGCGAGGTAGTCCACCACGTGCGCCGCGTCTGGCGGCTCGTCGCCGGGCGGGCGCGGCATCAGCCGGCCCGGCAGCGAGCTGTAGCCGGCGGGGGAGAAGAGCCGCAGGCTCGGCCACGCGTCCTGCCACGCACCACCGGGCTGTTCGCGGGCGTCGAGCAGCACGACACGCAGCGGGCCGCCGGTGCGACCGGACTCCGAGCGTCGGCGCTCGGCCCGGCGCAGGTGGAACGCGAGCGCCAGGGCCGACGGCCCGCCGCCGACGACGCAGACGTCGACGGCCTCGGGCAGGGAGTCGCCCAAGGACCCGCTCAGCAGCACGTGCTGCGGCGCTCCATCAGCACCGTGTCGCGCCACTCGCCGTCGAGCTGGGCGATCCGGGAGCGGACCGCGAGCGTGACGTAGCCGGCGCTGCGGTGCAGGGCCAGGCTGGCGCGGTTCTCGGGGAAGATCGAGGTCTGCAGCGTCCACAGCCCGGCGGCATCGGCCTCGGTGACCTGACGGTGCACCAGGGCCCGCCCGACGCCCCGGCCGCGCAGGCCGTCGGCGACGTAGACGCTGGTCTCCCCGACGCCGGCGTAGCAGGCGCGGCTGGAGACGGGGGTGACGCCGGTCCAACCGACGACCTCGCCGGGGGCCTCGGCGAGCTCGGCGACCCACCGGTGGCCGGGCAGCCACTTCTCGCGCAGGGCGTCGATGCTCGGGACCTCGGTCTCGAAGGTCGCCAGTCGGGTGGCGATGCCCTGGGCGTAGATCTCCCGGACCCGAGGCAGGTCGTCGTCCGTCATCGCGCGGGTGGTCACGTCGACGGGCAGGTCCTCGGGGCAGCACGGGCGGCTCGCCAGCGTCCCCATCACCACGTCGGCGGCGTGCGGCAGCCCGGTGCAGCAGGCCGCGTTGACCGACACCAGGCTCGCGGTGCCGACCTTGTCGACGATCACGAACCTGTCCTCGGCGAGCCGCCGGACGTGGTGGGAGCAGGTCGCCTGGCTGATCCCCAGGGCCGCGGCCAGGTCGCCCACCCGCACCGACCCGGTCGGGCTGCTCGCCACGGCGTGCAGCACGCGCACCCGGGTGGCGTCGGCCAGGGTGGCGAACCACTGGGCGTAGGTCTCGGCGTCGTGCGCCTCCAGGACTGTCACGACGGCCATGCTAGACCATTGATCGAGACTCATCGATGAATGGTCTAGTGTCTCCATCGATCGCACTCGATGAAAGGTTCTCCCATGTCCCTGCACCCGACCACCGACCAGCCGCTCGTCATCGTGGGCGCCGGCCCGATCGGGCTCGCTGCCGCCGCCCATGCGGTGGACCGCGGCCTGCCCGTCACCGTGCTCGAGGCCGGACCCACCGTCGGCGCCGCCGTGCTCGAGTGGGGGCACGTCCGGCTGTTCTCCCCGTGGTCGGAGCTGGTCGACGACGCCGCCGCCCGGCTGCTGGAGCCCACCGGCTGGGTGCGACCGGCCGGAGAGACCGCCCCCACGGGCCGGGAGTGGGTCGAGGCGTACCTCCGGCCGCTCGCCGAAGCCCTCGTCGAGCGCGGTGCCGTGCTGCGGGTCGGCAGCGAGGTCGTCGGCCTCGCGCGGCGGGGCCGGGACCGGCTCGTCGCCCAGGGCCGCGAGGAGGTGCCGTTCGCGGTGCACGTGCGCACGAGCGACGGGCACGAGGAGGTGCTCACCGCTGCTGCGGTGGTCGACGCCTCGGGCACGTGGGGCGACCCCGCACCGGTCGGGGCCGACGGCTGGCCGGCGCCGGGGGAGCGCGGCGCCGACGTCGCCTACCGGGTGCCGGACCTCGCGGACCCGCAGGTGCGGGAGCGGTACGCCGGCCGGCACGTCGCCGTCGTCGGCTCCGGCGCCTCGGCGCACCAGGCCGTGGTCGAGCTGGCGGGGCTCGCGGAGGAGGTGCCCGGAACCCGGGTCACCTGGCTGCTGCGTCGTCACGACGCCGACGGTGTCTTCGGCGGCGAGGAGGCCGACGAGCTGCCCGGTCGCGGCGCGCTCGGGTCGCGTGCTCGGGCCGCTGCTGAGTCGGCGTACGTCGAAGTGGTGACGGGCTTCCGGACCGCCGCCGTGGAGCAGGACGGGGCGCGGACCGCGCTCGTGGCGCAGGACGGTCGGCGGGTGGTCGTCGACCGGGTCGTCGCGGTGACCGGGTTCCGGCCCGACCACGCGTGGCTGGCGCAGGTGCACCTCGACCTCGACGGCGAGCTGTCCGCCCCGCGCGACCTGGCGCCGGAGATCCATCCGGCGTTCCACTCGTGCGGCACCGTCAGCCCGCACGGCGCGGCGTTGCTGCGCCAGCCGGAGGGAGGGCTCTACCTGGTGGGCATGAAGTCCTACGGCCGGGCGCCGTCGTTCCTCGCGCTCACCGGCTACGAGCAGGTGCGTTCGGTCGTCGCGGAGGTAGCCGGCGACCACGAGGCGGCTTCCCGCGTCGAGCTGGTGCTCCCCGAGACCGGCGTCTGCGGCGTGGGGCCGGCGTACGACGGCGCGGGTGGCGGCTGCTGCACCCCGGTCGGGGCCTGAGGCCGGCTCAGCGCTGGTTGGGCGGCAGGTCCAGCGTGCGCTCGGCCGGCCGGAAGGCGGCGTCGCCCTCGTAGCGCACGACCAGCCGGGTCGCGGACTTCGCCAGCTTCTTGCCCCGACCGAACCACACCGGCTTGCCCAGGTCGCGGACGCGCACCTGCTCGGTGCGGTTGCCGATGGAGACCGTGACGGTGCCGGTGGGCTCGCGGTCGATGCCCTCGGGGCTGCGCAGGCGGATCTTGGCCCGGACCACGCCGCGGGTGCGGCGGGCGTTGACCTCCAGGACGACCGGCGAGGTGACCCGGCGGGCCGGCGTCACCTCCAGGGCCGGGGTACGCGAGCCCGAGCGTGAGGTCACCTGCACGGCGATCCGACGCCCGAGGTCGGCCTGCCCGAGGCGGTAGCGCCACGCGGTCTCGCCGGCGATCGGGTCCCCGTCGCGCAGCCACTGGTAGCTCGACCGCGCGCCCTCGGGGTCGTAGCGGCCCTTGACGACCTTCAGGCCCTTGCCGGGCTTGGCCACCCCGCCGACGCGGGCGGGCTCGACCACGCCCACCACCTCCGGCTCCTCGGGCTCGTCCACCGGACGGCCGGCCCGCGAGGCCTTGATGACGCGGTGGGCGCGGTCGCGGACGTCGTCCAGGCGTGCGTAGAGCTTCGAGCCGGGGCAGGCGGTGTCGTTGGTGTCGCGGTGCCCGTCGATGACGCGCAGTGTGGCCATCCGGCCGGCGGCGTACTTGTCGCTGCCGGTCGACTCCACGGTGGTCTTGCCGCGCGGGCGGCGGTCGTAGGCGTCGAGCTTCCACGCCGCCAGCGCGCCGAGCGCGTCGATGATCGCCTCGCTGGGGGCGGCCTGCTCGAAGTTGCCGATGACCGAGACGCCCATCGAGGTGTCGTTGAAGCCCAGGGTGTGCGCGCCGCGCACCGGCTGGGCGATCCCGCCGGCGCGGCCCTCCCAGATCCGACCGAAGCGGTCGACGAGGAAGTTGTAGCCGATGTCGGACCACCCCAGGGACTTGGTGTGGTAGCGGTACATGCCGCGGATCAGCGCCGCGGTCTCCTTGCGGGAGTAGGTGTTGCCGCTGACGGTGTGGTGGACGTGGACCTGCTCGATCGTCCGGTTCGTGCGCGGGCTGCCGTCGCGCCACGACTCGTCGGCGCCCCACTGCTTGCGCGTGCGGATGTCGGGGCGCGGCGCCTTGGGCGTGCCGGTGGAGCGGCGCGCGGCGGTGCGGGGGGAGAGCTCGTCGTCGGGGCGGGAGGCGGGGTGCAGCAGCACGAGTCGCATCCCCTTCGGCGCGGGACCGCGGGCGAGCCGCACCTGGACCGCGTCGCTGGGACCGAACCACCAGGCCGCGGTGCCGGTGCGCACCGCGGGGTCGTCGTCGGGTCGGTCCTCCACCACGGGCAGGCGGGTCCAGTCGCTCCAGCCGTCGCTGCGGCGTGCACGGACGAGCACCTCGGGACGGTCCTCGGGACGCGCCCAGGTCACCGCCGCCATGGAGTAGGTCGAGGTGGGCAGCGCCTCGGACTGCAGCACGCCGCTGGACCGCTCCTGCAGGCGCAGCCCGGTCTCCAGGGCCGCGACGTCCGAGCCGTCGTCGGCCGAGAGTGCCAGAGCGCCACCGGGGCGCAGCTTCGGGTCGTCGTCCTGGGAGAGACGCACCGCGGCGCCCACCGCTCCGACGGCGACGGTGGCGGCCACGGCCGCCTTCCCGAGGGTACGGCGACTGGTCGGGGTCCAGGGGGTCGGCTCAGTCACGCAGGGCATCGTCGCAAGCGGGAGCACCCGATCCGGGGAGGTCGGCCGCGTGGCGCGTGTGACGTGTGGTGCCCGAGGGGTCGGACTCGGGTGCATCGACCGCCCACACGGCGGCCCCGTCCGTGGGACGGACGCCCACCGGCGTACCCACGGTGACGTCCTCGCGGGGGGCCAGCTCGACCTCCACCCGCGACCGGTCGGACGTCTCGACCACGACCACCACGCGCACTCCCCGGCGGCGGGAGGCGACCACGCGCCCCCGCACGCCCGGCCCGGACGGGTGCCCGTCCCGGGGCTGCTCGGGCACGAGCCGCAGGTCCTCGCGGCGCACCAGGAGCACCGCGTCGCCCGACGTCGACCGTCCGGCGACGCCCGCATCAGCCGGCAGCGGCCAGCAGCCCCAGGCAGAGCGGTGCTGCGGGCCGCCGGTCGTCGCCACGACCCGGCCGGGCACCTCGACGAAGCCGCCGAGGAGGCGGGCGACGGTGAGGGTGGCCGGACGACGGTAGAGCTCGCCGGGCTCGGCGACCTGGTGCAGCCGGCCGTCGACGAGCACCCCGACGCGCTCGGCCAGCGCGGCCTCGTCGAGGTCGTGGGTGACCAGCAGGACGGTCGGGTCGACGGCGGCCCGCAGCTCGCCGAGCAGGTCGTGCATCGCCGAGCGGAGGGCGGCGTCCAGGGACCCGAAGGGCTCGTCGAGCAGCAGCACCTCGCGGCCGGTCGCCAACGCGCGGGCCAGCGCGACGCGCTGCTGCTGGCCGCCCGAGAGCTGACCGGGGCGACGGCGCCCGAGCCCGTCGAGGTGCACGAGGTCGAGGTAGCGCCGCGCGCGGGTCCGCGCCTCGCGACGGGGCACGCCCGCCACCCGCGGGCCGAAGGCGACGTTGCCGGTGACGTCGAGGTGGTCGAAGAGGTGGGGTCGCTGGGAGACCACGCTCAGCCCGCGGCGCTCGGGCGGCAGCGCGGTCACGTCGCGGTCGCCCAGCAGCACTCGGCCGGCGCTGGGCTGCTCGAGCCCCGCGGCCACCCGGAGCAGCGTGCTCTTGCCGGAGCCGGAGGGACCGACCAGCGCCAGCATCCCCCCGGAGGCGACCTCGAGGTCGACGGCGTGCACGCTGTCGACCGCCGCGTCGGGGTAGCGGTGCCGCACGCCCTCCAGGGTCAGACCCGTCATCGCGCCATCCTCCCCGACCGCCCGGTGGCGTCGGCGCGGGCCGCACGCAGGACGAGCGCCGCCACCACGAGCAGCAGCAGCCCCGGCGAGGCAGCCACCACCGCCAGCGCGGCGGTGGCCGGCTCGTTGCCGGCCCCGGAGGCGCTGGCGCCCAGCAGGAGCGGGAGGGTGACCAGCTGCCCACCGCCGAGCAGGAGCGTCACGACGTAGTCGCTCCACCCCACCAGGAAGGCCAGCAACCCGGCGACCGCCAGGCTGCGTCGCAGCGCCGGCCAGGTCACCAGCCACCGCGCCTGTCGGGCGCTCGCGCCCAGCGTCCGCGCCTGCTCCTCCGGGCCGGGACCGATCCGCGCGAAGCCCGCGGCGGCGGTGAAGGCGGTGTAGGGCAGCGCCAGCACGGTGAGCACGGCCAGGACCGCCACGGGGCCGGGTACGCCGATGCGCAGCGCCACCACGTCCAGACCCATCGCCACGGCCAGCGGCGGCAGCAGCACCGGGAGGACCAGCGCGACGGCGAGCAGGCGCGGGTGACGGGTCGTGCGCCAGCCCAGCAGCCGTCCGGCCCAGGCGCCGAGCGGAGTCGCCACGGCCGCCACGGCCAGCCCCAGCAGGGTCGACCTGAGCAGCGCAGACAACAGGCCGGCATCCAGGGCGGCGGCCCACCCGCCGAGCCCGAGCTCCTGGGGGAGCCGAGCCCGATCCGACCACCGTGAGGAGACCGCCCACAGCACCACCGGCAGCAGCGGCGCGAGGAGCCAGAGGAGAGCCAGGCCGGTCGCGCTGCGGCGTACGGCGGTGGCGGCGGTCGCGCTCACGAGGGGGCTCCCAGTGTGCGGCCGACCCGGGCGCCGGCCGCGACGGCGACCAGCGTGAGTCCGAGAGCCAGCGCGGAGCCCGTGACGGCGGCTGCGGCGGCCGCCGGCCGGTCGACCAGCTCGATGGACCCGAACAGCCGGAAGGACAGGACCGAGAGGGGCTCGGGGCTGGTGCGCCCCAGCAGCCAGGCGACCTCGTAGCTGCCGATGGAGTAGACGAGCACCACCAGCCCGGTGGCGGCGAGCGCCGGCGCGGCGGACGGCACCAGCACCCGCGTCCAGCGCTGCAGCGGCCGGGCGCCCAGGGTCGCGGCGGTCTCCATGCGTTCGCGGTGACCGGGTGCCACGGCGGCCAGCACCACCAGGGCGACGAACGCCGACTCCTTCCAGGCCAGCGCCAGCACGGTGGCGACCGGCCACGGACCGGCGACCAGCTCGGGCCAGCTGCCCGGACCGGCTCCGGTGAGACGGGCGCCCCACCCGCCGTCACCGAGCCACAGCAGGACGCTGGTGGCTCCGACCAGGTGCGGGACGGCGAGCACGGCCAGCGTGGCCGCCCGCACCAGTGCCGAGCCGGCCAGCAGCACGAGCGCGAGCGCGAGGCCCACGCCCAACGCCAGCACGGTCGCGCCCACCGAGAGGACCAGGGTCTCGCGGAGCGAGGGACCGAGGTCGCCGGCCACCTGCCGCCAGCCATCGACCCCGGGGGCCGGTTGCCCGTAGAGCGGCATCAGCCCCCAGGAGGTGGCGACGACCGCCGCCATGCCGCCGCCGGCGACCACCGCGACCGGCACCACCGGCAGCAGGTCCGCGACCGCCCGTCCCTCCCGGGTCACCGGCGTCCCACGACCTCGCGCCGCCAGCCCTCGTCGAGCGGGGCGACCCAGCTGGAGGCCAGCTCGGGCTGGGCGTCGCGGGACAGCTCGTCGTACGGCGGGACGACGCCGGACTGCGGGAGCTCCTCGAACCGCGCGCGGTCCGTGGGGTCGAGCAGGTCCAGGTCGAGCACCGTGAACTGGCCCCACACGCCCGGGTCGGCCTTCAGCGCCTGCTGCTCGGGGGAGAGCGCCAGGTCGGCGACGACCATGGCGCCCTCCGGGTCGCCGGCGGTGGCGGGCATGGCGAGGAAGCTGGCGTTGCCGACGGTGCCCTCGTCCAGCGTCAGCACGCGGGTGGTGTCGGGGAACGTCCCGTCGGCGACCAGCTCGGTCAGCGTCGCGGGTCCGTAGGTCATGGTGAAGTCGACCTCGCCGTCGGCGTAGAGCCGGTCCAACGCCACCGAGTCGCGGGGGTAGGTGCGGCCCTCGCGCCACAGCGACGGCGCGACCTCCCGCAGCCGCTCCCACAGGGCGGGGGTGAGGGCGGCGGCCGCGTCCTCGTCGTAGGTGTCGGGGACGCCTTCGGCCCCGCCGGCGACCGCGTACAACGCCTGGCGCACGAAGACCGAGCCGGTGAAGTCCGGGGGCGCCGGATAGGTGAAGCGACCGGGGTTCTCCTCGGCCCACTGGAGGAGCCCCTCCAGCGAGGTCGGCGGGTCCTCGACCCGGGCCTGGTCGTAGACGAAGGCGAACTGCGCCTTGTGCCACGGCGACTCGCACCCCTCGGTGGCCACCCCGAAGTCCTCGGTCACCAGCGGGTCGTCCTCGGCGACGTACCTCGCGTTGGGCAGCGTGCCTGCCCACCCGCAGGCCCACGCACCGGCCTCGCGGCCGGTGGCGAAGTTGTCGCCGTTGACCCACACCAGGTCGACCGTGCCGTCCTCCTCGCCGGCCGCCCGCTCGGCAAGGACGCGTCGCAGCGCGTCCTTGGTGTCGGCGACCGGCACCCGCCGCAGGGTCACCCCGACCTCGGCTGCGGCCGGCGCCAGCACGTCGTCGACGTAGGCGTTGCCGCGCTCGTCGCCGCCCCACATCCACAGGTCGACCGTCTGGCCCTCGGCCGCGGCGAGGACCTCCTCCCAGGGCCGGTCCGTGGGAGTGGCCGTGTCGACCGCCGGCGCGGCGCACGCGGTCGCCAGCAGGCAGAGCGCCCCGAGGGCGAGGGGGAGTCGGGGGGTGCGCGGCACGTGGGCTCCTGGTCGGTGGTGGCGGGGGGCGGGGGACGTCGGGGGTGCTCCGGGAACACGGTGGGGCTCTCGGGGCCTTCCCGGGGTGTCGGTGTCACCCGAGGTGACATGGTGGCGGTGCGCGAGTCGTTCGTGGCCGACGCGCCGCCGGATGGACCGCGATGGAGGAGGACCTGTGCTGGACGCGGCCCTACGGCGTCGCCTCGACGCCCCGCTGGACCGGATGGCCCGGGCCCTGGACCGACCGTGGGTGAGCCCGGACCGGCTCAGCGTCGCCGGCCTGCTGCTGGCCCTGTCCAGTGCGGTCCTGGCCACCTTCGCGCTGTGGCCCTGGGCCCTCGCGGCCTGGCTGGCCTCGCGCCTCCTCGACGGGCTCGACGGCCCGCTGGCGCGACGCCGCGGGGGCGGGACGGAGGCCGGCGGGTTCCTCGACATCACCGCCGACTTCGCCGCCTACGGCGCTGGGGTCGTAGGCGTCGCGCTCGGGACGACCGGCGCCCTGACCGGAGGGTCCGGCCGGCCCTGGGAGTGGGCGGCGTTCCTGGCGGTGCTGCTGGCCTACTACCTCAACGGGGCCGCCCTCCTGGCCTTCTCCTCCGCCGCCGAGCGGAGCGGCGCACGGCTCGACGACGGGCGCACCTTCAGCTTCATCGGCGGTCTGGCCGAGGGCACCGAGACGATCGTGGTCCATGCGCTGTGGCTGCTGCTCCCCGGCTCCGCGGCGGTGCTGGCCTGGGTCTGGGCCGGTGTGGTGGGGGTGTCCGCGGTGCAGCGGGTCGTGGTGGGGCGGCGGCTGCTGGCGGGTGCGCGATGACGGGCGACCAGGGCGACCAGCGCGACCAGGCAGCCACCGCCGGGCGCCGCGCTGCGTTGCTGCGGCTCGGAGGGCTCGTGCTGGTCTTCGTGACCGTCGCCGTCGGGGTGCAGCTCTCGGGCTGGGACGGTCCGCAGCAGCTGCGCGAGACCGTCGAAGGTGCGGGGCCGTGGGGCCCGGTCCTCTACGTGCTGGGGTACGCCGCTCTGGTGCTCGTGCCGACACCCGCCTCGGTGCTCACGATCCTGGCCGGGGCGCTCTTCGGCCTGCTCGAGGGCGTGCTGCTGGCGTGGCTCGGCGCGCTGCTCGGTGCCGTCGGCGGCTTCGCGATCGGGCGCCGTCTGGGGCGCCCGGCCGTGGACCGGCTGCTCGGGGGACGGCTGGCCCAGGCCGACCGGGTGCTCGCGCACCACGGGCTGCCAGCGGTGCTGGCGGTCCGGCTGGTGCCGGTCTTCCCCTTCACCCCGCTCAACTACGCCGCAGGGCTGGTGGGGGTGAAGTTCCGGCACTACCTCCTCGGCTCGGCGCTCGGGATGCTCCCGGGTGCCACCGCCTACGCCGCGGTCGGGGCATCGGGGGCGAACCCGCTGGGCATCGTGGTGGCCGTCGCCGGCCTGGTGCTGCTCGTGGTCGTCGGCGGTTGGTGGGGACGCCGGATCCTGCGTCGTCAGGAGTAGCGGGCCAGCCAGCGGCGGTCGATGCGGCGCTTGAGCCACAGCGCCGCGCGCCCCTCCCACCACCAGCGACCCCGCACCGCCAGGCCGCGGCCGTCGCCGAGGTCGAGGACGGCGAGCCACTGGCGCTGGGGTCGGTACGCCGGAGCCTGCTCGCCCCGCGCCCGCGCGAGCAGCCCGGCGAGCAGCACCGGGCCCTGCCGCACGCCGTGCACGCCGACCCGCGGCAGGGGTGAGGGCGAGAAGTGCGCGCAGTCACCGGCGGCCAGGACGTGCGGGTGCTCGCGGTGGGTCAGCGTCGCCGTCACCGGCACCCCGTGCTCGTCGCCGAGCCCCCAGCGGGCCAGCTCCGGTGGTCCGACCAGCCCGGTCGCGAGGATCGCCAGGTCGTGCGGCACCTCACTGCCGTCGGCCAGGGTCGTGACCTCGGCACCGACCGCGACCACGGCGACGCCGGGTCGCAGGTCGACCCCGCGTGCGCGCAGGCACCGTGCCAGGCGGCGTACCGCTCCGGCCGGCAGGTCGCCGCCGACCTCCTCGGCGAGCAGCGTGACCCGGGCACCGGCGGCCGCCGCGTGGGCGGCCAGCTCGAGGCCGCTGGCGCCTCCGCCGACCACGCTCACCGGCCGGCCGGCGGTCGCGCGCAGCGCCTCCAGCCCCGTGAGCGGCTTGGTCGGCACCACGCTCGCCGGCCGGTCCGGCGGCAGGAGGGCGGGGTCGACCACCGAGCCGATGTTCAGCGAGACAAGGTCGAAGGGGAGCTCGGAGCGGTCGTCGGCCCGTGCCGTGCGGGCGTGCGCATCGAGGTCGACGACCCGCCCGACGACGTGGCGCACGCCGTGCCGCGCAGCCAGCGCCGCCACGTCGACCCGGCCGGCCCCGGCGGGCAGGTCACCGGTCGCGACCGCCGACGCGGTGCCGCTGTAGTGGAACCAGCGGGGTGCGACCAGGGTGACGTCGTAGTGCGCGGCCAGCTCCGCCGCCCGGTCGAGCAGGTGCAGGTGTGCGTGGCCGGCACCCACGAGCAGCAGCCGCGGCCGCGGGCCCGCGTCAGGCACGCCGGTCCGACCACCAGCGGCGGGTCCTGACCAGCGCCCTGGTGGCGCGCTGCGGCAGTGGCTTCTCCAGCTGCGCGCGCACCTCGACCAGGGCGGCGTTCCACGGGCCGTCGCTCCAGGCGGGGTAGGGGTGGATCACCCCGCCGAGGTCGCGGGGGCGGTCGCCGCGGCGGATCGCCGCCGTCAGCTCGGCGAGCATCTCGCCCGCCCGCGGTGCCACGACGGTGGCACCGACCAGGCGGCCCTTCCCGTCGAGGGCGAGCGCGGTGAAGCCGTCGGTGCGGCCCTCGGCGACGGCACGGTCGACGTCGAGGTGGGGGAGGCGCACGACCCGGATGTCGTCGCGCTCGCCGGCGGTCCCGACGCCGACCGCTGCGACCTCCGGCTGGGTGTAGGTGACCCGCGGGACCACCGGGTCGACCCTGCGACGCAGGCCGAGCACGGCGTTGCTGGCCGCGAGGCTGCCGTGGCTGCCGGCGACGTGGGTGAGCTGCGCGTGACCGGTCAGGTCGCCGGCAGCGCGGATGCGTGGGTTGGTGGTGGTCAGCCGGTCGTCGACGCGGACGTACCCCCGGTCGTCGACCTGCACACCGGCGGCGTCCAGGCCGAGGTCGTCGGTGCGCGGGCGTCGGCCGACGGCCACGAGCAGTCGGTCGAAGGGGACCTCCGCACCCCCCTCGATCAGGAGCACGCCGGGGCCCGGGCCGGCTCCGGAGCCGTGTGCGGGGCGCACCCGCTCGACCGCCGCGCCCGTGCGCACGTCGACGCCGTCGGCCACGAGTGCCCGGGTCACCGCCGCTGCGGCCGCGGGGTCCTCGGCGGGCAGCAGGCGGTCGGCGCCCTCGACGACCGTGACGTCGACGCCGAGGCGTGCGAAGCCCTGGCCGAGCTCGCACCCGATCGCGCCGCCGCCCAGCACCACCAGGCGACCGGGGTCCGCGCGCAGGTCCCAGACGGTGTCGCTGGTCAGGACGTCGACGTCCTCGATCCCGGGGATCGACGGGATCGCCGGGGCCGCCCCGGTGGCCAGCACCGCGTGGCGGAACCGCAGCGGCGTGCTCGTGCCGTCGGGGTGGCGTACCTCGGCGCTCGTCGGGCCGGTGAGCCGGACCCGACCTTCCAGCACGCTGGCGCCCACCTCCTCGATGCTCGCGGGGGAGTCGTGGGGCTCGATGTGCCGGATCGCGCTCTGGACGTGGTCCATGACCCGGGCGAGGTCGACCCTCACCTCGCCGACGTCGATCCCGAACCGCCCGCCGCCACGGGCGGCGGCGGCCACGTCGGCCGCGGCGAGCAGCGACTTGGACGGCACGCACCCGGTCCACAGGCAGTCCCCACCCGTGCGGTGCTCCTCGGCCAGGACGGCCCGCGCGCCCAGCCGGGCGGCGGTCTTGGCCGCCACGATGCCGGCTGTGCCGCCGCCGACGACCAGCAGGTCCCAGGGCTCGACCTCCGCTCGACCGGAGTCGGTGGCGCGGCTCATCGCTCCCGCCCCTCGGCCAGGTCGTCGACCAGGTCGCGGACCCGCTGGATCGAGGCGTGGTCGACCGGCGTCCCCCGTCGCCAGTCGCCGAGGGCGCGACGCAGCAGGCGGTGCTCGCCGAGCACGTCGGCGCAGCGCTCGCAGGTGGCCAGGTGCCCCTCGAGCCGGGCCACCTCACGGGCGGTCAGCGGTGCGGACGGGTCGGCGTCGAGGTAGCGCTGCAGCCGGCGTGCCGACCAGTGGCAGGTCAGCATCCTGCGGGCGGTGCGGATCATCGGGTCTCCCTCCCGGTGTGGGGCGAGTCGGCCGCGAGCGCTGCGCGCAGGCGGGTGCGCGCCCGGCTCAGGCGCGACATGATCGTGCCGACGGGCACGTCGAGGACGGCGGCGGCGTCGGCGTAGCTGAGGTCGTGCACGTCGACGAGCACCACCGCGGCACGGAAGCGTTCGTCGAGCGCGGCCATCGCTTCCCGGAGGGCCGGGTCGAGGTCCTCGGCGAGTGCCCGGTCCTCCGCGCTCGGCGCGTTCACCCGTCCGAAGGCGGGGCGCGCGTGGTGCAGGACCTCCCAGTCGCCCACGGTCGCGGGGCGCTGTCGCCGGTGCATGTTGAGGTGGGTGCGTCGCAGGATCGTCAGCAGCCAGGCGCGGGGGTGCCGGCCGTCGAACCGGTCGATCGCCCCGAAGGCACGGATCATCGTCTCCTGGACGAGGTCCTCGGCGTCGGTGTCACTGCCGGTCAGCGAGCGGCCGACGCGCAGCAGCACCGCGATCTCGGGCTCGACGACGTGGCGGAAGGCGCGGCGACGACGCGCCAGGGAGGCGGCGTCCTCGTCCGTGGTGCCGGCAGCGGGCTCTGGGTGCACGGGAGGGGAACCCGGTGACCGACCGTCGGTGTTCCCGAGTCCCGGGGAGTTCTGGGGAACCGCTGGACGAGCGAAGTGAAACACGTTCTACTTCGGGGGTGACCGACACCACCACGGCGCCCCGCAGCCGCGGCGCCTCCCTCGCCATCGTCACCGGCCTGTACGTCGTCGCCGTCGCTGCGGCCGCCGCCTGGCTCTACCTCGGGCCGGACACGGCGTACCTCTGGCTGGACGCCCTCATCGCCGACCTGGTCGCCACCGCGGTGGTCTTCGCGGGGAGCCGGATCGTGCACAACTCCTCGTGCTACGACGCCTACTGGTCGGTGATCCCGCCGCTGCTGGCGGTCTACTGGTGGCTCGAGCGCGAGCCGGGCGCCGACGGGGTGCGCTTCGCGCTGCTCTCGGTCGTGCTGTGGCTGTGGGCGATCCGCCTGACCGCCAACTGGGTCTACTCCTGGCCGGGGCTGCACCACGAGGACTGGCGCTACCCGATGCTGCGCGAGAAGAACCCGAAGGTCGAGCTGCCCGTGGACCTGATGGCCATCCACGTCTTCCCGACCCTGCAGGTCTTCGCCGCGATGCTGCCGGTCTACGCCGTGACGCGCTCGGAGCGCGCGTGGGGCTGGCTCGACGTCGTCGCGCTGGTCGTGGGCGTCGGCGCCGTGACGCTGCAGCTGGTGGCCGACACCCAGCAGCACCGCTTCGCCCGCACCAAGCAGCCGGGGGAGTCCCTGGTCACCGGGCTGTGGGCCTGGTCGCGGCACCCCAACTACCTCGGCGAGATCCTGATGTGGTTCTCGCTGCTGCTCTTCGGTCTCTCCGCGCTGCCGGGCGCCTGGTGGTGGCAGGTCATCGGCGTCGTCGGGATGACCGCGATGTTCCTCGGCGCCTCGATCCCGATGATGGAGCAGCGCAGCCTCGAGCGGCGTCCGGGCTACCAGGACGTCATCGACAGCGTCCCGATGCTGCTGCCCCGCCCGCCCCGTCGGTCGTGAGCAGCCGGTCGTGAGCAGCCGGTCGTGAGCCGGGTGGGTTCGCCGTGACCCGGGTCCTGGTCGCCGGCCTCGGCGACACCGGCGTGCTGTGCGCGGGGGCGCTGGCCCGCCGCGCGATGGTGCGTCGTGGCGTCTCGGTCACCGGAGTGTCGCCGACCACCGGTCTGGTGAGCGGCCAGGAGCTCGGGCTGCGCCTGACCAGGCCCGACGCCTGGTCGCGTGACTACCGCATCCCCTACCGCGCGTTCCGGCGGCTGGACCGGGTCGACGTCGTGCACGGACGGCTGGTCTCCTCCGACCTCGCGGCACGGACGGTCTCGGTGGTGGGGGCCGACGGGTCGCCGCGCGAGCTGGGGTACGACGTCCTGGTCGTCGCCACCGGGGTCGCCAACGGGTTCTGGCGCAGCGACGCCGTGCGCACCGACGACGCCGTCGCCACCGACCTCGCGGACCGGCACGCGCGTCTCGCGGCGGCCGGCTCGGTCGCGGTCGTCGGGGGCGGGGCCGCGGCCGTGTCAGCGGCGTACAACGTGGCGGTGCGGTGGCCCGGCAAGCGCGTGGACCTCTACTTCCCCGGCGAGCGGGGATTGCCGCAGCACCACGGCCGCACCTGGGCCGGTGTCCAGCGCCGCCTGGAGGCGGCCGGTGTCGTGCTGCACCCGGGGCACCGCGCGGTGCTCCCGGCCTCCGACGAGCCCGCACCGGGTCCGGTCGAGTGGTCGACCGGCCAGCCGGCTGCCGAGGCGGACCTGGTGCTCTGGGCGGTGGGTCGGGTGCACCCGCACACCGGGTGGCTGCCGGACTCCGTCCTCGACGACGGCGGCTTCGTCCGCACCGGCCCGGACCTGCGGGTGCCGGGGGTCGACGGCGTCTTCGCGATCGGTGACGTCGCCGCGACCGACCCGCTGCGCTCGACGGCACGCAACTTCCAGCACAGGGTCCTGGCCGCCAACGTCGCGGCGTACCTCGACGGGCGACCGCTGCAGGAGATCTCGCTGCCGGGGCGGCGGTGGGGCTCGGTGCTGGGGCCGCAGCGCACGGGGCTGGAGGTCTTCAACCCCTCCGGACGGCCGTTCCGGATCCCGCGGGTCGTGGTCGACCGCGCGCTGCAGCCGTGGGTGGTGAAGAAGGGGATCTACGGCGGGGTGCGGAGATAGCGGCTCAGCCGACCTCGGGGGCGACGATCTCGAAGACCTTGTCCAGGCCCATCATCCGCAGCACCTTGCGCGGCTGGTTGTCCGTGCACGCCAGCGACATCGTCGCGCCGCGTGAGGTGAGCCAGCGCCGCGCCGCGACCAGGGCGCCGATGCCGACGGAGTCGAGGAAGCTCACGGCTGCGAGGTCGACCACGACGCTGGGGGTGGAGACCTGGGCGGGGTCGTAGAGCACGCGCCGCAGGTGCGGCACGGTGAGGACGTCGAGCTCGCCGGAGACGACGACGACCGTGCGGTCGGGATGCTGGACGACGTCGAAGGTGACGTCCTCCGGGGCTGGGGCTGTCAAGGGACTCCAAAGCGCTGGGGTGACTCGATCCTCCCTGCTGTGGCGGGTTCGCACCAGATCCCTCGGGGTGGGCCAGCGGACGACGTGGTTCACGCCGCCAGGCCGAGCTGGGCGAAGGCGAGGTCGAGACGGAGGCGGTGTCGCTGCGGGGGCGGCAGGCCCGGCGCGCGGCTGAGGTGGCGGTAGCCGCTGGGGGTGATGGTCTCGACGACGGTCGGGTCGCCGGGGAGGGGGCGCGATGACCATCCGGGGGCCTGCTTGGCGTAGTTGCAGCCCTCGCAGAGGCCCTGCCCGTTGTCCGCACTCGTGGGGCCGCCCTCGGCGTGTGGCCGGACGTGGTCGTGGTGGCGCACCGGTGCGTCGCAGCCCGGGGTGCGGCAGGTGCGGTCGCGGGTGGTGAGGAGGTCCGCGAGCCCGGCGGGGAAGGTGCGGGCCGTCGACTCCATGGCCACCAACCGGCCGCCCCTGTCGAGGTAGAGCCGCTTGAGCTCCGCGACGCCCTGCTCGGACGCCCGGCGCACCAGGTCGCGCACGAGGTCGGCGGGCAGCGGGATGGCGCCGGTGCCGGGGGCGCCGACCCAGCCCGGCTCGTCCCCGTCGCGACCGGGCAGGTTGAGCAGCGCGGCGTCCGACAGCGTCACCTGCACCGTCACCGGGACCACGTCGGCGTCACCGAGGATCCCCTCGACGAGGGTGTCGGCCATGACCTGGCCGCGGGTGCGCTCGTCGCCGGCGGCGCGGGCGGAGTCGGCGCAGCGACTCAGGGTCGCGTGCACCGACACGCCCTTGGCCAGCGGGAGCAGGGCGGAGAGCCTGACCATGCCGTCGGCGACCGGCCGGATGCTCGTGTGCCGCTCGGAGACGGCCTTCTCGTGCCGGGCCACGGCGGCGGCCGGGTCGGCGACGTAGGCCAGGCGGTCGACCTCGGCACGGAAGCGCCGTTCGCCCCAGCCGGCCGTGGTGCTCTCCTGGCTCATCAGCTCGGCGTCGATCCGGAGCCGGTCGACCAGGCTCAGGCAGGCGGTGCCCTGGGCGATCTGCGTGGCCCGCCACTCGGTGCACCAGCCGGCCCTCATCGCGGCGAGGGTGTGGGGGAGCTCCTCGGTCAGCACCACGGCGAGCCCGAGGTGGATGCCGCCGCGGTGCGGCGACTCCCGTCGGGCCAGCGCGACCTCGGTGCCGATGCCGCGCTCACGCATCGGCTCGGGCTGGTGCGCCCGCTCCGCGATCCGCGCCTGCTTGAGCGTCACAGCGGCCTGCGCCTGCACGGCGCACAGCGAGTTCTTCAGACGCTCCGCCTCGGCGATCAGGTCGACGGCCGCGGCGTCGACCTCACCCGGCTCCAGCCGCCCCAGTGCCTGCGCAGCCTCCAGTGCCTGCTGACGCAGGTCGCGGAGCGTGGCGGCGGGGTCCATGACCAGATGCTAGTCGAATACCAGTTCGAACACAAGGGTGCGGGGAGGTGGCGAGTCGCGGGACGTGGTCGAGCAACCTCGCAAGTCGCTAGTACGCCCCAGCGGCTCGCTAGGCACCGCTACGTCAACGTGACCCTGCGCTCGTCAGCAATGGCAGATGCCTCCCAACACAGCGACTCCAATTCCGACCCGACGCAGAAGGCACCGTCATAGCCGTCGAGAAGTTCGGTCGCTCTCTCGCGAAGGATGGCTCCCAAGATTGCGCTTGCCGGGTCGATCGACTGAGCGTTCACGAGGTCCGGGTGGCGATCGATTAGAGCACCCAAGTCCCCGGGAGACAGGCCGGCCGCCGTCGCCCAACCCCCCACCGTGTCGGCCAACCTGCGCCGATCTCTTGGTAGGTCTGCGGGATCGAATCGACTCGCGACCTGCTCGAGGACCTCCGCACCAAAGACCATCTCGGCGGGAATCTCAATAGGTTCGGTTCGCTGTAGCGACACCCCTTCGATGTCGTCGATCATGACGTCAACCATCTCGAGCATCCCGCGCAACTGGGCCACGAGCCTGAAATTATCCCACGAGTAGGTCTTGCCCTTGTAGTCGAAGTCGTGAGTAGTGACATCTAGTGCGTGCTGCAAAGTTGTTGTGAACTGCACCTCGGCGGTGATTGCTTCGACGTCAGGGTTTCTGTCGAGGTAATCTCGCGGGGGCTTTACGAACATCTTCGGCTCACGGTACTTGAAATCCGCGGGAGCAATCGCCCTATTCGGCTGATCAATTACTAACAGACCCGAGTTTGCCACTGCACTCATGGCTTCCGCGATTTGGTGCCGGTACAGCACCACAACCGTTAGCCCCACGAGATCCTGCAAGTCCTCGATGTGGGAATATGCTCCGGTCTGCAACTTTGCAAATATGCTCTCAGGTCGCTTGGTGCGGGCGATAACTAGATCTGGAGGAAGATCTGAAAGGTCAGCTTTAATCCGACTCTCCAGGAAGTCGCTAACTTTATCGAGTTGTGGCTGCAATTGCTGCAGCGACAACTGCAGCGACGCAGGGAGCACCTACTCGCCCTTCAGGACATCTAGCAGTGTGTTGGCCCGCAATTCGCGATTGGCCGCCTTGTTCGATCCTTGGCGCGCCGCCAGCACGTAGCGGCGTGCACGAACCGACTCTCCTTCCTCTATCTCGCCGGCGAACCTCTCTAGCCGTTGGGCGGCTGTATCTGGGTCTTGCGCGACGTCGCTCCCCAGGAGGCCCAGGACGGCAGCCCACAAAGAGTAGAAGTCTGCCACGTTACTGAATCGAGTCGGTGAGAGCGGAAGTGCACTGTTGACACCTTCGATGAACGCCCGCGTCTGCCTGAAGCGCTTATCGGAGCCTCGCTCGTTCTTGATCTCTTCGTCGAAGTCCGAGTACATCTGGTCGAGATAGTCCTTGCCGTCCTGAATGCCAACGGCAGCTAGTACATACAACTCGGAAACATACTCGACGTCGAGCATGCGCCGGCGTCGGGCAGGTGTCACGAGTCCAACTTCCTCCCAGAACGGATCGTCCGAAAGGCGCTCCATTTTTGTAATGAAAGTGCCACCATATTGGGCATGCCGGAGTTCTTGCTTATTCAGCCTCGAAACATTTCGGTTGAGCCGGTCGAATGCCTGATTTAGTTCGGCTGCCGTGACGTTCGTCACGCTTTCGACGGTAAAAATATAGCCAAGGATTCGCATTCGGATATCGCGAGGCAGATCCGAATAGTATCTATCCTCCAGACCGAGGTCAGCGAGAGACTCCGGGGTCACGAATTCGTCTCGCGTAAACTTGATAAGCGAGGTGAGGCGCTGCTTGCCATCAAGCACTTTGTAGCTCGTGGGCTCGTCCGGGTCGATTGTGACGTCCAGGAAGATCGACTGGGTTGGGTAATTGCGAATGACCGAATCGATGAAGAACTGGCGATACTCCCAGTTCCAAACGCTGCGGCGCTGGTAAGGGGGGTTGAGATCGAGCTGACCGGCCGAGTTGATGTCGAGAAACCAACTTGCCGTTTGGGGGCTGGGAGTTCTTTGGAAGGGGCGATCCTCGGCCACGTGTGCTCGTTTCGTAGGTCGGCTAGACTGCGCCTCACTCTACTGCGGGGTAGACCCCGCTCGGCGTTTGCTTTCGAGCGACAACGGCCGGCGCTCTGAACTTGAAGTAGCAACGTAACTCGGGGTGGGCCGGCTGGGTCTCGGGTGGGGCGTCTCTCGGGTCGCCAGGGGCCCCGCGTCCGTGACGTAGGAGCGGAGGTGGGGGTGGCGTCCGCCCCACCCAGCCGGCCCGCCACGAGCGGTGAGTTGCACGGGTGTCTTTACGGACGCGGGGTTGGGCTGGCATTCTCTGGGTGCGAGACCGGAGACGGCGTGCCACCAGCGCCGAGTAAGACCGAAGGCCCTGCTCCCGGGGCCAACTAGGAATGGTCGTGAACCCGACCAGGGAGCGTTCCGGACAGAGAATCGAAGGCAGCAAGCGGGCCAGCGAAAACCGCAGGTGGCTAGGGCTCCGCTGCGTTCTCTTGTGGTTCTCGGTGGGGCCGACACTCCCTGTCGGTTCTCACACCTGGAGTGCCTGTGGCTCCCACATCCCGTTCCCCGCTGTCCGCGTTCGTTCATCGTCCTGATGCTGGTTGGTGGCTGACGCTGCATCCAACCGCCGGCGAGGCTGGTGGCTGTTTCGTGTCCTCGATCAAGCCGGATCGAAAGTGGGCTCCCCCGGGGTCTGCTGCGGATCCGGCAAGGGCTCGCCTGGAGGCAGCTCGTCGGGCCAGGAAGAAGGTCCGCATCTACTGCGCGGCCAACCGCTTGAACCGGCTGGGAACCCTGACGTACGCCGGCGCCGGTTGCCAAGACCCGGCGCAGCTGCGGGAGGACGTGGCCGGGTTCTTCCGCAAGCTGCGCGAGGACCTGAGCCGGGGGTCGTTCCCGTACGTGTGGGTGCCGGAGTGGCACAAGAGCGACCACGGGTTGCACGTGCACTTCGCTGTCGGCGGCTTCATCCCGCGTAGACAGATCGAGGCCGCCTGGGGGCGCGGGTTCGTCCACCTCAAGCGGCTCTCTGACCTGCCGGTCGGGTCGACGACCTGGCGTGAGGCACGTGTGGCGGCCGGCTATTTGTCCAAGTACGTGACCAAGCAGTTCGGGCAGCAGGGCGACGGCGCGCGCCAGCAGCTGATGGGGTTGCACCGCTACGAGGTCGCCCAAGGCTTCCAACCCCCGGCCCTGCGCGTGTACGGACGCTCTGCGGCAGAGGTTCTCGCGAAGGCCTCGGCGGTGATGGGCGGTGGCCCTTCGGTGTCCTGGTCATCGACAGAGGTCGAGGAGTGGCAGGGGCCGCCTTCGGTGTGGTTCGCGTGGGACTAGACGCCATCCGCGCTCCTGCGGCTGATGGGGCTGTCGGTGCCGATACCGTGGGGCTCAGTGGGCTTCCCGTCGCACGGATTGCAGCTCTGGTCGAGGCGTCGTGTGCTGCTCAGGGTGTCCCGGTGAAGGTGGCGCATCCGACGGTGGTGCGGCGTGTCTCGGTGTTGCTGGGGGCGGTGCCGGCTGCGGGGAGGGGGCGCAAGCGCAGCGGCACCCGTCCCGCTGGCGGTGCCGGCTCAGTGGTGCCAGGTCACCGCGACCCGGTCGGGGTCGAACCGTCGCACGGTCAGGGTGTGGGGGTTGATGGTGACGTGGTCGACCAGGGCGCGGACGATGTTGTGCTGTCGGTCCAGGTTCAGGCTCGACCAGGAGCGGCGTAGTTCGCTGCCGATACCGACGATCCCGACCAGGGCACTGGTGTGGGTGGCCTGCGCGAGTTGTCGTTGGGCTTGGTCCAGGCGCTGCTCGATGGGCTTGCGGGCAGCCATCCACTCGCCCATCCGGATCTGGTCGTGGGCGTAGGCGTGGGCCAGTTCTTCGAGCTGCTCGGTGGCGCGGTCCACGGTCGCAGCGAGCTCAGCGGTACGGGCATCGGCACTGCCCCGTCCGGCGAGGGTGTCGGCTAGCTCGGGGGTGTCGAGACGGTAGAGCACCATGTCGGCGACCAGCAGGTCGACTGGTTCGGCGGTGATCGTCAGTCCTCCGCAGCCGCCGTGGTCGGGTCCGCTGCGGCACTCATAGCGGCGGGTCCGCTCCCGGGCGGCTGAGTAGAGCCGGTTCCCGCATCGTCCACAGCGGCACAACCCAGACAGCAGGTACCGCTGCGGGGCTCGACGCTTCGACATCGCGCGGTCGGTGATCTTGGCCAGGACCTGGCGGTGCTGGTCCTCGCTGATCAACGGCTCCCAGATGCCGGGACCGATCACGGAGCCGTTGCGGACCAGCAGACCCGCATAGCGCGGATTCAGCAGCAGCCCCCGCACCGTGGACGACATCCACCCACTGCCCCGCACCGTGGGCACCCCAGCGTCCTGGAGCCAGGTCGCCAGGGAGCGGTAGGACTCCCCGGCCAGGAACCGCTCCACCAACTGCCGGTGATCGCAGCCTCATCCGGGCGCACGGTCACGTGGTCGGACTCGTAACCGAAGGGGCGGGTGCTGGCCCGGTGGGGTTTGCCGGCTGCGGCGTTCTGCTCCTGCTTGCGCTTCACCCGCCGCGACTTCGACGCCGACTCCGCAGCGGCCACGGCGGCCAGCATCCGAAGGACCAACAGACCGTCGCCAGTGGTGAAGTCCGCATCCCCGGTCACGAACTTCACGTGCCGCACCTTCGCGGCATCCAGTGCCTGGATGAACTGCTCGAGCTCAAGGGGACGGCGGGTGAGGCGGTCGGGGTGGTAAACGATCACCGCATCCACGTTGCCCTCGCGCAGATCATCGAGCATCCGCTGATACTCCGGTCGGGGCTTGCCGGAGTAGGCCGAGACGTCGTTGTCGGAGTAGACCTGCGCGACCGGCCACCCCAGGGTCGCGGCCAGGCTTTCACAGTCCTCACGCTGTCGGGCAACTCCCAGCCCCAGGCCCTCAATGTCTGCTGAGATGCGGGTGTAGATCGCGGTCGCGACCGGGGTGCTCATGGATGGGCACATTAGCGACGCAGCAGGAACCTCGTGCCGCTGTGGCCTCCTCAGAACCGCAGCAGCACCTTCCCCGACACCGAGGCGTCGCGGGCGGTGCCGAAGGCGTCCAGCACGGCGGCGGTGTCGGTGACGTCGACCTCGTGCGTGATCGCCGCATCGAGGGAGAGCCCGGCCCCGAGCGCGGTGACCACGTCGTCGATCTCGTCGCGGAAGCGGAAGGAGCCGACCAGCTCGAGCTCGCGGGTGATGGCGGTGGCCAGCAGGGTCGGCTGCTCGCCGGCGGGCTGCA
>JAYYWX010000019.1:0-10387 GCA_036341255.1 Actinomycetota bacterium | reverse complement strand
GCGCCGGTCTCGCGCACGAGGTCCTGCCAGCCCCGGTCCAGGCCGAGGATGGAGGTGTTGCGCTCGAGCTCCTCGGTGGTGGCTGGCGCGCGGCCGAGCGACGCGGGGTCGACCCGGTCCTCGTGGACCTGACCGTCGTGGACGACCCACACGGACGAGGTGGTGGTGGTGGTCAGCTCGTCGAGGCCGTCGTCGCCGCGGAACACCCACGCGTCGACACCGCGGGCGGCGTAGACGCCGGCCATGACGGGGGCCATCCGCGGGTCGGCACAGCCGATGGCCTGAGCCGCCGGTCGTGCCGGGTTGCTCAGCGGACCGAGCAGGTTGAAGGCCGTGGCGATGCCGAGCTCGCGGCGGGCGACCGCCGCGTGCCGCATGGCGGGGTGGAAGGTCGCGGCGAAGCAGAAGGTGATCCCGGCCTCGGAGGCGACCTCGGCCACGCGGTCGGCCGGGAGGTCGAGCCGGATGCCCAGCGCCTCCAGCACGTCGGCGGAGCCGGACTGCGAGGACGCCGAGCGGTTGCCGTGCTTGACGACCGTCGCACCGGCGCCGGCCGCGCCGATCGCCGACAGGGGGGAGATGTTGACCGACATCGACCGGTCGCCACCGGTCCCGACGACGTCGAGCAGACGCCCGGGCACCGAGATCGGGGTGGCGCGCTCGTACATCGCCGCCACCAGGCCGGTCAGCTCCTCGCTGGTCTCACCCTTGGCACGCAGCGCGACGGCGAAGCCCGCCACCTGGGCCGGGGTGGCGTTGCCCTCGAGGAGCTCGGCCATCGCCCAGGAGGTCTGTCCCGCGGTGAGGTCGCGGCCGGCGACGAGGTCGCCGAGGACCTCGGGCCAGGTGCTCACGCGGGGCTCAGCTGGTGGGGGCGGGGACCCGCGAGCGCAGCAGGCCCACGACGGTCTCGGCCAGCGCGATGGGGTCGAGCGGGTGCGGCACGGCAGCCTCGGCGCGCGACCAGGTGGCCAGCCAGGCGTCCTGCGGCCGACCGGTCAGCACCACGACGGGCGGGCACTGGAAGATCTCGTCCTTGAGCTGCTTGGCGATGCCCATGCCGCCGGCCGGGACGGCTTCGCCGTCGAGGATCGCGAGGTCGATGTGGCCCGCGTCCATGTTCTGGATGACCACCGGCTCGGTGGCGACCTCGACGTACTCCACCTCGGGCAGGTCGGGGTGGGGGCGCCGGCCGAGCGCCAGGATGACCTGCTGGCGCGTGGTGACGTCGTCGGAGTAGACGAGGACCTTCAGCGGCTTGCGGGAGGCAGTGGAGTCGCTCACGCGGGCCATCGTAGGCCCCACCCGGCTCACTCCGCCGAGACCCTCGCCACACGAGCCGCCTCCTGCGCCTCGAGCCGGTCGAGCCGCCGGTCCTCCCGGCGGGCCTCGGCCATCGAGGAGCGCACCCACTGGGTGAACAGCACCCCGAAGAAGACCAGGCCGATGAGGTCCCCCGAGCCCCAGAGGATGCCGCCGGCCAGGTGCTGGTCGTCCAGCGCGTCCGGCAGCCACGCGCCCATCGGCCCCTCCCGCAGCGCCAGGTAGTGCTCGCCGGCGATGAGGGTCTCCTGACCCATGATCGTCACGCCGAGGAAGGCGTGGAAGGGCAGGGTCAGCACCGTGATCAGCACGCGGAACGGGTAGCCCACCCGCCCGGGCACCGGGTCGATGCCCATCAGCGGCCAGAAGAACATCGCTCCCACGAGGACCAGGTGCAGGTGCATCGTCTCGTGCCAGAACGTCGACTCCAGCGTGGCGGGGTACCAGCCGGAGTAGTAGAGCGCCCACGGCGAGACGACGTACGCCGCCAGCACCAGCGGCGGGAAGGTCAGGACCCTCGCCAGGCGCGAGTGCAGCACGGCGAGCAGCCAGCCGCGAGGAGTCCGGGGCAGCGTCCGCAGCGCGAGGGTCACCGGCGCACCCAGGGCGAGCGCCAACGGGACCAGCATCGACAGGATCATGTGCTGGACCATGTGGACGCTGATCAGGGTCGTGTCGTAGGTCCCGAGCCCCGACGAGGTCGCCACGAGGAACGACCCGAGCCCCACACCCACGAACGACACCGTGCGGGCGGGCGACCAGGCGTCGCCGCGGGTCCTCAGACGGCGGACCCCGAGCAGGTAGAACCCGCCGAACCAGGCCACCAGGACGATCGGGACGGGCTCGAAGGACCAGGCCGTGAACACGCTCGCGAGGTCGAACGGAGGCAGGTACGCCGAGGTCGTCGAGGCGTCCACCAGGGGGGTCACGAGCACGTCCCCGAGTCTAGGTCGACCACGATCGGGGGGTCGGGGTGGCCCTTCGGGCAGGTCACGACATAATGCTCGCGTGGCGACAGCGGCAACGATCCCAGCATCCCGGCTCCACGGGCACCACGACCGACCCAGCATGGTCAGTGTCGGGACGATCATCTGGCTCTCCAGCGAGCTGATGTTCTTCGCGGCACTGTTCGCGGCGTACTTCACGATCCGCTCGGTCAGCCCGGAGCTGTGGGCCCAGAACACCGAGCTCCTCGACGTCCCGTTCGCAGCGATCAACACCACGATCCTGGTGCTGTCCTCGCTGACCTGCCAGCTCGGCGTCTTCGCCGCCGAGCGAGGTCAGGTGGGCCGTTCCGGCTCGGTCCTCGACATCAAGGGCTGGGGCCTGCGTGAGTGGTTCATCCTCACCTACGTCATGGGCGCGATCTTCGTCGGCGGCCAGGCCATCGAGTACGCCACCCTCGTGCAGGAGGGCGTCACGATCCAGGACTCCGCCTACGGCACGATGTTCTACCTCACCACCGGGTTCCACGGCCTGCACGTGACCGGCGGTCTGATCGCCTTCCTGCTCGTGCTCGGGCGCACCTACCTGGCGCGCAAGTTCACCCACGAGCAGGCGGTCAGCGCGATCGTCGTCTCCTACTACTGGCACTTCGTCGACGTGGTGTGGATCGGTCTCTTCGCGACCATCTACCTCGTCAAGTGACCTTGAACTGCCTCCTTAGACTGACCCCGGACCAAGGACTCTTGACGTGCGCATCCTGAACCTCACCGCCGGCCGACTGTCCCGCCACCGCCGCGGGCCGATCGCCGGCGCGCTCCTGCTCCTCCTCGGCCTCGTCACCGCAGGCGGCCTCTACACCGCCGTGATGACGCCCGCCTCCGCCGAGCGGACCCAGGACCTCGCGAGCCAGGTCGAGGAGGGCCGCAAGCTCTTCCTCGTCGGCTGCTCGACGTGCCACGGCACCAACGGCGAGGGCATCACCACCGACCGGGGCAACAACCTCGGCCCCTCGCTGGTCGGCGTCGGCGCCGCCGCGGTCGACTTCCAGGTCGGCACCGGCCGCATGCCGATGGCCCAGCCCGGCGCGCAGGCCCCCCGCAAGGACGTCGCCTACAGCGACGAGGAGACCGCCGCACTCGCCGCCTTCGTCGCCTCGCTGGGCCCCGGCCCGGCCATCCCCGACGAGAGCGACTACAGCATCGACGGCCTCGACAGCGCGGCCCAGGAGGCCGCCATCGTCCGCGGCGGCCAGCTGTTCCTGACCAACTGCACCGCCTGCCACAACTTCGAGGGCTCCGGCGGCGCGATGCCGCGCGGTGGCTACGCCCCGAAGATCCGCGGCGTCGAGCCCAAGTACATCTACGAGGCCCTGCTGACCGGTCCGCAGACCATGCCGACCTTCAGCAACGGCAACCTGACCCCCGACGAGAAGCGCGACGTGATCGCCTACCTCGGCTCGCTGGACGACGCCGCCGCCATCGGTGGCTTCACCATGGGCGGCCTCGGTCCCGTCGCCGAGGGCCTGTTCGCCTGGGTCGTCGGCATCGGCGCCCTCGTCGGGTTCGCAGTCTGGATCGCCGCTCACACGACGCGGTCGAACAAGAAGAAGGTGGAGGCGTGAGCAACGAGCTGCCCGGCCACGGCGGGAGCAACCTCCCGGCCGAGGAGCCGATCCCCAACCCGGGTCTGCCCGAGCACACGTGGCGTCCCACCGACGTCGACGAGGCCGCCGAGAAGCGGGCCGAGCGCCAGATCGCGGCGATGTACCTGCTGTCGATGGTCTGTGTCGTCCTCTTCGTCATCACCTACTTCGTCGCTGACGTCGGCGACAACTGGAACACCGTCCTCGGGCTGGGTGCCTCCACCGTCGGTCTCGGTGTCTTCCTGGGTCTGGCCCTGCTGCTGATCGGCGCCGGCACCATCCAGTGGGCCCGCAAGCTGATGAGCGACGTCGAGATGGTCGAGATGCGCCACCCGGCCCGCTCCTCCGACGAGGACCGCGAGGCCACCCTGGCCGCACTGGCCGCCGGCGGCGAGGACTCCGGCATCGCCCGGCGTCCCCTCGTCCGCAACACGCTCCTGGCCTCCCTCGGCCTCCTGGGTGCCCCGGCCGTCGTCCTGCTGCGCGACCTGGGCCCGACCCCGAGCCAGGCCGCCGAGGCCGACTACCCCGGCGCCGGCCTCGAGAAGACCGTCTGGACCCCCGGCATGCGCGTGGTCCGCGACGTCGTCGGCACCCCGATCAAGGCCTCCGACCTGGAGATCGGTGACCTCGTCAACGCCGAGCCCGAGGCGATCTTCCCGACCGAGGAGAACGGCTATCCCGAGCTCCACGGCGCCGAGCTGCTCATCGCCAAGTCCAAGGCCGCGGTCATCGTGGTCCGCATGGAGCCCGAGAGCATCATCCCGGGCGAGAACCGCGACAACTGGTCGGTCGACGGCATCGTCTGCTACTCCAAGATCTGCACCCACGTGGGCTGCCCGATCTCGCTCTACGAGCGCACCACGCACCACGTGCTGTGCCCCTGCCACCAGTCCACCTTCGACCTCGCCGACTCCGGTCGCGTGGTCTTCGGGCCGGCCGGGCGACACCTCCCCCAGCTCCCCCTCGCCGTCGACGAGGAGGGCTACCTGGTGGCCCAGTCCGACTTCACCGAGCCGGTGGGGCCGACGTACTGGGAGCGCGACCACAAGGACATCGGCGACCAGGGAGAGGCTGACCTGTGAGCATCGACACCAGCAAGGTGGCCACCAGCAACAGCTCGGCCGCCACCGCCAAGAAGCCGGGCAAGGCCGGCGCCGTGGCCAACTGGGCCGACGAGCGCCTGGGCCTGGGCACGGCCATGAAGAAGAACCTGCGCAAGGTCTTCCCGGACCACTGGTCCTTCATGCTGGGCGAGATCGCCCTGTGGAGCTTCGTGGTCCTGCTGCTCACCGGCGTCTTCCTCACGCTCTGGTACCACCCGAGTATGGCCGAGGTCGTCTACGAGGGCTCCTACGACCCGCTGCGCGGCGTCCTGATGTCCGACGCCATGGCCTCGACGGTGCACATCTCCTTCGACGTGCGCGGCGGCCTGCTGATGCGCCAGATGCACCACTGGGCCGCGATGATCTTCATCGCCTCGATGATGGTCCACCTGCTGCGCGTCTACTTCACCGGCGCCTACCGCAAGCCGCGTGAGCTCAACTGGGTCATCGGCTCGCTGCTGCTGCTCCTCGGCACCCTCGAGGGCTTCACCGGCTACTCCCTGCCCGACGACCTGCTCTCGGGCACCGGCATCCGCGCCGCGGACGGCTTCATGAAGTCGATGCCCGTGGTCGGCTCCTACATGAGCTTCTTCCTCTTCGGCGGCGAGTTCCCGGGCGAGCAGATCATCCCCCGGCTCTACACCGTCCACGTGCTGCTGATCCCCGGCATCCTCCTGGCGCTCATCGGCGCCCACATGCTGCTGCTCGTCTACCACAAGCACACGCAGTGGCCCGGACCCGGCCGCACCGAGGAGAACGTCGTCGGCTTCCCGATGCTCCCCGTGTACGCCGCCAAGGCCGGTGGCTTCTTCTTCATCGTCTTCGGCGTCACCGCGCTGATGGGCGGCCTGCTGGGCATCAACCCGATCTGGAAGTACGGCCCCTACGACCCGACCAAGGTCACCGCCGGCTCCCAGCCGGACTGGTACATGGGCTGGCCCGACGGCGCGCTGCGGATCATGCCGGGCTGGGAGTTCCACTTCTTCGGCTACTCCTTCGCCCTCAACGTCTTCCTGCCGATCATCGTGCTCCCGGGCCTGATGTTCACGATCCTGCTCCTCCTGCCCTTCCTGGAGGCGTGGATCACCGGCGACAAGCGGGAGCACCACCTGCTGGAGCGTCCGCGCAACGCGCCGACGCGCACCGCACTGATGGTCTCGCTGATGACCTTCTACGGCCTGATGTGGGCCGCGGGCGGCAACGACCTGATCGCGATCAAGCTCAACCTGAGCATCAACCAGATCACCTACTTCATGCGGGTGGCGGTGTTCGTCGGGCCGGCGATCGCCTTCTGGATCACGCGCCGCTGGTGCATCTCGCTGCAGCGTCACGACCAGGAGAAGCTGCTCCACGGGTACGAGACCGGGGTCATCCTGCGATCGCCCGAGGGCGGCTACACCGAGCGTCACCTGCCGATCAGCGAGAGCGCTGCCTACACGCTGACCGCACGTGACAGGGACGAGGTCTACACCGCCGACGCCGAGACCGACGCCTCGGGAGTCGACGCCCCGGGCGGTCGCCTCAACGGCCTGCGCGCCAAGCTCTCCGAGCTCTGGTTCGCCGACAACGTGCAGAAGCCGACGGCCGAGGAGCTCGAGGAGGCCCGGCACCACGCCGAGCACGAGCACGAGCTCACCGCGTCGCTCGACGGCCACGCCGCCGACGGCCACCAGTTCGACGGTCACCACGCCGTCGAGGGAGAGTCGCTGCGGGGCGGTCACTGAGAGTCACCGCACCACGACGAAGGCCCCGGTCCGATGGACCCGGGCCTTCGGCGTGCCAGGCGGAGGAAACTCAGAGAGCAGAGCCCTCGCGGTACTCCTGGAAGCTGACGTTCCAGTCGCCGTAGCCGTTGGTCAGGGACATGTCGTCTCCCTGGGTCCCGACGGTCTCGACGACGTCACCACGCCGCGTCATGGCGTAGAGCCACCCCGCGTCCGCGGTCGACATGCCCGTGCACCCGTGGGAGACGTTGGCACTCCCCTGGCTGCCGACCGACCACGGGGCGGCGTGGATGAACTCACCGGAGAAGGTCAGCCGCATCGCCCACTGCACGTCATCGATGTCGTAGGCCTCCGCGGAGCCCGCGGCGATACCGACGGTCTCGGAGTTCATCCGCTTCTCGTCGAACTTCTCGATGATCACCTTCACGCCGTTGCGGGTCTCGAAGCCCGGCTTGCCGGTGGTGACCGGCAGGGTGCGCAGCAGCTCACCGTTGGAGAAGACCTCCATCTGGTGGGTGCGCGCGTCGACGCGGTAGACGTGGGCGTCACCGACGGAGAAGTCGATCTCGCGGTCGTGCTGTCCGTAGACACCGTCGCCGGCCGAGACCCCGTTGACGTCGAGGTCGACGTGGACGTCGGTGCCGGCCTTCCAGTAGGTCCGCGGACGCCAGTGGGCCTCGGTGTCGCTGAGCCAGTGCCAGGTGCCCCGCTGGCGCGGCGTCGACTCCACGTGCATGTGTCGCTCGAACTCGGCACGGTCGGTCACGGGCACGTCGAAGGTGACCACCACCGGCATGCCGACCCCCACCGTCTCCCCGTCGAGCGGGGCGACCGAGGCGTAGGTCTGCTGCGCCAGGGAGAGGTCCTGGGTGGTGAACCGCGCGACCCTCGTCAGCTCCTCGCCGGACTCGGTGCGCCCGGTGCTGCGCACGGTGTACGCCGCTGCGGGCTCGAGCCTCTCGTCGGCTTGCCAGGACCTTCCGTCCTCGGACACGTTGCCCTCGACATCACCCGCGGGCGACGTGACGCTGACGGACTCCAGGTCTGCCTGCTGAGCCCGCACGGTCAGCACCGTGTCCACCGGGACCTCGCTGGCGCCGCGGCGCACGTTCAGCTTCAGGCGCGGGCGCTCGGTCGGCGCCGCGGCCGCCGACGACGACGGCTCCTCGGCGCCGTCCCGGGAGCCGGGCAGCGCCGTCCCGCTCTCGCAGGCACTCAACCCTGCGCTCACCAGCGCCAGCAGGCTCAGGGACGCGACAGCAGCGCCGGGACGACGGGCGGATCGGACGGTCATCGACAGGTACTCCCCACGAGATGTGCGACGGCGAGACGGCCGGTGCGGTCGTCCCCAGGGTAAAGGCCGGGACCTCGAGACGACGAACTCCGCGCCTCCCCTGCAGGGAAGACGCGGAGCGCGTGGGAAAGGTTGCGGCCGTGCGCCGCTGGGAGCCCGCAGGCTCAGTGAGCGTGCTCACCCCGGTAGTACTCGAAGACCAGGCCGCACAGGGCCAGGGTGCCCAGCACCCCGCCGATGATGAACAACCACCAGGCAGCCATGGCCAGGCCGAAGACCATCACGCCGAGCGTCGCAGCAGCCCACAGCGGCCACCAGGAGTAGGGCGGGAAGAAGCCCAGCTCGCCGGCGCCGTCGGCGATCTCGCCGTCGAGGCGGTCCTCGGGGCGAGGCTCCATCTTGCGGGCGTGGAACCCGAGGTAGAGCGTCACCATGGCCGTCAACAGCCCGGTCATGGTCAGCGCGGAGGTGCCGGTCCAGTCAGCGCCGGTCTCACCGGCGCCGGTGATGAACCAGTAGGCCGGGGTGACGAGCACCAGGAAGATCGTGGTGATCGCGAAGATCCAGGTCTCAGCCTTCATCAGGAGTTCTCCCCCTCGGAGGTCTCGCCCCGCACGACGTCCTCACGGCCCGTCATGTCCGGCGCGTCGGCGAAGTCGCCGTTGGCGGCCGCCTCGTTCGTGTCCAGGTCCAGGGCTGCGATCTCCGGGTGGTGGAGGTCGAAGGCCGGCGACTCCGACCGGATGCGCGGGATGGTGTGGAAGTTGTGCCGCGGCGGCGGGCACGAGGTGGCCCATTCCAGCGACCGGCCCCAGCCCCACGGGTCGTCGACGCCGACCAGGGGCGCCTTCCGCGAGACGTAGAGGTTGTAGAAGAAGGGCAGCATCGACAGCGAGAGCAGGAAGGCGCCCACGGTCGAGACCTGGTTGAGCACGGTGAAGCCGTCCTCGGGCAGGTAGTCGGCGTAGCGACGCGGCATGCCCTCGACACCGAGCCAGTGCTGCACGAGGAACGTGAGGTGGAAGCCCACGAACAGGATCCAGAAGTGCAGCTTGCCCAGGCGCTCGTCGAGCATCCGGCCGGTCATCTTCGGCCACCAGAAGTAGAACCCGGCGAACATCGCGAAGACCACGGTGCCGAAGACGACGTAGTGGAAGTGGGCGACCACGAAGTAGGAGTCCGAGACGTGGAAGTCCAGCGGCGGGCTGGCCAGGATGATGCCGGTCAGGCCACCGAAGAGGAAGGTCGTCAAGAAGCCGACCGACCACAGCATCGGGGTGTCGAAGGAGAGCGAGCCGCCCCACATCGTGCCGATCCAGTTGAAGAACTTCACGCCCGTGGGCACCGCGATCAGGAACGTCATGCCGGAGAAGAACGGAAGGTCGACCGCCCCCGTGACGAACATGTGGTGGGCCCACACCGCGACCGAGAGGATCGCGATGCCGAGGGTCGCCCCGACCAGGCCGACGTAGCCGAAGATCGGCTTGCGGCTGAAGACGGGGAGGATCTCGGTCACGATGCCGAAGAACGGCAGCGCGATGATGTAGACCTCCGGGTGCCCGAAGAACCAGAACAGGTGCTGCCACAGGATCGCCCCGCCGTGGGCGGTGTCGAAGACGTGGGCACCGAGGCTCCGGTCGGCCTCCAGCATCAGCAGGGCGCCCGCGAGGATCGGGAAGGCGATGAGCACCAGCAGGCTGGTGATCAGCACGTTCCAGACGAACATCGGCATCCGGAACATCGTCATGCCGGGCGCGCGCATGCAGATGATCGTGGTGATGAAGTTGACCGCACCGAGGATCGAGCCGAGGCCGGCCATCCACAGGCCCATGATCCACAGGTCACCGCCGACGCCCGGCGAGCGGACCGCGTCGGAGAGCGGGGTGTAGGCGAACCAGCCGAAGTCGGCCGCGCCCTGGGGCGTGAGGAAACCGGAGGCGGCAATGAGGCCGCCGAACAGGAACAGCCAGTAGCTGAACATGTTCAGGCGCGGGAAAGCCACGTCCGGGGAGCCGATCTGGATCGGCATGATGACGTTCGCGAAGCCGAAGAACAGCGGCGTCGCGAAGAGCAGCAGCATGATCGTGCCGTGCATGGTGAAGAGCTGGTTGTAGACCTCGTCGTTGACCACCTGCGAGCCGGGTGCGAACAGCTCGGCGCGGATCAGCAGTGCCATGACGCCACCGATGAGGAACCACGCGAAGGAGGTGACGAGGTACATCTTGCCGATCAGCTTGTGATCGGTCGTGGTCAGCATCCGGACCACGAGCTCCCCGAGGGGCTTGCGCCCGCTCTGCTGCGTGGGGTGGGCCGCGGTGGCGGTCATTCGCCCTCTCCCTCGGTCTCGTCGGTG
>JAYYWX010000018.1:0-17459 GCA_036341255.1 Actinomycetota bacterium | reverse complement strand
CGGACTCCCGGCTCGTGTGGCTCAGCGCGGCCGATGGAGCGCGCTCGACCACACGAGCCGCTGGACAGCAGCGCGACTCAGTCGTCGAGCGGCTCGGCCGGCTCCTCGGACGCCTCGGCGCTCTGCATGTCCCCGATGGTCTGCTCATCGCTCTCGTCCGGGGTCTCCTCGGCGGAGTCCGGGCGACGGCGGCGGTGGCGCAGCTCGACCCACAGGCCGCGCACGCCGCGGCGCGAGCCACCGACCTCGGTGCCGTCGAGCTCGGTGCCGGGCACCTGGACGGCACGGATCGCGGCATCGGAGATGGGTAGGACGCCCTCGCCGCGCAGCGACTCCAGCGACTTCTCGTCCGGCTCGATCACGCCGATGGCGGCCAGGATCGAGGGCACCATCACGCCCGCGAGCGAGCGGTAGCCCTCGGCGGAGGGATGGAACTGGTCGGGCCCGAACAGCAGCGCCGGGGCCGCCGCGAACTCCGGGCCGAGGACCGAGCCGAGCGACACCGTCCGGCCGCCCTCCTCGATGACCGCGATGGTCTGGGCGGCCGCGAGCCGGCGCGACCAGGCGCGGGCGACCTGCTTGAGCGGGGGAGCGATCGGCTTGATGGTGCCCAGGTCGGGGCAGGTGCCCACGACGACCGCCACGCCGGCCTCCTTGAGTCGGCGCACACCCTCGGCGAGGTGCCGCACCGAGGTGGAGGGGGCCATCACGTGGGTGACGTCGTTGGCGCCGATGAGGATGACGGCCACGTCGGGGTGCATGGGCAGGGCCCGGGTGATCTGGTCCTCGAGGTCGGAGGAGCGGGCGCCCACCACGGCGAAGTCGCGCAGGTAGACCCGGCGGTCGGCGTGCTCGGCGACGCCGCTGGCGAGGACCGCGCCGGGGGTCTGCTCGACCCGCTCGACGCCGTACCCGGCGGCGGAGGAGTCGCCGAGCAGCGCGATCCGCACCGCAGGGGCGGGGCGGCCGCGGCCGTACCAGCCGGTGGAGTCCGGCGGCGGGTGCTCGATCATCGGACCGATCGTCTTGCGGGCCAGCTTGGCCTCGGCCGTCAGCACGCCGTAGAGACCGGCGCCGAGGACGGAGAGCCCGCCTCCGCCGTACGCCGCCGCCGAGGCGAGCTTGCGCGCTGCTGCTGCCTTACCCACGGGCCCCACTCTAGGGACCGCGTCCACCCCCGGCGGACCACCCGTCGGGACCGCTGTCCCCGGGTGCGGGTCGTCACGTCGCCGGCGCGCTCCGCCCGCCCTTTCGCCCTGTCCAGCATGTGGGCATAGGTTGGGCGCGTGCAGTACGTCGACTCGCTCCTGGACCTGATCGGCCACACCCCGCTGCTGCGGCTCAGCCGCACGCTCGACGCCCCCCTCGGGCAGGGCGAGGAGGGCCCGATGGTGCTCGCGAAGGTGGAGTACCTCAACCCCGGCGGCTCGGTGAAGGACCGCATCGCCACCCGGATGATCGAGGCCGCCGAGGCCTCGGGTGAGCTGCAGCCCGGCGGCATCATCGTCGAGCCCACCTCGGGCAACACCGGTGTCGGCCTGGCGATGGTGGCGCAGGCCAAGGGCTACAAGTGCGTCTTCGTGTGCCCCGACAAGGTCAGCGAGGACAAGCGCAACGTGCTGCGCGCCTACGGCGCCGAGGTCGTGGTGTGCCCGACGGCGGTGGCTCCCGAGCACCCGGACTCCTACTACAACGTCTCCGACCGGCTGGCCTCCCAGCCCGGTGCGTGGAAGCCCGACCAGTACTCCAACCCGAACAACCCGCGCTCGCACTACGAGACCACCGGCCCGGAGATCTGGGAGCAGACCGAGGGGCGGATCACGCACTTCGTCACCGGCATGGGCACCGGCGGCACGATCTCCGGTGTCGGCCGCTACCTCAAGGAGCAGAACCCTGAGGTCCAGGTGGTCGGCGCCGACCCCGCCGGCTCGGTCTACTCCGGCGGCACCGGCCGCCCCTACCTCGTCGAGGGCGTGGGCGAGGACTTCTGGCCCGACACCTACGACCGGGGCGTGGCCGACCGGGTCATCGAGGTCTCCGACGCCGACGCGTTCTCCTTCACCCGCCGCCTGGCGCGGGAGGAGGCGCTGCTGGTCGGCGGGTCGGCCGGCATGGCGGCGTACGCCGCGAAGCAGCTGGCGCACGAGCTGGCCGCCGAGGGGCGCACCGACGCGGTGATCGTGGTGCTGCTGCCCGACTCCGGGCGCGGCTACCTCACCAAGATCTTCAACGACGACTGGCTGGCGCAGTACGGCTTCCCGACCGGCACCACCACCGAGACCACCGTCGGCGAGGTGCTGCGCGGCAAGTCCGGCCGGCTGCCCGACCTCGTGCACACCCACCCCGGCGAGACGATCGCCGAGGCCGTGCAGATCCTGCAGGAGTACGGCGTCTCGCAGATGCCCGTGGTGCGCGCGGAGCCCCCGATCGTGGCCGCCGAGGTCGCGGGGTCGGTCTCCGAGCGGGCGCTGCTCGACGCGCTGTTCGCCGGTCACGCCTCGCTCACCGACCAGGTCGAGGACCACATGTCCGCCCCGCTGCCCACCATCGGTGCCGCGGAGGAGGCCACCAGCGCCGTCCGCCTCCTGGAGTCCGCCGACGCACTCCTGGTCCACGAGGACGGCAAGCCCGTCGGCGTGGTCACCCGGCAGGACCTGCTGGCGTTCCTGGCCCGCGCCTGAAGGTGCCCGGGGGCGGGGTACTCCGCATGATTTCTCACCCTCGGCTCGCGCTGAGGGTGAGATCTCGTGCGGACTATCCCGACCGTCCGGCTAGTGTGAGAACACGTTCTAGTTCCGCACGTCTGGAGGACCGATGACGGCCACGCCTGCCATCGAGGGTTGGTTCACTCTCGGGGACCAGCCGACCCTGCTGGGGGAGCGGTGCACCTCGTGCGCCACGACCTACTTCCCACCCACCGCCGCGGCCGCCGGCTTCTGCCGCAACCCCGCGTGCGAGGGACAGGAGTTCGAGTCCGTGCCGCTGAGCCGGCGGGGGACCGTGTGGTCCTACACCGACGCGCAGTACCAGCCGCCCCCGCCGTACCAGGCGCCCGAGCCGTTCGCGCCGTTCGCGCTCGCGGCCGTCGAGCTGCCCGAGGGCATGGTCGTGCTCGGCCAGGTCGCACAGGGCTACGGCACCGCCGACCTGCGCGTCGGTGCCGAGGTCGAGCTGGTCGTGGAGCCCGAGCACGCCACCGACCAGCTGATCTGGCGCTGGAAGCCCGTGACCGAGCTCGGCGAGGAGGCCGACCAGTGAGCACTCCCACCAGCCAGGTCCGGATCGCGGGCGTCGGCATGCACCCCTGGGGCAAGTGGGGCCGCCCGTTCGTCCAGTACGGCGTGCACGCCGCCCGTGAAGCCCTCAAGGACGCCGGCATCCCGTGGACCGACGTCGACCTGGTCGTCGGCGGGGAGACGGTCCGCAACGGGTACGCCGGCTACGTCGCCGGCTCCACCTTCGCCCAGGCGCTCGGCTGGAACGGCGCCCGCATCGCGACGTCGTACGCCGCCTGCGCCACCGGCGCCCAGGCGCTGGACACCGCCCGCGCCCGCATCCTGGCCGGCATGAGCGACGTGGCCCTGGTCGTCGGCGCCGACACCACGCCCAAGGGCTTCCTGGCCCCCAACGCCGGCGAGCGCTGGGAGGACCCGGACTGGCTGCGGTTCCGCCTCCTGGGCATGACCAACCCGGCGTACTTCGCGATGTACGCGCGCCGCCGGATGGACCTCTACGGCGCCACGTCGGAGGACTTCGCGCAGGTCAAGGTCAAGAACGCCCGGCACGGGCTGTCGAACCCCTACGCGCGCTACCGCAAGGAGGTCGCCGTCCAGGACGTGCTCGGGAGCGCGGTGGTCTCCGACCCGCTGCACCTGCTCGACATCTGCGCCACCTCCGACGGTGCGGCCGCCGTCATCCTCGTCTCCGAGGACTACGCCCAGCGGATCGGGCTCTCCGACGCGGTCCGGGTCGCAGCGGTCTCGACGGTCACCCCGACCTTCCCCAACACCGTGCTCGACATGCCGATGCTCTCCACCGACGCCGGCACCCCGGGCGACCGCACCTTCAAGCAGTCGATCGGGGCCGCGGCGTACGACGAGGCCGGGGTCGGCCCCCAGGACGTCGACGTCGCGGAGGTCTACGACCTGTCGACGGCGCTGGAGCTGGACTGGATGGAGGACCTCGGCCTGTGCAAGGAGGGAGAGGCCGAGTCCCTGCTGCGTGCCGGTGACACCACCATCGGTGGGCGCATCCCGGTCAACCCGTCCGGTGGCCTGGCGTGCTTCGGCGAGGCCGTGCCCGCCCAGGCGCTCGCGCAGGTCTGCGAGCTCACCTGGCAGCTGCGCGGCCAGGCAGGCGAGCGGCAGGTGGAGGGCGCCCGCGTCGGCATCACCGCCAACCAGGGGCTCTTCGGGCACGGATCCTCGGTGCTGCTGACCCGCTGAGCGGTCGAGGCGCGGGTCTCGAGGCTCGCTGCGCTCGCACCTCGACCAGTGGGACGTCCGAGGCCGGGTCGAGCCGGCGTATTGATACGCCGGCTCGGCGTCAAGCCCGGGGGACCAAGGTCCCGCAGGGTGGGGGCCTGGGTCCGCCAAGAGGGGTACCTACGGCCGTGACGGCCGGGGGTCCGCGGCGGCCAGAGTGAGGGCCGTGGATCTCGAAGCCCTCGACATCGCGCGGTGGCAGTTCGCCATCACGACGGTCTATCACTTCCTGTTCGTGCCGATCACGATCGGCCTGTCCGCCCTCGTGGCCGGCTACCAGACCGCCTGGTTGCGCACCGGCAACGAGCAGTGGCTGCGCATGACGAAGTTCCTGGGGAAGCTCTTCCTCATCAACTTCGCCCTCGGTGTCGTCACCGGCATCGTCCAGGAGTTCCAGTTCGGGATGAACTGGTCTGACTACTCACGCTTCGTCGGTGACGTCTTCGGTGCGCCGCTGGCGGTCGAGGGCCTGCTGGCGTTCTTCCTGGAGTCGACCTTCCTGGGCCTGTGGATCTTCGGCTGGGACCGGCTGCCCCGCGCGTTGCACGCCTCGTGCATGTGGCTGGTGCACCTCGGGACGCTGTTCTCGGCGTACTTCATCCTCGCCGCCAACTCCTTCATGCAGAACCCCGTCGGCTACGACTACAACGCCGAGACCGGGCGCGCGGAGCTCACCGACTTCGTCGCGGTGCTGACCAACAAGGTGCAGCTGGTGACGTTCCCGCACGTGATCCTGGCGGCGTACATGACCGCCGGGGCGTTCGTCGCCGGCGTCGCGCTGTGGCACCTCGTGCGCGGCAAGGGCCGTGAGGGCTCCGAGGACCGCTCGATGTACCGCTCCGGTGCGCGGGTGGGTGCCTGGGTGCTGCTGGTCGCCGGGCTCGGCGTCGTCATCAGCGGCGACGTCCAGGGCAAGGTGATGACCGAGGTGCAGCCGATGAAGATGGCGGCCGCCGAGGCGCTCTACGAGACCGAGGAGCCGGCGGCGTTCTCGATCTTCACGATCGGTACCCCCGACGGGACGAGCGAGAAGTTCTCCGTCACCATCCCGAACCTGCTCTCCTTCCTGGCCACCGGCGAGCTCGACGGCCGGGTCGAGGGCATCAACCCGCTGCGGGAGCAGTACATCGAGACCTACGGCCAGGACCCGGGCGCCACGTACTACACCGCCGGCGACTACACGCCCTACATCCCGCTGACCTACTGGAGCTTCCGCTTCATGATGGGCCTCGGCTTCGCCGGGATGGCGGGGGGACTGGCCGTCCTGTGGGCGACCCGGCGCGGGCGCGCACCGACCGGCGCCCGCTGGACCTGGGTGGCTGTGGGGCTGCCGCTGATGCCGCTGTTCGCCAACAGCTTCGGCTGGATCTTCACCGAGATCGGTCGCCAGCCGTGGGTCGTGTTCGGGCTGATGACGACCGAGCAGGGCGTCTCGCCGGGCACGACCACGGGCGAGGTGCTGACCTCGCTGGTCGTGCTGACCGCGCTGTACGGCGTGCTCGCCGCGGTCGAGCTGAAGCTGATGCTCACCTACATCGCCAAGGGCGCCGACCCCTACGTCGAGCCGCAGCTGCGCGACGACGACAACGACCCCGACCGGCCGCTGGCCTTCGCGTACTGAGGAGCACGAGGACATGGAGCTCACCACCGTCTGGTTCTGCCTGATCGCCGTCCTGTGGGTCGGCTACTTCGCCCTCGAGGGCTTCGACTTCGGCGTCGGGATGCTGCTGCCCGTCCTGGGGCGCGAGGAGCGCGAGCGGCGCGTGCTCATCAACACCATCGGGCCCGTCTGGGACGGCAACGAGGTCTGGGTGCTCGTGGCGGGCGGCGCGACCTTCGCGGCGTTCCCCGAGTGGTACGCGACGCTGTTCAGCGGGTTCTACCTGCCGCTGCTGCTGATCCTGGTGGCGCTGATCGTGCGCGGGGTCGCCTTCGAGTACCGCGCCAAGCGCGACGACGCCGCCTGGCGGGCCCGCTGGGACCTCGCGATCTTCTGGGGCTCGCTGCTCCCCGCGGTGCTGTGGGGCGTGGCCTTCGGCAACATCGTGCGCGGCGTGCCGATCGACGCCGACCTGGAGTACGTCGGCGGCTTCTTCAACCTGCTCAACCCCTACGCCCTGCTGGGCGGGCTCACCACGCTGCTGCTCTTCCTCACCCACGGCGCGATGTACGTCGCCCTCAAGACCGACGGCCCGATCCGTCGCGAGGCCCGGTCGCTGGCCACCCGCTCCGGCCTGGCGGCCGCCCTGGTGGCCGTGGTGTTCCTGGTGTGGACCCAGGTGGACACGGGCTCGGTCGCCTCGGGGGTGCTCTTCGTGCTCGCCGCGCTCGCGCTGCTGGGCGGCGTCGCGGCGGCCGGCTCCGCCCGCGAGGGATGGGCGTTCCTCGGCACGTTCCTCACCATCGCCCTGGCGGTGGCGGGGCTCTTCGCGGCGCTGTTCCCCGACGTGATGCCGACCTCGCTGGCCGACGGCACCTCGCTGACCACCACCAACGCCGCTGCGACCGCCTACACGCTGAAGATCATGACCGGCGTCGCCGTCGTCTTCACCCCGATCGTGCTGGTCTACCAGGGCTGGACCTACTGGGTCTTCCGCAAGCGCATCAGCGTCCACCACATCCCCGAGGCCGTGCTGGCGGGGGAGCAGCCGGCGGGGAGCCGCTGAGTGCGCCCCTCCGATCCGCGCCTGCGCCGTCTCCTCGCCCCGGCGCGGCGCCCCCTGGCGATCGTCCTCGGCACCGGGGTCCTCGGGGCGCTGCTGGTCATCGCCCAGGCGTTCGTGGTCACCGGGCTGGTCGTCGCGGCCGTGGAGGGCCGCCTCGCCCTGGGCTGGGCGGTCGCCGTCGTGGTCGTGCTCGCTGCGCGCGGCCTGGCCGGCTGGGCGGGTGACGCGGCCGCGGCACGCGCCGCGGCCACGGTCGCCTCCGACGTACGACGCCGGGTGGCGGGCTCCGTGCTCAGCCGTCCCGGTGGCTCCACCAGTGCCGACGCGGTGCTGGTGACCCGGGGCGTGACCGCGCTCGAGCCCTACCTCACCCGCTACCTGCCGGCCCTGGTGCTGGCGATGGTGCTGCCGCTGCTGACGGTGGCGGCCATCGCCTCGCAGGACCTGGTGGCGGCGGTCATCGTGGTGTGCACGCTGCCGCTGGTGCCGGTCTTCGGCGCGCTGGTGGGCCTGGCGACCCGGGACCGCGCAGAGCGGCAGTGGCGCGCGCTGTCGTCGCTGTCGGGGCACTTCCTCGACGTCGTGCGCGGGCTGCCGACCCTGGTGGCCTTCCGCCGCGCCCGCGCGCAGGCGGCGCGGATCTCGGAGATCACCGAGGCCTACCGCCGCCGCACGATGGAGACCCTGCGAGTGGCGTTCCTGTCCTCGGGGGTCCTGGAGCTGGTGGCCACGTTGTCGGTGGCGCTCGTCGCCGTCACCGTCGGCCTGCGGCTCGCCGAGGGCGGCCTGGACCTGCGCACCGCACTGGTGGTGCTGCTGCTGGCACCGGAGGCCTACTGGCCGCTGCGCCGGGTGGGCGCGGAGTTCCACGCCGCGGCCGAGGGCGTCGCGGTCGTCGAGCGGGTGAGCGAGCTGCTCGAGGGCCCGGCTGCGGCCGAGGCCCCCTCGGTGGTCGAGCAGCGAGGAGCGCCAGCGACGAGCGGGCGTCGAGACCACCCGGCGGACCACCCACTCAACGTCACCGATCTCACCGTCCTGCGTCCCGGCCGCACGGTGCCGGTGCTGGAGGACCTGTCGCTCACCATCGCATCGCGCGGCGTCACGGCGCTGACCGGGCCGTCGGGCTGCGGCAAGTCGACCCTCCTGGCGGTCCTGGCGGGGCTGCTGGAGCCCACGACCGGCCAGGTCGCCGGCCCGTCCCAGGAGGACATCGCCTGGCTGCCGCAACGTCCCGGGTTCGTCGAGGGGACGGTCGCCGACAACCTGCGGCTGGGACGGCCCGACGCCTCCGACGACGACCTGTGGGCGGCGCTCTCCCAGGTCGCGCTGGCCGAACGGGTCCGGGCGCTCCCGGAGGGACTCGGCACGCCCGTCGGCGAGGACGGGGCCGGGCTCTCGGCCGGTGAGCGCGCGCGACTGGCGCTGGCCCGCGCAGTGGTCTCGGACCGTCCGTGGGTGATGCTCGACGAGCCCACCGCCCACCTGGACCCCGTCACCACGCGTATCGTCGCCGACACCCTCGCCGAGCTGGGGCGCACCCGCGCGGTCGTGGTCGTCGCCCACGACCCCGCGCTGGTCGCGATCGCCGACCGCGAGGTGCGCCTGGCCCGGCCGGTGGCGTCGCGCATGCCGCGCCCCCCGCGGGAGTCGGGCCCCCCCGCGGGCGCCAGGGCGCCCGCTCAGGGGCACGACTGCGTCCCGAGCGGCCGGGGGGCGACCGGGCTCGGGCTGGCCACGGTGCTCGGCACCCTGGCGAGCCTGTCCGGAGTCGCGCTGACCGCCACAGCCGGCTGGCTGATCGTGCAGGCCTCCACGCACCCGCCGGTCCTGACGCTGATGGTCGCGATCGTGGGTGTGCGGGCGTTCGGGCTGGCGCGCCCGGTGCTGCGCTACGCCGAGCGGCTGCGCTCCCACGACATCGTGCTGGGGATGCTGGCGCGGCGCCGGGTGGAGGTCTACGAGGCGCTGGTCCCGTTGGTTCCCGGGCGCACCGGTCGCCGCCGGGGCGACCTGCTCGCCTCGCTCGTCGACGACGTGGACGCCGAGCTCGACGCCGCGCTGCGGGTGCGGATGCCGGTCCGGTCGGCCGTGGCCGCCCTGGTCGTGGCCGCGGTCGTGACCGCGGCCTGGGAGCCCCGCGCGGCGCTCGGGGTCGCCGTGGTCGCGGTCGGCGCTGCCGCGGCGTACCTCCTGGCGCGCAGCGGCGCCACCCGCGCCGAGCGGGCCCAGGTCGCGCTGCGCGCCCGGCTGGCCGACCGCGTGGTCGCGACCACCGCCCTCGCCGAGGAGCTGACGATGTGGCAGGCGACCCCGCGGGCCGTCGACGCCGTCGGTGAGGTCAGTGACGACCTCGGCCGGCAGGTGCGGCGCTCCGCCCTCTGGCAGGCGTCTGCACGCGCGCTGGTGCTGGGCGTCACGGGTCTCGCGGTCGCCACGGTCGCGCTGCTGCTGCCGGGTACGCCGGTGAGCGGCCCGGTCCTCGCCCTGCTCGTCCTGGTGCCGCTCGCCCTGGCCGACCTCGTGCTGCCCCTGGTCGACGCCGGGGCGCTCTCGGTCCGCACCGACGCCGCCCGCGCCCGGGTCGACGCCCTGCTGGACCAGCCCCCTGCCACGACCGACCCGCACGACCCCCAGACACCGGCGGGCACACGGGTCGACCTCGTCGACGCCGCGGCCGGGTGGGGCCCGCGTCCGGCGTTCACCGGCCTGCGGTGGCAGCTGCCCGAGGGGGGTCGGGTAGCCCTCGTCGGACCCAGCGGCTGCGGCAAGAGCACGGTCGCCGCGCTGCTGCTGCGTTTCCTGGACCCCGCGGCCGGCACGGTCGCCCTGGGGTCGGTCCCCCTGGTGGCCCAGCCCGCCGACGACGTACGACGCAGTGTCGGTCTGGTCGACGACGACCCGCACCTGTTCAGCACCACCGTGGCCGAGAACGTGCGCCTCGCCCGGCCGACTGCGAGCGACGCCGACGTGGCCGAGGCCCTGCGCCAGGCCCGGCTGGGGGAGTGGGTGGACGCTCTGCCCGACGGGCTCGGGACGTGGATCGGTGAGGGCCATGCGGGGGTGTCGGGCGGTGAGCGCGCCCGGCTGGCGATCGCCCGGTCGCTGCTGGCCGACCAGCGGGTGCTGGTGCTCGACGAGCCGACCGCGCACCTGGACGAGGCGACGGCGGCCGAGCTGGCCGAGGAGGTGCTCGGGGACGGTGGTCGCAGCGTGCTGTGGATCTCGCACGGCACGGTCGGGCTCGACATGGTCGACCAGGTGGTAGAGATGTCGGCAGAGCCCCCGTCCTCCGAAGGAGCCGCCGCATGTCCGAGAGCACCGATCGCCTGATCAAGGTGTTCCTCCTCGATGACCACGAGGTCGTGCGGCAGGGGCTGCGCGCCCTGCTGGAGAGCACGGGATCGATCGAGGTGGTGGGGGAGGCCGGCACCGCCGCCGAGGCCACCGCACGCATCCCCGCCCTCCACCCGGACGTGGCCGTGCTCGACGCCCGGCTGCCCGACGGCTCGGGCATCGAGGTGTGCCGCACGGTGCGTGGGGTGGACCCCACGATCAGGGCGCTGATCCTCACCTCCTACGACGACGACGAGGCGCTGTTCGCCGCGATCATGGCCGGTGCTTCGGGTTATGTCCTCAAGGACGTCAAGGGCCTGGACCTGGTCGCCGCGATCCGCCAGGTCGCGGAGGGCAACTCCCTCATCGACCCGGCGCTGACGGCGCGGGTCCTCGAGCGGGTGCGCAACGGCCCGGCCACCGCGCCGGAGCTCGCCGACCTCACCGAGCAGGAGCTGAAGCTGCTCGCGCTCATCGCCGAGGGGCTGACCAACCGCCAGATCGGGGAGCGGATGTTCCTGGCCGAGAAGACGGTCAAGAACTACGTCTCCAGCATCTTGTCCAAGCTCGGCCTCGAGCGTCGCACCCAGGCCGCGGTGCTGGCCAGCAAGCTGCTCGGCCCCGACGGCCGCCCCCGCTGACCCACCGCCGAACCGTCACTCACGCACGGCCCAGCCGTCACTCACGCACGGCCCAGCCGTCACTCGCGCACGGCCGATCCGGCGCGACCGTCCGGAAGGATGCGCCGGCTCGGCGGGAGGACCTCAGACCGGCACCCGCCAGCTGAACACCGAGCCCCCGCCGTCACGGCGGGTGAGCGCGGAGGTTCCCCCGAGCCCGGCGGCCCGGCCCCGGGCGTTGCGCAGACCGCTGTGGGAGGCGCCCTCGGTGGGCCCGACGCCGTCGTCGGAGACCTCGAGCACCAGCTCGCCGTGCTCGATCGCGACGCGCACCCAGGCTGCCCGCGCCTCGGCGTGGCGGGAGAGGTTGGACAGCGCCTCGCGCAGCACGGGGACGAAGTGCTCGGCCACCTCCGCAGGCACCGCGGTGTCGACCGGCCCGTCGACCCGCACCACCGGGGCCCAGCCGAGGAACCGCGCGTACTCCCTCACCAGGCCGCGCACCTGCGCCTGCAGCGACTCCCCGCCCGTGTGCCGCAGCTCGAAGATGGTGCCGCGGATGTCGCGCACGACCTGATCGAGATCGTCCACGGCCCGTGCGACCCGTCCGGCCACGGCCGGGTCGGACACCCCGGAGGACACCGCCTGCAGCGTGAGACCGGTGGCGAAGAGCCGCTGGATGACGGTGTCGTGCAGGTCGCGGGCGATCCGCTCGCGGTCGGAGATGACGGCGAGCTCGGCCCGGTCCGCGACCGCCTGCGCACGGTCGAGCGCCAGCGCGGCCTGGTCGGCGAAGGAGATCAGCAGCTCGCGCTCCTCGACCTCGAGCGCGTTGTGCTCGTCGCCGAAGAACGTGATCAGCGCCGTCGGGTCGGTCAGGTGTGCACGCAGCGGCACGACCAGCGCACGCATGGTCCCGGCCTCCACGTCGACCGGCTCGTGCACCGCGCCCTCGAGCCCCTCGAGCAGCACCGCCACCTGCGCCCGCAGGGACTCGACGTCCCCGCTGGCGACGGCGAGGACGGCCGCGTCGGAGGCGGCCTCCGGGTCCCCGGCCGTCCGCACGACCGCCGTGCAGCGGGCCCGGGCGACCGAGAGCGCTGAGTGGGTGATGCGCTGCAGCGCCACCGCGGTGTCCAGGGGCGGCTGGAGGTCCTCGACGAGGTCGGCGGTCGCCTGCAGCCACTGCCGCCGGCGCTCGCTGAGGGTGTAGGCCCGGGCGTTCTCGATGACGAAGCCGGCGGCGGAGGCCAGGGCCTCCACGAGGCGGGTGTCCTCCTCGTCGAACTGCCCCTGCGCCTTCTCGGTCAGGTAGAGGTTGCCGAAGACGGTGCCCCGGATGCGCACGGGCACCCCGAGGAAGGAGCGCATCGGCGGGTGGTTCGGCGGGAACCCGTAGCTCTCCGGGTGCCGCGAGAGGTCCTCCAGACGGAGCGGCTCGGGGTGGTCGATGAGCAGTCGCAGGATGCCCCGCCCGTGCGGCGGCGAGCCGATCTGCTCGCGTTCGTGCGGGTCGAGGCCGTGGGTGATGAACTCCGCGAGGTTGCCGTCGGCGCCGATGACGCCCACCGCGCCGTACTGCGCGTCGGTCAGCTGGCAGGCCGCCTCGACGATGCGGCTGAGCACGCTGCCGAGGTCGAGGTCGCTGGAGATGGCGACGACGGCGTCGAGCAGCGCCTGTGCGGAGTCGGACAGCTCAGGACGGCGGAAGGGCACGACCCCAGTCTGCGCCACGGCTCACACGATCCGTCGGACCGTCGCCTCGCGCACCGGGTCCCAGCCGCTCCCGAGCCGGCGACCGGTGACCTCCTCGAGACGGACCCCGATGTGCAGGTTGCGCTGCCCCGCGGCCCACGGGCGCGGTGGCCAGATGCGGTGGATGGACTCCAGCATCGCGGCGTCGTTGATGACCTCGGCCCGACCGCGCACCAGCACGCTCCACCCGCGCTGTCGAGCGTGGTCGAAGGTGTCGGTCTCGAACGCCACGGTCGTGCGGTGCGCGTGCGTGCCGAGGATGGAGTACGGCGAGGTCCGGAAGACCACGTGCTCGCCCACCACCGAGTAGTTCACCGGCAGGATGTGGGGTCCCTTGGGGGTCGAGACTGCCACGCGTCCGGTCACACCGGCGCGTAGCAGCGTCTCCGCCTCGGAGAGGGAGAGCTCCACCGATTCGAGCACGATCGCCACCTTCTGGTCCCGGCCCCGGTCAGGGCCTCCGTCCATGCTCGGCGACCGGCTGCCCGGGCAGGAGGGACGAAGGTCCCCGTGGAGGGGGACCTCAGCCGCCAGTCCAGCGATCAGCCCAGCGATCAGCCCAGCGATCAGTCCAGCGATCAGTCCAGCGCCTCGACGTACACCCAGCGACCGGCGCGCCGTTGGAACCTGCTCCGCTCGTGCTGCACCCCCGCGACGCCGCCCACGGTGTAGTGGGCGGCGAACTCCACCCAGTCCTCGCCGTGGTCGAGCACGTCGAGCCCGGTCCACGTGCGGCTGGTGTCCAGCCCGTCCTCGACCAGCCCGGCGGGCCGGGTGCGGGGGTGCCAGGTGCGGAAGAGGTGGTCGACCTCGCCCAGCACGAACGCGGAGTAGCGGCTGCGCATCAGCTCCACCGCGGTCTCGGCCTGCCGGGCGCCGCGGTGCAGCGGCCCGCAGCAGGAGTCGTACGACGCTGTCGACCCGCAGGGGCAGGCGGTCGGTCGTCCCAGGGGGCCGGTCACGTCTCCACCACCAGTCGCCACAGGTCGTGCTCCCCGGGCAGCCCCTTCAGCTCCACGGTGCCGGCCTCCTCGAACCGCATCCGCCGGTCGCCGGACTCCGACGTCTCGTCGCGGACCGCCTGCGTCACCAGCACCTCGCCTCCGTCGGCCAGCGCGGCGACCCTGGCCGCCATCGCGACGTTGCGGCCGAAGTAGTCGCCGTCCCGGCTGATGACCGTCCCGGAGTGCACGCCGATGCGCACCCGCACCGGCGTCAGTCGCAGCCGCGGGTCGAGCGTCCGCGCCAGTGCGCGCTGGATGCCCCGCGCCGCGAGCACGGCCGCCACCGGGTCGCGGAAGGCCACCATGAAGCTGTCGCCCGCGGTCTTCACGACCCGCCCGCGACGCTTGTCGACCATCGCCCGGACGAGGGCGTCGTGCGCGGCGAGGACGCGGACCCACGCCTTGTCGCCGAGCCGGTCGTTGAGGGCCGTGGAGTCCTCGATGTCGGAGAAGAGGAGGGTCACGGTGCCGTCGGGTGCGGCGACCTGCAGGACGTCGGACTGCTCGTCCGCGGCCCAGGCCGCCAGGTCATCGAGGGAGGAGCTGAGCATCCCCGCGACCCCACGCTCACGCACGCGCGCGGCCGTGCCGACCAGCGCCCGCATGGCGCGCTCGGCCGAGGACACCGGGGGGCGGGGGCGCAGGGCGGCGTCGAGGTCCTCCTCGAGCTGGCGCACCATCGCCTCGGCCAGGGCAAGCCGGCGTCGCAGCCGGGCCACGACCAGGACGGCGACGACCAGCGCCACGGCCAGCAGCGCGCACAGCACTCCCAGCGTCGAGGTCACGCCCGCAGCCTAGTGGTGGGCAGCCCGGTCCCGGACGCGCGCCGTGGGTCCCACAGACCGGGGACCAAGGTCCGTGGGGATCCCGGCCGCGGAGGCGAAGACTGGAGCCATGACCGAGACCATGACTCCTGTTCCTGCTGGTTGCGTCCTCGTCGGCGTGGACGGCTCTCCGGGCTCCGAGGCCGCCCTGGACTGGGCGATCGAGCACGCCCGGCTCACCCGCCGCGCCCTCGCGCTGGTGCACGGCTGGGACACGGTGCCCTCGGTCTGGCTGGACCAGGTGGGCGCCGACCCGGTGACGTTGCAGGCCGAGATCAAGGCGGCGGCCGCGGAGGTCGTGGCCGCGGCGGCGGCCCGGGTGTCCGAGCGGGCCCCCGACCTCGAGGTGCTCCCGGTGGTCCGGCACGAGGACGCCCGTGCCCTGCTCGCGGGTCTCTCGGCCCACGCCGAGGTGACCGTGGTCGGCTCGCGCGGCCGCGGGCCGATCAGCTCGCTGCTGCTCGGCTCGGTCAGCAGCGCGGTCGCCGACCACGCGATGGGTCCGGTCGTGGTGGTCCGCCCCGGGGGCCCCGCGCCCGGCGAGGGCCGTGGTGTCCTGGTGGCTGTCGACGGCGACGAGGGCTGCCGCCCGCCCCTGGAGGCGGCCTACGACGCGGCGGCGGTGCGTGGGCTCTCGCTCACGGTCCTGCACTGCACGTTCGACGCGCGCATCGCCGCCGGTGGGCCGGTGACCGCCGAGCTGCGGGCGGCGGCCGAGGAGGAGGCCCGCCTGGTGGTGGCGACGGCCATCTCGGGGCTGCAGGAGAAGTACCCCGACGTGCAGGTCCACGTCCGCGCGGTCTTCGGGCACCTGGAGGACGAGCTGATGCGGGCGGCCCACGACGCCGACCTGGTCGTGGTCGGCAACCACCGCCGCAACCCGTTGCTGGCCGCGCTGCTGGGCTCGGTGAGCCGCACCTTCCTCGAGCACGCCGAGGGGGCGGTCATGGTCGTCCCGGAGGGCGACTGAGCCTGTCCGCCTTGGGGGTCCGCGGCTAGCGTGGAGGCGTGACGGTCTCCTCCGCGGACTCCCCGCGCACCCACCCGCCCGCCCCGGCCACCCTCGGCGAGCTCAGGGCCTCCGGCCACGAGCTGAGGACCCTGCGCGTCGAGATGCGCGACAACCTGCTCGCCGCCCTGCGCGAGGGCAGGGACCCGTGGCCGGGTCTGCACGGCTTCGAGGACACCGTCATCCCGCAGTTGGAGCGGGCGCTGATCGCCGGGCACGACATCGTGCTGCTCGGCGAGCGGGGCCAGGGCAAGACCCGGCTGCTGCGCACGATGGTGGGTCTGCTCGACGAGTGGAGCCCGGTGATCTCCGGATCCGAGATCGGCGAGCACCCCTACGACCCGATCACCGTGCAGTCCCAGCAGGCGGTGGCGACGCACGGCGACGACCTGCCCATCTCCTGGCGCCACCGTGACGAGCGGTACGCCGAGAAGCTGGCCACCCCCGACACCTCGGTCGCCGACCTGATCGGCGACGTCGACCCGATGAAGGTCGCTGAGGGCCGCTCGCTGGGCGACCTGGAGACGATCCACTTCGGGCTGATCCCGCGCAGCCACCGCGGCATCGTGGCGATCAACGAGCTGCCCGACCTCGCCGAGCGCATCCAGGTCGCGATGCTCAACGTGATGGAGGAGCGAGACATCCAGATCCGCGGCTACGTGCTGCGACTGCCCCTGGACGTGCTGGTCGTGGCCAGCGCCAACCCGGAGGACTACACCAACCGCGGGCGCATCATCACCCCGCTCAAGGACCGCTTCGGCGCCGAGATCCGCACGCACTACCCGACCGAGCTCGAGGACGAGGTGGCGGTGATCCGTCAGGAGGCCGACCTGGTCGCCGACGTCCCGCCCCACCTGCTGGAGATCCTGGCGCGCTTCACCCGTCACCTGCGCGACTCCAGCGCCGTCGACCAGCGCTCGGGGGTCTCTGCCCGCTTCGCGATCGCCGGGGCGGAGACGATCGCGGCCGCCGCCCTGCACCGCGCCACGGTCCAGGGCGAGCCGCAGGCGGTGGCCCGGGTGGTCGACCTCGAGACCGCGGTGGACGTGCTCGGCGGCAAGATCGAGTTCGAGTCCGGCGAGGAGGGCCGCGAGGCCGAGGTGCTCACGCACCTGCTGCGCACCGCCGTCGCCGAGACCGTCCGAGACCGTTTCCGCGGCCTCGACCTCGGCCTCCTGGTCGACGCCCTGGAGGCCGGGCAGATGGTCACCACCGGCGAGCAGGTGACGGCGCTGGACTTCCTCGCGGGCCTGCCGCGGCTGGGGGAGTCCGAGCTCTACGACGACATCTGCGAGCGCGTCGGGGCGACCGACGACGGCCAGCGGGCCGGCGCGATCGAGCTGGCCCTGGAGGGGCTCTACCTCGCCCGGAAGGTCGGCAAGGAGTCCGGGCGCGGCGAGACGGTCTACGGCTGAGCCATGGCTGACGTCTGGTCCCAGCGCCGCGCCTCCCGCTACGGCCGGTACGACGGCGGCCCGGACCCGCTCGCGCCGCCGGTCGACCTGTCCGAGGCCCTCGATGCCATCGGCGAGGACGTCATGGCCGGCTACAGCCCCGAGCGGGCGCTGCGTGAGTTCCTGCGCCGTGGCGGGCAGGACCAGCAGGGGCTGGACGACCTGGCGCGCCGGGTGGCCGAGCGGCGTCGGGAGCTGGCCAAGAAGCACAACCTCGACGGCACGCTGCAGGAGGTCCGCGAGCTGCTCGACCGCGCGGTGCTCGAGGAGCGCAAGCAGCTGGTCCGCGACGCGATGATGGACGACGGCG
>JAYYWX010000017.1:0-21741 GCA_036341255.1 Actinomycetota bacterium | reverse complement strand
GGTCCTGGACCGCACGCGCACCCAGCCGCGCAAGTTCGCCCGGATCCGGCCCGACCGGCTCGAGACGCTCCTGGGCACCCCTGTGGCCGACACGCCGCAGTCGTCCGGCACCGGGTCGCCGTCCGGGTCCCCGTCCGGGTCGCCGTCCGGGTCCTCGACCCCGCCGGACGACGAGCCGCCGGTGGCGCCGCCGGTCAGCTGACGCCCGGCTGCGAACCCGGGCGCGCGGCGCGCCTGCTCCACCCCGTTCGCCGCTGAGGGCTTTGATCACCGTTCGGTGACCAAAGCCCTCAGTTGCGTCCACGGCCACCGGCCGACCCGTAGTGTTCCGGTATGGAGCGTCGGATCTTCGGCATCGAGAACGAGTACGGCGTCACGTGCACGTTCAAGGGCCAGCGCCGTCTCAGCCCCGACGAGGTCGCCCGTTACCTCTTCCGCAAGGTCGTGAGCTGGGGCCGCAGCAGCAACGTCTTCCTCCGCAACGGCGCGCGGCTCTACCTCGACGTGGGCAGCCACCCGGAGTACGCCACGCCCGAGTGCGACGACGTCGTGGACCTCGTGACCCACGACAAGGCGGGCGAGCGGGTGCTCGAGGGGCTGCTGCTCGACGCCGAGCAGCGCCTGCACGACGAGGGCATCGCCGGCGAGATCTACCTCTTCAAGAACAACACCGACTCCGCCGGCAACTCCTATGGCTGCCACGAGAACTACCTCGTCTCCCGCAGCGGCGAGTTCACGCGCCTGGCCGACGTGCTCATCCCGTTCCTGGTGACCCGCCAGATCATCGTGGGCGCCGGCAAGATCACCCAGACCCCGCGTGGGGCCGGCTACAGCGTCAGCCAGCGCGCCGAGCACATCTGGGAGGGCGTCAGCAGCGCGACGACGCGCAGCCGCCCCATCATCAACACCCGCGACGAGCCGCACGCCGACGCCGAGAAGTACCGCCGGCTCCACGTGATCGTCGGCGACTCCAACATGAGCGAGACCACGACCCTGCTCAAGGTCGCCTCCTGCGACCTGGTGCTGCGGATGATCGAGGAGGGCGTGGTGATGCGCGACCTCACGATGGAGAACCCCATCCGGGCGATCCGCGAGATCAGCCACGACGTGACCGGTCAGCGCAAGGTCCGGCTGGCCAACGGCCGCGAGGCGAGTGCCCTGGAGATCCAGGGGGAGTACCTCGCCAAGGCCCGCGACTTCGTGGACCGCCGGGAGATCTCCACGCCGGTGATCGAGCAGGTGCTCGACCTGTGGGAGCGCGGCCTGAAGGCCGTGGAGTCCGACGACCTCGGCCTGGTCGACACCGAGATCGACTGGGTCATCAAGTGGAAGCTGATCGACGCCTACCGCGCCAAGCACGGGCTGCCGCTGGGCCACCCGCGCATCGCCCAGCTCGACCTCGCCTACCACGACATCCACCGCCAGCGCGGGCTCTACTACCTGCTGGAGAAGCGCGGCAAGGTCGCCCGGGTCACCAGCGACCTGAAGATCTTCGAGGCCAAGTCGGTGCCGCCACAGAACACCCGGGCCAGGCTGCGCGGCGAGTTCATCCGCAAGGCCCAGGAGCGGCGCCGCGACTTCACCGTCGACTGGGTGCACCTCAAGCTCAACGACCAGGCGCAGCGCACGGTGCTGTGCAAGGACCCCTTCCGTGCCTACGACGAGCGGGTCCAGCGTCTGATCGACAGCATGTGAGCGGTAGGGTTCCCCTGCTCTGCACGCCACCTCGCGAAGGAATCCCCGGTGCCTCGACGCGTACGCCGACCGCTGGCCCTGCTGGTCGCCCCTGCTCTGCTGATCCCCGCCCTTGCGGCGTGCGGCTCCGACGACGCCGACTCCGGCGCCGGCCTGGAGGCCGTGGAGGTCACCGGTGCGGTGGGCGAGCCCCCGCAGGTCACCTGGGGCGATGACTTCAGCGCGACCGACGAGCCCGAGGTGGAGACCGTGGTGGCCGGCGACGGCCCCGAGCTCGCCGCCGACGGCGACGCACTCGTGCACTACTGGATCGGCAACGGCTACGACGAGTCCGAGGCGCTGTCGACGTACACCTCGCTGCCGGAGGTCGTCGACCTCGCCGACGAGCAGCTGACCGAGGTCTTCTCCACCGCGCTCGAGGGCGCCACCGTCGGCTCGCGGATCGCGGCCAGCGTCGTGGCCGAGGAGGTCGTGGGCCCGTCGGGCAACTCCCAGCTCGGCATCTCCAACGCCGACCCGCTGCTCCTGGTCTTCGACGTCCTGGGCCCCGACAGCGTCGACGAGCCGTACGCCGAGGAGGGCACCGGCTTCGCGCCCGACCTGGTCCTCGACGAGGACGGCAAGCCCGAGTCGATGCGTTTCAAGGACCGCCCCCGCCCCACCGGCCGCCTGCAGGTCCAGGTGGTCGTCGAGGGCGACGGCGAGGTCGTGAAGAAGTCCGACGTCGTGATGGTCGACTACCTCGGCTCGGTCTACGCCAAGCCCAAGCCCTTCGACGGCAGCTACGACGGTGACCCGCTGGTGCAGAGCCTGTCCGGACTGGTGCCCGGCTGGCAGGAGGCCCTGGCCGGCAAGACCGTCGGCAGCCGGGTCTGGATGGCGCTGCCGCCACGCCTCGGCTACGGCGCGTCGGGCAACGAGGGCGCCGGCATCAAGGGCACCGACACGATCTACTTCCTCGTCGACATCCTGGCCCGCGCCCCGAAGCCGGTGCAGCCCGAGCCCGAGCCCGAGCCCGAGGAGTCCGGGGAGCCCGAGGAGTCCGAGTCGCCCGGGGCCAGCCCCAGCGCGGACGCCTCCGAGAGCCCCTCGGACGACGAGTCCTGACCGCCCCCGTCCAGCACCCCCACCCCTCCCGGGACCGAGCATGAGCGTCCGCAAGAGCGAGCGGCTGATGAACCTGCTCATCATGCTGCTCGTGCAACGGCACTACGTGCCCAAGCAGCGGATCCGTCAGCTGCTCTACCCCGGGTCCTCGGACGAGGCGTTCGAGAAGATGTTCGAGCGGGACAAGGACGAGCTGCGTGCCCTCGGGGTGCCGATCGAGATCGGGCAGATGGATGCCTACTTCGACGACGACCCGGGCTACCGCATCCGGCCCGACCACCTGGCGCTGCCCGACATCGACCTGACCGCCGACGAGGCGTCGGTCATCGGGCTCGCCACCCGCGTGTGGCAGCACGCGAAGCTGGCCGAGGCGACCACCGACGCCGTGCGCAAGCTCAGTGCCCTCGGCGTCCCGGTCGACCCGGGCGCCCTCGACATCGTCGAGCCGCGCCTGAGCGCCGACGAGCCGTCCTTCGACGTCTTCTGGGAGGCGGTACAGGAGCGCCGCGCCGTCGCCTTCGACTACCGCACGGCCACCGCCACGGAGACCACGACGCGGCACCTGCAGCCGTGGGGCGTCACGCGCTACGCCGGCCGCTGGTACGTCGTCGGGCTGGACACCGACCGCGGCGAGGAGCGGGTCTTCCGCCTCTCCCGTGTCCAGGGGCAGGCCCGCCCCGAGGGGCCCGCGGCGGCGTACGACATCCCGGCCGGCACCGACGTCAAGGTCCTGGCCCGCCGCCTCGCCCCGGACCCGGTCCGCGTGGAGGCGACGCTCCTGGTCCGTCGCGGGGCCGGCCACACGCTGCGCCGCGGCGCGGACAGTGTCGAGGAGGACGTCCCCGGCCCCGACGGGCGCACCCGCTGGGACCGGGTGCGGCTCACCCGCGCCCACCTGGGGTTGGCCGACGAGGTGCTGACCCACGGCGACTCGGTGGTCGTCGAGGAGCCCACCGAGCTGCGCGACCAGGTCGTCGATCGGCTCACCCGGGCCCTCGGCGCCGACGTCACGACCGGGGGAGGGGCACGATGAGCGCGACACCGGTCCCGCAGGCGCGCGACCAGGTCGGCCGGCTCCTGACCCTGGTGCCCTACCTCCACGCGCGCGGCACCGTGCACGTCGACGAGGCCGCGCGAGACCTCGGCACCACGCCCAAGCAGCTGGTCAAGGACCTCAAGGTGCTGCTGATGTGCGGGTTGCCCGGTGGCTACCCCGACGACCTGATCGACGTCGACCTCGATGCCCTCGAGGAGGACGGCGACGGCGTCATCCGGGTCTCCAACGCCGACTACCTCGCCCGTCCGCTGCGCCTGACGCCCACCGAGGCCAGCGCGGTGATCGTGGCGCTGCGTGCCCTGCGCAACAGTGCGGGCCCCGAGACCCGCGAGGTGCTCGACCGCACGCTCGCCAAGCTCGAGGCCGCGGCCGCCCACGGTGGGGTCGACCAGATCGACCCCGGCCAGGGCGCTGTCGACGCCGACGTGGCCCTGCTGGCGCGCCGGCTGCAGGAGGCCGTGGAGCAGCGTCGTCAGGTGCGGCTGCGCTACTACGTGCCGAGCCGCGACGAGGAGACCGAGCGGGTGGTCGACCCGCACGCGGTCACCCGCGGCCAGGGCTACGCCTACCTCGACGCCCACTGCCACGCCGCGGGTGCCCCGCGGTTGTTCCGTCTCGACCGCATCCACCACGCCGAGGTCCTCGACAGCCCGGTGACCACGAGCCCGCGGCCCGGTCGCGACCTCGCGGCGGGGCTGATCGACGAGCAGGAGACGGTCGTGGTCACGCTCCGCCTGGCCCCCGAGGCCCGCTGGGTCGTCGACTACTACCCGGTGCTGGCCACCCGCCCCGTGGACCCCCAGGACCCCGAGGGGCCGCTGGAGGTCGACCTGCGGGTCGCCGACGAGCGGTGGCTGACCCGGCTGCTGCTGCGCCTGGCGCCGTACGCCGAGGTGGTGGCGCCCCAGGAGTTCACCGACTCTTTCACGACCGCCGCGCGGGCCACGCTCAGCCTCTACTTCTGACCCGACGTAGGATGGGCGGCAGCAGCCCGCGGTGCCGACGGCGCCGCATCCCCGAGAGAAGGCAGTGCCCCAGATGTTCTCGCTGATCGCCATGCCCCAGGGCGCCGAGTGGCTCGTGATCCTCGCGATCGTGATCCTCGTCTTCGGTGCGGCCAAGCTCCCCGACCTGGCCCGTGGCACCGGGCAGGCGCTACGCATCTTCAAGGCCGAGACCAAGGGCCTGCGTGACGACGAGGACGACGACGCCACCGCCAAGGAGGCCAAGCCGTCCGGCGAGCTGCCGACCTCCACCACGCAGGAGACCTCCACGGACTCGCCCACCGTCGGCGAGACCAACCGCGACCAGCAGCACGGCTGAGTGGCGCTCCGCGGGATCGTCGGCCTCTTCGTCGGCAAGCCCCACCACCCCGTCGGTCCTGACGGGAGGATGGCCCTCAGCGACCATCTGCGCGAGCTGCGCGCGCGCATCCTCAAGGTCGCGCTGACGCTGCTCGTGGCGCTGGTCGTCGCGCTGTTCTTCTTCGACCAGCTCTTCGACCTCGTCTACGGCCCCTACGAGGAGGCCGTGGCGCGGCTGGAGGACAAGCAGACCCTGGCCACCACCACCGGTGCCGGCGGCGGCCTGATGCTCTACCTCAAGCTCTGCGGCTTCGCGGCGCTGGTGGCGACCGCACCGGTCTGGCTCTACCAGATCTGGGCATTCATCATGCCCGGGCTGCACGCCCACGAACGCAAGTGGACGCGCGTCTTCGGTGCCGTCGCGACGCCGCTGTTCCTCCTCGGCATCTGGATCGGCTACGTCACCCTGCCCAAGGGCCTGGAGATCCTCATCGGGTTCAACCCCGACGGCATCACCAACATCTTGGAGTTCTCGGGCTACCTGCAGTTCTTCACCCGCACCATGCTGGTCTTCGGCATCGCCTTCGAGATCCCGGTCTTCGTGGTGCTGCTCAACCTCGCCGGTGTGGTCAAGGGGCGCCAGCTCGCCGACCACCGGCCCTGGATCATCGTCGGGCTGTTCGTGTTCGCCGCCGTCGCCACGCCGTCGGCCGACCCGTTCACGATGACGTTCATGGCCGTGCCGATGGTGCTGCTCTTCTTCGTCGCCGAGATCATCGCGCGGTGGAACGACCGCCGCCGGGCCCGCAACAAGCCCTACGCCGGACTGTCGCCCGACGAGGCCTCCCAGCTGTGACGCCCCACGCCGAGGAGGGCCGGTCGTGAAGGCCCCGCACCCCGACGAGGTCGACCCCTTCGACCTCCCCGAGTGGCTCGGCACCGGCGAGGTGACCTGGACCTCCGCCTCGGGGCTGCGCTCGGGCCACCTCGTCACCGGCACCCTGTACGACGGTGAGCGGGCGCACCCCGAGCACCCCTGCGACCTGCTGGCGGTCGACGAGGCCTACCCGGCGCCGGTCGTCGACGACGACACCCGCACCCGTGCCCACCAGGCATGGCGGCACGGGCAGGTGCTCTGCGTGACCCACCCGCCCGGCCCCGAGGGGCGCCTGTCGCTGGCCGTCCCTGGTCGCGACCTCACCGCCGGGCGCGCGCTCGACGCTCTCGCACGGCTCTCCAAGGCCGTGGGTGCTTCGGCCGACGACTGGAGTGTCGTGTTCCGCATCGGCGAGGAGCGCGCGGCGACCCGCCGAGGTCGCTAGGGCCGACACCGGGGCTGGCACTAGTCTCGCGCGGGTGAACGTTGCCGCACCCCGCGTGGCGCTCCTGACCAACCCGACCTCGGGCAAGGGACGGGGCGCTCGAGGCCGCGAGGCGGCGCTCGACGTGCTCCGCGGCACCGACGTGGCGGTGCTCGACCTGGTCGGCACGGACGCCGACGAGGCGCTGGCGCTGGCGCGATCGGCCGTCCCGGAGGTCGACGTGCTGGTGGTCTGCGGCGGCGACGGACTGGTGCACCTGGCCGTGCAGGCGCTGGCCGGCACCGGCACGGCCCTCGGCGTCGTACCCGCCGGGACCGGCAACGACGTCGCGCGCTACCTCGGCCTGCCGCGCCGGGACCCGGCGGCCGCGACCCATGTCGTGCTCGACGCCCTGCGTCACCCCGAGGACCCGCGCCGCCGCCGACGCATCGACCTCGCGCGGGCCGGGGACAAGCACTTCGTCACCGTGCTGGCGGCCGGCTTCGACGCGAAGGTCAACGAGCGCGCCAACGCGATGACCTGGCCGCACGGGCAGATGCGCTACAACATCGCCACCCTGGCCGAGCTGCGTACCTTCACCCCGATCTCCTACACCCTCGACCTGGACGGGGAGACCCGCTCGCTGGAGGCGATGATGGTGGCGGTGGGCAACGGGCCGTCCTTCGGCGGCGGCCTGCGGATCACCGAGGGAGCGGTGCTCGACGACGGGCTGCTCGACGTGGTGATCATCAAGCCGATGGGCAAGGGCGAGCTCGTGCGCACCTACCCCAAGCTGTTCAGCGGCACCCACACCACGCACCGGCAGTACGAGCACCACCGCGTGCGCCGGGTCACCGTCGCTGCGCCCGGGATCCTCACCTACGCCGACGGCGAGCGCTTCGGGCCGCTGCCGATGACCGTGGAGTGCGCGCCGGGGGCGCTGGAGGTCTTGACCCCCGCGTAGGTTGGGGACCGTGAGTGACGCGACCGGTGACCAGAGCCCGGCCGAGCGGTACGCCGCCTTCCGCCGCAGCCAGTCCCACCCCGTGCTCGCGGACTTCCGCGAGCTCTACCGCTTCCCCCTCGACGAGTTCCAGATCGCCGCGTGCAAGGACATCGAGGACGGCCGTGGCGTGCTCGTGGCCGCACCGACCGGCTCGGGCAAGACGGTGGTGGGGGAGTTCGCCATCCACCTGGCGCTGTCGCAGGGGCGCAAGGCGTTCTACACCACGCCGATCAAGGCGCTGTCGAACCAGAAGTACGCCGACCTCGTGGCCCGCTACGGGCCCGACCAGGTGGGGCTGCTGACCGGCGACAACACCGTCAACGGCGAGGCACCGATCGTCATCATGACCACCGAGGTGCTGCGCAACATGCTCTACGCGGGCTCGCGCACCCTGGACCGGCTCGGCTTCGTGGTGATGGACGAGGTCCACTACCTCGCCGACCGCAGCCGCGGCGCGGTCTGGGAGGAGGTCATCATCCACCTGCCGGAGTCGGTGGGCCTGGTGGCGCTCTCGGCCACGGTGTCCAACGCCGAGGAGTTCGGCGAGTGGCTCGAGACCGTGCGTGGCGACACCTCCACGATCGTCGAGGAGCGGCGCCCGGTGCCGCTGTTCCAGCACGTCATGGTGGGCCGGAGGCTGCTCGATCTCTTCGCCTCCTCCGACGTCGACGCCGCTGCCGGCTTCGTCAAGGAGGGCGCCCCGGTCAACGACGAGCTGCTCAAGGTGGCGCGCGACGACTGGGCGGCCTCACGGATGCGCGACCGACGGTCGCCGCGCGACCGTCGGGGCGGCGGTCGCTCGGGGCCGAAGTCGGGCAACGGGCGCCGGGTGTGGGTCGCCAGCCGCCCCGACGTCATCACCCGCCTCGAGCGCGACGGTCTGCTGCCGGCCATCGTCTTCATCTTCAGCCGGGTCGGCTGCGACGCGGCCGTCACCCAGTGCCTCGCTGCCGGGGTGCGGCTCACCACGCCCGAGGAGCGCGACGAGGTCTTCGCCTTCGTCGAGGACGCCACCAAGCACCTCGACCCCGACGACCTGCACGTGCTGGGCTACCACGACTTCCTCGACGGGCTCACGCGCGGCGTCGCGGCCCACCACGCCGGCATGCTGCCGGCCTTCAAGCAGATCGTCGAGGAGCTCTACGTCCGCGGGCTGTGCAAGGTCGTCTTCGCGACCGAGACGCTGGCGCTGGGCATCAACATGCCCGCGCGCACCGTGGTGATCGAGAAGCTCACCAAGTGGAACGGCGAGACCCACGCCGACATCACGCCGGGGGAGTACACCCAGCTCACCGGCCGTGCCGGTCGACGCGGCCTCGACACCGAGGGGCACGGCGTCGTGCTGTGGCAGCCCGGCACCGACCCGCGCGAGCTCGCCGGCCTCGCCTCCACCCGGACCTACCCGCTCCGCAGCTCCTTCCGGCCGTCCTACAACATGGCCGTCAACCTGGTCAGCCAGTTCGGCCGGGTCGTGGCGCGCGAGCTGCTCGAGCAGTCCTTCGCGCAGTTCCAGGCCGACAAGGCGGTCGTCGGGCTCGCCCGGCAGCTCCGCAAGGCCGAGGAGGCCCTCGACGGCTACGCCGAGGCCGCGGCCTGCGACCAGGGCGACTTCATCGAGTACGCCGGACTCCGGCACCGCATCAACAAGCTGGAGAAGGGTGCCAGCCGGCAGCGGCGCGAGGACCAGCGCCAGGAGGCGATCGCCTCCCTGAAGTTCCTCAAGCCCGGCGACGTCATCGAGGTGCCGACCGGCAAGTTCGCCGGGTACGCCGTCGTCATCGACCCGGGCTGGTCGCCCGAGGGTCCGCGCCCCTACGTGGTCACCCAGGAGCGCCAGGCGCGCCGGCTGGCGATGATCGACTTCCCGGTGCCGGTGGAGGCACTCACCCGGATGCGGGTGCCCAGGACCTTCAACCCCCGCAACGCCCAGATGCGCCGCGACCTCGCGCACCAGCTGCGGGAGCGCACCCGGGACCTCCCGCGCGGGAAGGCGGCCGCCCAGCGGCGTACCGGACAACCGGCGGCGTGGGAGCAGGAGATCACCGACCTGCGTCGCGAGCTCAAGGCGCACCCGTGCCACGGGTGCCCCGACCGCGAGGACCACGCCCGCTGGGCGGAGCGGTGGTTCAAGCTCGACAAGGACGCCGCGACCCTGCGGCGGCGGGTCGAGAACCGCACCAACACCGTGGCACGGCAGTTCGACCGCGTCTGCGACGTGCTCACGTCGCTGGGCTACCTCACCGCCGACGGCGACGACGCGAAGGTCACCACCGAGGGCGCGCACCTGCGCCGGCTCTACTCCGAGCTCGACCTGGTGGCCGCGGAGTGCATCAGGCGCGGCATCTGGGTCGACCTCGACCCCTCCGGGCTGGCCGCCGCCCTGTCGACGCTCTGCTTCGAGGCCCGGCGCCCCGACGACGCCCGATCACCTCGGGTCCCCGGCGGTGCCACCAAGGCGGCCATCGGCGCGACGATCCGGCTCTGGGGCGAGCTCGACCGGCTGGAGAAGGAGAACCGGCTGGACTTCCTGCGTCAGCCCGACCTCGGCTTCGCCTGGATCGCCTACCGCTGGTGCGAGGGAGACGACCTCGACGAGGTGCTCGGTGAGAGCGAGCTGTCGGCCGGCGACTTCGTGCGCTGGATGAAGCAGCTGCTCGACCTCGCCGGCCAGGTCGCCGACGCCGCCGGCGACACCCCGCTGCGCCACACCGCCCGCCAGGTCGTCGACCGCCTGCGTCGCGGCGTCGTCGCGATGTCCGGACTCGCCGAGTAGAAGACCTCCGCAGGCCGCGCCGGCGTATCGCTGCGCCGGCTCGGCGCGGAGGACGCTCAGACGAGGGCGCGTACGGCGTCGGCGACCGTGTCGTTGCCGGCGACCAGGTCCACCTGCTGGCCGACGGTGCCGGGCTCGTCCAGCACGGCGGCCAGGACGGCACCCACGTCGGCGCGCGGGATCTCGCCGTACTCCACGTCGGGGGCCAGGCGCACCGCGTCGGTGGCCGGCTCGTCGGTGAGCCGGCCGGGACGGATGATCGTCCAGTCCAGGCCGGAGTCGCGCAGGGCGGCGTCGGCGTCGCGCTTGGCCTCGACGTAGGCGCGCCACACCGGCTCGGTGTCCTCGGGGACGGGGTTGTCGACGCCGATGGCTGAGAGCTGCACGAAGCGGCTGATGCCTGCGCGTCGAGCACCCTCGATGGACTTCAGCGAGCCCTCGAGGTCGACGGTGCGCTTGCGCTCGATGTCGCCGTCGGCGCCACCGCCGGCGGCGAAGACCACGGCGTCGCAACCCTCGAAGGCGGCTGCGAACGCGTCGGCGTCGTCCGCCTCGATGTCGAGCAGCCGGACCTCGGCGCCGAGCCCCTCGAGCTCCTCGCGGTAGTCCGGGTTGCGCACCAGCGCCACCGGCGTGTGCTCCGAGCGGCGCAGGGCGATGTGGAGGTGCTTGGCCACCTGTCCGTGGCCACCGACGACAGCGATACGAGTCATGCCCTCGACGCTACGGGGCCGCTGGCGACCCCTCTCGCCCGTTCGGGTGGGACGGCTGCTCAGGCGAGCGCGGCGAGCAGCCGCTCCACCGGGCCCTCGAGGTTGTACTCTGCGGCGAGCGTCGCGAGCCGGGCCGGGTCCGCAGGCTCGGTCGGGAGGGTGAAGCCGGTGCGCGGCACGTCGAGCGTGCGTCGCACGGCCACGACCTCGGGTGCGACGGCGAGGTAGTCGGCCGAGGCCTTGATCTTGGCGCGGACGCCCGGGGCCATGTCGGCCTCGGCGTCGTCCGCGGCGGCGACGATGCCGTCGAGGGAGGTGAAGCGCTGCAGCAGCGTGGCGGCGGTCTTCTCACCGACGCCCTTGACCCCGGGGAGCCCGTCGGAGGTGTCGCCGCGCAGGGTCGCGAAGTCGGCGTACTGGCTCGCCTCGACGGCGTACTTCTCCCGGACCCACTCCTCGGTGACGCGCTCGTGGTTGCCGACGCCCCGGGCGATGTAGAGCACCCGCACCTCGTCGGAGGACCCCTCGCCGGACGCGCCGTCGTGCACGAGCTGGAACAGGTCGCGGTCCCCGGTGACCACGTCGACCGGCTGTCCCGCCCCGGTGGCGAGGGTGCCGATGACGTCGTCGGCCTCCGCCTCCGGTGCACCCACCACGGCGATGCCGAGGGCGGCCAGCACGTCGCGGATGATCGGCACCTGCACCTCCAAGGGGTCGGGCACCTCCTCGACGTCGGCGGAGCCCTCCACGACCTCGACGACGCGGTGCGCCTTGTACGTCGGCACCAGGTCCACGCGCCACTGCGGGCGCCAGTCGTCGTCCCAGCAGCACACCAGGTCGCGCGGCTGGTACTGCTCGACCAGCCGGCTGATGAAGTCCAGCAGCCCGCGCACGGCGTTCACCGGCGTGCCGTCGGGCGCGAGGATCTCCGGCACCCCGAAGAAGGCGCGGAAGTACATCGAGGCGGTGTCGAGCAGCATCAGGCGGTCGGTTCGCGGCACGACGACACCCTAGGGGGCCTCCACACGCCGACGGATGGGCCTAGGGTGTCGCACGTGAGTCAGTCCGCCGTGGAGCCCACCGACCGCAAGATCCTCCAGCTGCTGGCCGAGGACGGCCGGATGTCCTTCACCGACCTCGGCAAGGCCACCGGGCTGTCGACCTCCGCGGTGCATCAGCGCGTCAAGCGCCTCGAGCAGCGTGGACTGATCCAGGGCTACGGCGCGACGATCAACCACGCCGACATCGGCCTGCCGCTGGCGGCGTTCATCTCGATCCGGCCGATCGACCCCTCCCAGCCCGACGACTGCGCCGCGCGCCTCGAGCACATCCCCGAGATCGAGTCGTGCTGGTCGGTCGCGGGGGAGGAGTCCTACGTCCTGAAGGTGCGCTCGACGACCCCTGCGGCGCTCGAGGACCTCCTCGCACGGATCCGCTCGGCGGCCAACGTCTCGACGCGCACGACCATCGTGCTGACGACCTACTACGAGAACCGGCCGGTCACGGGCGAGTAGGTCACCAGGCCTGGAGAGCCGCCGTACGACGGGACGCCTCGGCCACCTCGGCTGCCTTGAGCGCCGACTCGTCGAGCCGGCCGTGCTGCTCCCACCACGCCCGGCCCGCCGCGGGGAGCGTGTGGATCGGGTCGTAGTAGGTGTAGGTGCGGTTCAGCGCCTCGGCGTCACCGGCCTCGATCGAGGTGCGGTAGTTCTTGGTCCAGTGCGAGATGCCGCGCTCGGTGTCGTAGCCCGCGAGCTGGTGCACCCAGCGCTTCCCGACGAACGGGACGTCGCAGACGATGCGCGGCGTCGCGTAGCCCGGCAGGTAGCCCATGATGTGGTGCTGCAGCCGCTGCGCATCGGCGACCGAGACCCGCCAGTGCTCGGAGAACGGGATCATGTCGCACATGTAGAAGTAGTAGGGCATGACCTGGGCGCCGTCGAGCAGCCGGAAGCAGAGGTCCAGCAGCGCGTGCGGGTCGGCGTTGACGCCGTTGAGCAGCACGCCCTGGTTGCGGACGTCGCGCAGGCCGGCGTCGAGCATCGCCTTCGCGCCACGGGCGACCAGCGGGGTCACGGAGTTCGCGTGGTTGGCGTGGGTGTGCATCGCCAGGCTGACCCCGTTGTTGCGCGCCAGGGTGGCCACCCGGTTCACGCCCTCGACGACCTCGGGCTGCAGCCAGTGCTGCGGCATCCCGATGAGGGCCTTGGTGGCGAGCCGGATGTCGCGGATGTTCTCCACGGTCATCAGCTCGGTGAGGAACGCCTCGAGCCGGGGCCAGGGCATGTTGGCGACGTCGCCCCCGGACACGACCACGTCGCGCACGCTGGGGGTACGTCGCAGGTAGTCGATCATCGCGCCGAGGCGGTCGTTGGGCTTGCCGGTCAGCTTCAGCTTCTCCACCGTGGGCGTGGAGTTGCCGACGAGGTCCATCCGGGTGCAGTGGCCGCAGTACTGCGGGCACGTCGGCAGCAGCTCGGCGAGGACCTTGGTGGGGTAGCGGTGGGTCAGGCCCTCCACGGCCCACATGTCGTGCTCGTGCAGGCTGTCGCGGGTCGCGTGGGGGTGGCTGGGCCAGTCGGTGCGTCGGTCCGAGAAGACCGGCAGCATGTAGTGGCGCACCGGGTCGGCGTAGAACGCGTCGGTCAGGCTCCCCGCGCCGCGCGGCTCGACGTGTGGCGCCATCGTGTTGAGCATCTGGGGCGGCACCAGCATCGACATGGTCGCCCGCTCGGCCTGGTCACGCTCGAGGTCGGTGTAGAACCGCTCGTCGACCAGGTCGCCGAGCACCTCGCGCAGCTGCTTGAGGTTCTTCACGCAGTGGCTGCGCTGCCACTGCACGGACTCCCACTCCGCAGCCGTGACGTCCTTCCACCCCGGGAAGCGGGTCCAGTCGGGCTCGACCAGCTCGACCTGTCGGTAGGGGTAGGGCTGGCCCGTCTCGTCCTCGACCAGGGCGGCGATGGAGGTCTCGATGCTCATAGGAGCACGGTGACAGATGATTTCCTGTCTGTCGAATACCTGGCCGGAGATTCTCCGGCCAGTTCAGGCCCTGAGCTTCTCCAGCAGCGGTCTGGCCGCCTCGGACAGGAACGCCTCCTGCGTCTCGTCGCCGATCTGCACCAGTGCCACGTCGGTGAAGCCGGCCTCGGTGAACGCCGAGACGGCCTCGGCGATCTTGTCCAGGTCCGGGCCGCACGGGATGTTGTCGGCGACGTCCTCGGGCCTGACGAACTGGGTGGCACCAGCGAAGCCGGCCGGCGTCGGGAGGTCGGCGTTGACCGACCAGCCGCCGGCGAACCACCGGAACTGCTCGTGCGCGAGCTCGGTGGCCCGCCCCTCGTCCGGGCCCCAGCAGATCGGGATCTGACCCACCGCTCGTCCATCGGCGCCGATCCGCTTCGCGCCGGCCACCCCGTTCCAGGCGGTGATCAGGTCCGCCTTCGGCTCCACCGCGACGAGGTGGTCGGCCAGCGGGGCGAAGGTCTCGACCGACCGGTCGCCGGACACAGCGACGCCGATGTCGACCCCCTGCTCGGGGACGTCCCAGATGCGCGCGGAGTCCACCTGGTAGAACTCACCGGCGAAGTCGACCAGGTCGCCGGTGTGGAGGCGTCGGATGACCTCGATCGCCTCGACGAGCATGGCCTGCCGGGTCTGGATCGCGGGCCACCCCTCGCCGACGACGTGCTCGTTGAGGTTCTCCCCGCTGCCCAGCCCGAGCGTGAAGCGGCCGTCGGCCAGGATCTGCAGCGTGGCCGCCTTCTGGGCCACGACGGCGGGGTGGTAGCGCATCGTCGGGCACGTCACGTAGGTCATCAGCTCCACGTCCGAGGTCGCCTGCGCCACGGCCCCGAGCATCGTCCAGGCGTACGGCGCGTGGCCCTGGGTCGTGAGCCAGGGCGAGTAGTGGTCGCTGCTCACCAGCAGGTCGAAGCCGACCTGCTCGGCGCGGGCGGCGTACTCCACCAGCTGCTTGGGGCCGGACTGCTCGGTCATCAGCGTGTACCCGAATCGCGTCATGCCCCCATCGCAGCGCGGTCGCCGGCTCCAGGCATCACCCGGTCGCGGACACCCCTCCGCGCACACCCGCCTGCGCACACCCCCCTGCGCACACCCTTGAGTGTGGTTCGAGGTGCACCGACGCGGGGCAGCGTGCCCCACATGGACCTCGGACTCGACGGACGCACGGCACTCATCACCGGAGGCGACTCCGGCATCGGCTGGCACACCGCCCGCATCCTCCTCGACGAGGGAGCGACGGTCGTGCTGACCGACAAGGACGAGGAGTCGCTCGAGAAGGCCGCCGCGGAGCTCGACGCGGCGCCCGGTCGGCTGCACACGGTGGCTGCGGACCTGACCACGGACGAGGCGGCCCGGGAGCTGGCCCGACACGTCGAGGAGGTCGCCGGCGAGTTGGGCCTCTCGATCCTGGTCCACTCCGCCGGCGTCACCGGCGCCCAGGGCAAGTTCCACGAGATCGACGACGACGGCTGGGTCAACACGCTGACCGTCGACCTGCTCGCCCCGGTGCGGGTGACCCGGGCCGTCCTCCCGTCGCTGCGCAGGGACGGCTGGGGCCGCATCGTGTACCTCACGTCCGAGGACGCGGTGCAGCCCTACGACGACGAGCTTCCCTACTGCGCGGCCAAGGCGGGCGTCCTGGCCTTCGCCAAGGGCCTCTCGCAGACCTACGCCCAGGAGGGGCTGCTGGTGAACTGCGTGTCACCGGCCTTCATCCACACCCCGATGACCGACGCGATGATGGACAAGCGCGCCGAGGAGCTCGGCTGCTCCTTCGACGAGGCCATCGCCTCGTTCCTGGAGGAGGAGCGTCCCCACATGGAGCTGGGGCGACGCGGTGAGCCCGAGGAGGTCGCGGCGGTCGTCGCGTTCCTGTGCTCGGAGCGCGCCAGCTTCGTCAACGGCTCCAACTGGCGGGTCGACTCCGGCTCCGTGGCGACCATCTGACGCGGCACGTGAGCGAGGAGAGCACCATGACGCACTACGACCACCTGATCATCGGGGGTGGCATGGCCGCGGACGCCGCCGCCCACGGCATCCGCGAGCAGGACGAGGACGCCACCATCGGCATCCTGGGCGAGGAGCCCACCGCCCCCTTCCCGCGCCCCGCGCTGTCGAAGAAGCTGTGGACAGACCCGGACTTCACCGTGGAGAACACCGCGCTCGACACGGTCGGCCAGACCGGTGCGACGTTCCACCCTCGGACCAGGGTCGTCTCCGTCGACCCCGAGGCGCACGAGGTGACGACGCAGGGGGGCGAGACGATCGGCTACGGCCGCGTGCTGGTCGCCACGGGCGGCCGAGCGCGCACCCTCACCGACCTCCCCGGCGGCGACCGGGTCCTCTACTACCGCTCGCTCACCGACTACCACCGACTGCGCGTCCTGGCCGACACCCGACCGCACGTCGCGGTCGTGGGCGGCGGCTACATCGGCACCGAGATCGCCGCCGCGATGATCGGGGAGGGCTGCCGCGTCACGCTGCTCCACCCCGGCGAGGTCCTGGGTGGGCAGATGTTCCCCTCCGAGCTGGCCGAGCGCTTCGAGAGGCTCTTCGCCGAGGCGGGCGTGGAGGTACAGGGCGGGGCGAAGGTCTCCGGTGGCCGCGAGCACGCCGAGGGCGTGCGCCTCGAGCTGGAGGACGGCGACCCGGTCGAGGCCGACGTGGTCGTGGTCGGCCTGGGCGTCGAGCCGGCGGTCCACTTCCTGCCCGAGCAGGTCGAGCGCGCCGAGGACGGCGGGGTGGTCGTCGACGAGCACCTGCGGACCAGCGCCGCTGACGTGTACGCCGCTGGCGACGTCGCGTCGTACCCCGACCCGATCCTGGGGCGCACCCGTGTCGAGCACGTCGACAACGCCACCACGATGGGGGCCGCCGCCGGGCGGATCATGGCCGGGTCGGACGAGGCCTACGACCACACCCCGATGTTCTACTCCGACGTGCTCGGCCTGGGCTACCAGGCCGTGGGAACCCTGGACTCATCGCTGGAGACCTTCGTCGAGGAGGTCGAGGACGGGGCGGTCGCCTACTACCTCGACGAGTCCGAGGTCGTCGGCGTCCTGCTGTGGGACCTCGAGGAGGGTGTGGAGGAGGCCAAGGCACTCCTCGCCCGTCACTCCCGCCCCCAGGATCCGTCGGAGCTCGCCGGCTCCATCACGGGCTGAGCGGCCTCACCACAGGGAGTCGAGGGCACGGACCACCGCGGGGTGGTCGGGAGCCAGGTCGTAGCGCTGGGTCATCGCCGCCAGCAGGACGTCGCGTGCGGGCGGGGCCGCGTGCTCCCCGATCGGGAGGCACATCAGCCGCAGCGATGGCGCGTGCCCGCCCTGGTCGGCCGCCCCGTCGCCGGGCAGGTCCTCGCCGTGGGGAGGCGCGTAGTCGCGCACCGGCAGCAGCAGACCGCCGGCACGCTCGTAGAACGCGATACGGCGCCGGTGCTCCTCGACCTCGTGGGCGTCCAGCCCCGGCTCGTCGGGGTCCTCGACGTCCCAGACGAGCAGGGTGGCGCCCTCCTCGGCCAGCAGCGCCGCGAGCTCGCCGAGCATCGCGGTCCCGACCCCGCCGCCGCGCACGCCCACGGCGTAGTAGCGCAGGAAGACCCAGCCGGTGCCACCCAGCGGTCGCAGGACCGCCAGCCCCTCGGGCGCCCCGGCCTCGGTGACGCGGACGACCAGGCGGTCGGCGAGCAGCGAGTCGAAGTCGGCGCGCAGGTCGGCGGGAAAGGCATCCTCGTAGATCGCCCGCACCAGGGCCAGCTGGCCTGCGTCCACCTCAGTCGTCAGCACGCCAGACCTCCTGCCCGCCCAGGAACGTCCTGAGCACCTCGATGTCGCGGATGGCGGACGGGTCGCAGGTGGTCGGGTCCTCGTCGAGCACCGTGAGGTCGGCGAGCTTGCCCACCGCGATGGTGCCCCGGTCGCCCTCGGCGTGCGAGGCGTACGCCGACCCGAGCGTGTACGCCGTCAGCGCCTCGAGCCCGGAGACGCCCTCGTCCGGTCCGCACTCGGCTCCGGAGTCGGTGCGTCGGTTGACCATGTCGTGCATCCCCAGCAGCGGGTGCCCGTCGACCACGGGTCGGTCCGAGGACCCCGGGACGACGACCCCGGCGTCGAGCAGCGACCGGTACCGGTAGGCCCACCCGGCCCGCTCCGGCCCGAGGGCGCGCAGCATGCCGTCGCCGATCTCTCCGACGAACCGTCCCTGCGGCACCGGCACCACGCCGAGCGCGGCGCACCGCGCCACCTGGTCGGGCCGGGACACGCCGAAGTGCTCGATGCGGTGCCGCACGTCGGGCCTCGGCCAGCGCCGCTGGGCCTCCTCGTAGGCGTCCAGCACCAGGTCGATGGCGGCGTCGCCGATGGCGTGGGTCGCGACCCGCCAGCCGGAGCGATGGGCATCGAGGATGCGCGCTCGCAGGGCGTCCGCGGTGTCCTGGAGGTAGCCGCGCTCCCCGGGGGTGTCGGCGAACTCGTCGGTCAGGGCGCAGGTGTGCCCGATGAGGGAGCCGTCGCTGAAGACCTTGGTCGGCCCGATCCGGAGCCTGTCGTCGCCCAGCCCGGTGCGGATGCCGAGGTCCAGCCCGATGCCCAGGTCGTCGGTGGCGTGCCCGGCGAGCGGGTGGAGGGCGTCGGCCGCGACCATCAGCTCCACACGCAGCGGCAGCCGGTCGGCGTCCCGGGCGGCCTGGTAGGCCGCGACCTCGATCGGGCTCTTGCCGATCCACCCGCCACCGACGCCCGCCTCCACCACCGAGGTCAGCCCCTGGGCGAGGTAGACCCGCCCGGCACGCTCGATCGCGTCGACCAGCTGGCTGACCGGGTAGGGGAGGACCAGGGCGTTGAGCAGCTGCTGGGCCTGCTCCTGGAGCAGCCCGGTCGGCCGACCGTCGCCGTCGACGACGACCAGGCCACCCGGCACGTCCACGGGCGCATCGGCCAGCCCGAGGTCGGCCAGCAGCGGCCCGTTGACCGTGCACATGTGGCCGCTGGTGTGCTTGAGCCACACGCGGCGACCGCCGGCGGCCCGGTCGAGCGCGTCGCGGTCGGGGTGGGCGCCGAGCTTGTTCTCGTCGTACCCCGCCCCCACGACCCATTCGTCGGGCCCGAGGGCCGCGGCGCGGGCAGCGACGGCGTCGTAGACCGCCTCGAGGGTCGGCACCCGCAGGTCGACCTCGGCCAACGACAGACCGAACCACGCCATGTGGTTGTGCGCGTCGTGGAAGCCGGGCACCACCACGGCGCCGTTGAGGTCGACGGTCCGGGTGGCTGGCACGTCCTCGTCGACGGCCACGACCCGGTCGCGCCAGACCGCCAGGGAACGGGCCACGTCGGCGCGCCCCGGGCCCTCGAGGGTGCGGACCCGGGCGTTGGTGAGGAGGAGGTCAGCGAGCACCCTGGGCCTCCGCGCGCAGGGCCGCCTTCTCCACCCGTAGCGAGGCCGTGAGCGGCAGGTCGTCACGGAAGCGCCAGATCGAGGGCACCTTGAACCCCGCGAGCCGTTCCGCGCACCACGCCGAGAGCTCCTCGGCGCTCGCCTCCGGCGCGACGACGTACGCCGCGACCTCCTCGCCCCGCACCTCGTCGGGGACCCCGATGACGGCTGCCAGGTGCACGGCGGGGTGCGCCAGCAGCACCTCCTCGACCTCGACGGCGGCGACGTTCTCCCCGGAGCGCCGGATCATGTCCTTGAGCCGACCGGCGAGGTAGAGCCGACCGGACTCGTCGGTGCGGGCCAGGTCGCCGGTGGGGAACCACCCGTCCTCGTCGAACGGGGAGGGGTGGCCGAGGTAGCCCTGCATCATCCCCGGGCCGCGCAGCCACAGCTGACCCGCCTCGTCGATGCGGGCCTCGCGATGGGCCGCGGGCCGACCCAGTGACCCCGAGCCGACGAGCTCGGCGTGCTCCTCGGCGCTGACCCGGATGTCGGCGCCGGTCTCGGTCATGCCGAACGCCTCGGTCCACGGCACGCCCCACCGCTCCTCGAGCGCCGCGTGCAGCGCCGGGGGGATCGCCGAGCACTGCACGGCGCGCACCCGGTGGTCGCGGTCGGCCGCGTCCGGGGGCATCTTCAGCAGCAGCACCGGCATCGAGGCGAGGCAGTAGAAGTAGGTGACCTCGTGCTCGCGCACCTTCGACCAGAACGTGGAGGGGTGGAAGCCGTCGAGCACGACCAGGTGCGCGCCGGCCATCAGCGCGGCCACGACGTTCCACTGCGGGTCGACGTAGTGGAACGGCTGCGCGGTGAGCAGCACGTCGTCGGAGGTCAGGTGCGGGTGCTCGGTGAGCATCGACCCGCCCAAGGTCGTCCAGTAGGCGTGGTCGAGGAGGCAGCCCTTGGGCCGGCCGGTCGTGCCCGAGGTGTACTGCACGTTCACCACGGTCTCCGGTGTCGGCGTGGGCGCCGGCAGGTCATCGGCCCCGGGGCTCTCGAGCACGTCGGGCCCCACCACGGCCGCGTACGACGTGAGCAGCTCGTGGTGCTGGGGCCGGGCCACCACGAGGCGGACCGCGGCGTCGGTGAGCACGTGGGCCACGTCGTCGCGCCGGTAGCGGGGGTTGAGGGGCACCATCGCCGCGCCGAGCCGCATCAGCGCCAGCCAGGTGAGCGGCATCTCGGGGGTGTTGCCCAGCATCACGCCGACCCGGTCGCCGGGTCCCACTCCACGCTCGGCCAGGCCGGCGGCCAGGCGACGGGTCCGCTCGGCGACGTCGGCGTACGACAGGCGCCGGCCACCCTCGGGCAGGTCGAAGGTCCAGGCCGGTCGCTGCGGGTGGTCCGTGGCGGCCCGGTCGAGGAGGTCGACGAGGGTGGTGCCGTCAGCCACGGTTGAACCCCTCCCGCGGGGCGTCGTTCTCGCCCGAGAGCGAGGTGAGCAGCGCGTGCTCGACCTCGCGGGCCATCGCACCGTCCACGGTGGAGTCGAGACCGGTGTCGAGCACCTGCTTGGCCAGCGAGAGCGACAGCGCGGGGCGCTCCGCCATCCGGCGCGCGAGGTCGAGGGCCGCCGTCTCGTGCTCCCCGGCCGGCACACAGCGGGCGACCAGACCCATGGCCGCCGCGGCCGGACCGCTGACCCGCTCACCGAGCAGCAGCAACTCCTTGGCCCGGGCCCACCCGACCAGGGCGGGCAGCAGGCGTGAGATGCCGCCGGTGACCGAGAGACCGACGGAGACCTCGGGAAACCCGAAGACGGCATCCTCGCCCGCGACGACCACGTCGCAGCACAGCGCGAACTCCGCACCCGCGCCCAACGCGTACCCGTGCACCGCGGCGATGACCGGGGCGGGCAGGCGACGGACCAGGCGGGTCACCTCCTGGATCTCCTCCAGGCGCGCCCGCGTCTGCAGCACGGACTCGACCGCCGGCTCCTCCTTGAGGTCGTGGCCGGCGCAGAAGGCGCGTCCGGTGCCGGACAGCACGACGGCACGCGCCCCGTCCTCACCGGCGTGGACGAGGGCCGCCACCAGGCCCCGGGTCAGCCCGACGTCGACTGCGTTGAGCCGCTCGGGCCGCGAGAGCCGGATCGTGGCGACGAGGCCGTCGAAGGAGTAGTCCACGCTCGGGTGGAGGGGCGGGCGGGTCACGGGGGCTCCTGACGCTCAGACGAACGGGACGCAGCGGGTCGATCGATCGATCGATAGCATAGGCCCATGACCCCCACCGGCGAGCGAGTCCGCCAGGCCGCGCTCGAGCTCTTCGCCGAACGCGGCTTCCACGGCACCGGCATCCGTCAGCTCGCCGAGCGCGCCGGCGTCTCCTCGG
>JAYYWX010000016.1:0-7909 GCA_036341255.1 Actinomycetota bacterium | reverse complement strand
GGCCCGCGCCCCCCCCCCCCCGTCCCGCGCCCACCCCCCGCCCCCGCACGCCCGGCGCGGGCTTAGCATGGCGCGGGCGCGCCACGCCCTGACAATCGGAGGGGGACGAAATGGGGCTGAAACACGAGTTCCAGACGCGCTTAACATCGGAGCACTAGTTTCACCCCAGGAGGGCCGGCCCCAGGAGGGGCCGGGCCCGGCGAGGAGGGTGCGGTGCGGCTCGGGGAGCTCAACGCCATGGAGGCGCCAGAAGCCGCGCGTGCGCTGCGCGGCTGCGCCGACGTGGAGCGGTGGGTCGCCGCCCTCCTGGTCCGTCGGCCGTACGCCGACCGCCGGGCCCTGCTCGACACGGCTCACCTGATGGCGACCTGGTCCGACGCCGAGCTCGAGCACGCCCTGGCCGACCACCCCCGGATCGGCGAGCGCGGCACCGGCTCGACCGCGGCGACCTCCGCCCGCGAGCAGGCCGGCGTGACCGACGCCGACCGGGAGGCGTTCGTGGAGGCCAACCGCCGCTACGAGGAGCGGTTCGACCGGATCTACCTCGTCCGCGCCGCCGGCCGCACCGCGGCGGAGATGCTCGCGCTGCTCGAGCAGCGCCTGACCCACGACGACGCCACGGAGCTGGCCGTCACCAAGCAGCAGCTCACCGAGATCGCGATGCTGCGGCTCGCGGCCCTGGTCGAGGACGAGCCCGACGAAGGGCCCGACGAAGAGGTCGAGGAGGACCGATGAGCAGCCTGTCCACCCACGTGCTCGACACCGCCCGCGGCGAGCCCGCGGCCGGTGTCACCGTCACCCTGCGCACGCTGAGCGGCGCCACCGAGGAGCAGGTCACCGACGCCGACGGCCGCGCCCGGTTCGAGACCGAGGTCGAGGGAGCCACGACGCTGCGCTTCGAGACCGCCGCGATCAGCGACTTCTTCCCCGAGGTCGTGCTCACCTTCGTCGCCGACGCCGGCCGAGCGCATCACCACGTGCCGCTGCTGCTGAGCCCGTTCGCCTACTCGACCTACCGCGGGAGCTGAGATGAGCCGGATCGTGCTCGGGCCGAACCAGTACGGCAAGGCGGAGTGCCGCCTGGTGCGCATCAACCGCGACCAGGACGCGCACACCGTCGAGGACCTCACCGTCACCACCCAGCTGCGCGGTGACTTCGAGGCCTGCCACCTCGACGGCGACAACAGCCTCGTGGTCGCCACCGACACCCAGAAGAACACCGTCTACGCCTTCGCCCGCGACGGCATCGACTCCCCCGAGGCCTTCCTGCTGCGGCTGGCCGACCACTTCGTCGACGGCTTCGACCAGGTCACCGGCGCGGAGATGACCGCGCTGTCCCACACGTGGGGTCGCCTGGGCGACCACGCGTTCCTCCGCGACGGCAGCAGCACCCGCACCGCCCGCGTCGAGCGCGGCGCGGACGGCACCACCGTCACCGCCGGGCTCACCGACTGCACGATCCTGAAGTCCACCGACTCCGAATTCCACGGGTTCCCCCGCGACCGCTACACCACCCTGGTCGAGACCGACGACCGCATCCTCGCCACCAGCCTCACCGCCACCTGGACCTACGCCGGCACCGACCACGACTGGGACGCCCTCCACGCGAGCATCACCCGCACCCTGCTCGACACCTTCACCGAGCACCACAGCCTCGCGCTGCAGCAGACGATCTACGCGATGGGCAGCGCGGTGCTCGAGGCCCACGACGCGGTCACCTCGATCGACCTCAGCTGCCCCAACAAGCACCACTTCCTCGTCGACCTCGAACCCTTCGGCCTCGACAATCCCGGCGAGGTCTTCTTCGCCGCGGACCGGCCCTACGGCCTCATCCAGGCCTCGGTCATGAGGGAGGACTGAGCGTGGCGCGGTCCCTCGCCTCGGTGCGCGCCCGCCACGTCCTGCTCGGCGGGGCCTTCCGGCCGGCCACGGTGCGCGTCGCCGACGGCCGGATCACCGAGGTGGCGGCGTACGACGACGGCCGCGACGACCCCGGGGCGCTCGACCTCCCCGACACCGCCCGCCTGCTGCCCGGCGTCGTCGACACCCACGTGCACGTCAACGAGCCCGGCCGCACCGAGTGGGAGGGGTTCGCGACCGCCACGACGGCTGCCGCCCGCGGCGGTGTCACCACGATCATCGACATGCCGCTGAACTCCGTCCCGCCCACCACCACCGTCGAGCACCTGCGCCTCAAGCAGCAGGTGGCGGCCGACAAGGCGCGCGTGGACGTCGGGTTCTGGGGCGGCGCCGTGCCCGGCAATCTCGCCGACCTGCGGCCGCTGTGGGAGGCCGGTGTCTTCGGGTTCAAGTGCTTCCTCGCCCCGTCCGGCGTCGACGAGTTCCCGCCCCTGGCGCCCGAGGAGCTGGACGCTGCGCTGACCGAGATCGCGGGCTTCGACGGGCTGATGATCGTGCACGCCGAGGACGCCCGGGTGCTCGACGAGGCACCCCACCCGCCGAGCCGCGCGTACGCCGATTTCCTGCTCTCCCGCCCCGACCGCGCCGAGACCGACGCGATCCGCCGGCTGCTCGACGGTGCCCGCGCGACCGGCTGCCGCGTGCACGTGCTGCACCTCTCCAGCGCCCGAGCCCTCGACCTGCTGGCCGACGCCCGCGCCGAGGGCCTGTCGGTGACCGTGGAGACCTGCCCGCACTACCTCTGCTTCAGCGCCGAGGACCTGCCCGACGCCGCCCCGCAGTTCAAGTGCTGCCCGCCGATCCGCGACCGCGGCAACCGCGACGCCCTGTGGGACGCGCTCGTGGCCGGCGTGATCGACTGCGTCGTCTCCGACCACTCCCCCTCGACCCCGCAGGAGAAGGGGCGCGGCGACGGCGACCTGCAGCAGGCGTGGGGCGGCATCTCCGGGCTGCAGGTCGGGTTCACCGCCGTCGCCGACGAGGCCGCCGCCCGCGGCATCGGCCTCGAGCAGGTCAGCCGGTGGATGGCCACCGCCACCGCCGACCTCGTCGGGCTCGGGCACAAGGGCCGGATCGCCGTCGGCGCCGATGCCGACCTCACCGTTCTCGACACCGCCGCACCCCTTGAGGTGCGCGCGGCCGACCTCGCCCACCGGCACCCCATCAGCGCCTACGACGGGCGCCGGCTCGCCGGCTCGGTCACCCACACCTGGCTGCGCGGCGCGGAGCCGACCGCGGGCCGCCTGCTCACTCGGGAGGCAGCATGACCACACCACCAGCGAGCCCACGGCCCAGCCCCACGATGCCCCCGCGGCTGCTGATGGGCCCCGGCCCGATCAACGCCCACCCCCGGGTGCTGCAGGCGATGTCGATGCAGCTCGTCGGCCAGTTCGACCCGTCGATGACCGCGGCGATGAACGAGACGATGGCGCTCTACCGCGACGTCTTCCGCACCGACAACGAGCACACGCTGCTCGTCGACGGCACCTCCCGCGCGGGCATCGAGGCCGCCCTGGTCAGCCTGCTCGAGCCGGGCGACCGGGTGCTCGTGCCGGTCTTCGGACGCTTCGGCCACCTGCTGGTCGAGATCGCCGAGCGCTGCGGTGCCGACGTGCACACCGTCGAGGTGCCGTGGGGCGAGGTGGTGCCCGACGACGCGGTCGAGGACGCCGTACGCCGGGTGCGACCGCGGCTGGTCGCGGCCGTGCAGGGCGACACCTCGACCACCATGTGTCAGCCGCTCGCGGGCATCGGCGAGATCTGCCGCCGCGAGGGGGTGCTGCTCTACGTCGACGCCACCGCCAGCCTCGGGGGCAACCCGTTCGAGACCGACGCCTGGGGCATCGACGTGGCCAGCGCCGGGCTGCAGAAGTGCCTCGGCGGGCCGTCCGGCTCCGCGCCGATCACCATCGGGCCGCGCGCGGTGGAGGTGATCGAGGGCCGCAAGCACGTCGAGGCAGGCCTGCGCACCGACGACGACCGGCCGCGCGGCACCCGGATCGCGTCGAACTACCTCGACCTCGCGCAGATCATGGACTACTGGGGACCGCGCCGGCTCAACCACCACACCGAGGCCACGACGATGCTCTACGGCGCCCGAGCCTGCGCGCAGGTGCTGCTCGAGGAGGGCCTGGAGCAGGCGATCGAGCGGCACCGGCTGCACGGCACCGCGATGCTCGAGGGCGTGCGCGGCCTGGGCCTGGAGGTCTTCGGCGACGTCGCCCACAAGATGACCAACGTCGTGGCCGTGCACATCCCCGACGGCGTCGACGGCGATGCGGCGCGCACCGCGATGCTGGAGGACTTCGGCATCGAGATCGGCACCTCCTTCGGTCCCCTGCACGGCAAGGTCTGGCGCATCGGCACGATGGGCTGGAACGCGCGCCGCGACGCCGTGCTCACCACGCTCGCCGCGCTCGAGGCGCTGCTGCGCGCCGCCGGGGTGCCGGTCACCGCCGGCGGCGGCACCGGCGCGGCGTCGGAGGTCTACGCGTGAGCAGCGGGACCTCCAGCAACGCGGCCCTGGCGCTCGACCGCTGCCACGAGCTCGACCGCTACTCCGCCCACCCGGTCCACCTCGAGCGCACCCACCTCACCCGGCAGCACGCTCAGGCCAACGAGGTGGTCGCTGGCTGGATGGCCGACGCCGGGCTGCGCACCTGGGTCGACGCCGCCGGCAACGTGTGCGGTCGTCGCGAGGGGCGCGAGCCGGGGCTGCCCGCGCTGCTGCTCGGCTCCCACCTCGACACCGTCCCCGACGCCGGCTCCTACGACGGGATGCTCGGGGTCGTCATGGCGATCGCCGTGGCCCAGCGGCTGCACGACGTCGAGCTGCCCTTCGCCCTGGAGCTGATCGGCTTCAGCGACGAGGAGGGCTCGCGCTTCGGCACCGCCCTGCTCGGCTCGCAGGCGGTCGCCGGGCACTGGCTCGAGGACTGGTGGGACCTGCGCGACCGCGACGGGATCACGCTGCACCAGGCGTTCCTCGACTTCGGGCTCGACCCCCGCCGGGTCCACGAGGCGGCGCGGCAGCCGCACGAGCTGGTCGGCTACCTCGAGGCGCACATCGAGCAGGGCCCCTACCTCGAGGCCCGCGACGAGCCGCTGGGCTACGTCACGACCATCGCCGGGGCACGGCGGTTCCGCCTCTCGGTGGTGGGCGAGGCCCGGCACGCCGGCGGCACGCCGTACGCCCGTCGTCGCGACGCCCTCGTCGGCGCCGCCGAGGCGATCACCGAGATCGAGCGGATGGCCCGCGCGTCCGGGGACGCCGACGAGCACGACGGCTGCATCGCGACCGTCGGCCGGATCGAGGTGCAGCCGGGCGCGGTCAACGTGATCCCCGGTCGAGCCGACCTCAGCCTCGACCTGCGGGCGGCCACCGACGAGGCGCGCGACGCGATGTGGGCGCGGATGGAGCGACGGCTCGAGGAGATGTGCGCGGCCCGCGGGCTGCGCTTCGAGGCCCAGGAGCGGCACCGTGCCCCCGCCGCCCCCTGCGCACCGTGGCTCACCGACGCCGTGGTCGCCGGGATCGAGACCACCGGGCAGCAGGAGCCATTGGGCCTGTGGAGCCGCGCCGGGCACGACGCCATGGCGATGGCGCGCATCACCGACATCGGCATGCTCTTCCTGCGCTGCCACGACGGCATCAGCCACCACCCCGACGAGGCGGTGCTGCTCGAGGACGTCGAGGTCGGCCTGGACGCGTTCGAGGCCGCCGTGCGCGCCACCGCCGCGTCGTACGCCGCCCGCGACCTGCGATCGAGCCCGGCATGAGCGTCCCGACCTCCCCCGACATGGCCGAGCTGCGCATCGAGGAGCGGATCGCCACGACCCGGATGGACCTCTCCCCGCAGGAGCGCAAGGCCGCCGCGACCCTGCTCGAGCACCTCGACGACCTCGCGACCTACCGCGCCGCCGAGCTCGCCCAGCTGGCCGGGGTCTCCAAGGCGACGATGAGCAGGCTGTTCCGCTCGCTCGGCTTCGCCGACTTCGACGAGGTCCGCGAGCACCTGCGCACCCTGCGCACCTCCACCGGCGAGCCGCGACGCCGCGACGGGGGCAGTGACCTGCCCACCCACCTGGCCCGCGAGGCCGAGGTCGTACGCCGCGCGGTCGAGCACCCCGTCGTCCCGCAGGTCGTCGCGCTGCTGGCCGCCGCCCGCCGGGTGACCGTCGTGGGCTGGCGCAACAGCCACCCCGTGGCCCTGCACCTGCGCCAGCAGCTGGCCCACGCCCGCGGCGACGTGCGGCTGGCACCGCTACCCGGTCAGGTCGTCGGCGAGGAGCTCGCCGACGTGGGGCCCGGGGACGCCGTGGTCGTGGTCGGCTTCCGTCGCCGGCCGGCCGGCTTCGGCGAGGTGCTGCGCGAGGCCGCGGCCAGCGGTGCCGACGTGGTGCTGATCGCGGACCCCACCGCCATCGAGCACGCCCGCACCGCGACCCTGTGGCTGGAGTGCCCGGTCTCCAGTGCGCTGGCCTTCGACTCCTACGCCGCGGCGATGAGCCTGGTCAGCGTGCTGGCCGACGGGGTGCTCGCCACCCTCGGAGACCCGGCTCAGCAGCGGGTCCGCGCGATCAGCCGCGCCTACGAACGGATGGCCGAGGTCGAGGGCGGCTGATGGACCTCACGACCGTCTCCTCCCACCGGCTCGCACGCCACCGCGAGGACCTGACCCTCGGCGCCGGCGAGACCCTGCTCGCCGGCGGCACCTGGCTCTTCTCCGAGCCGCAGCCCGCCACCACCGGCCTGGTCGACCTCACGACGATGGGCTGGCCGGACCTCGAGGAGCTGCCCGACGGCTCGCTGCGCATCGGCGCCACCTGCCCGGTCGCGGTGCTGCGTGAGCGCGGCGGCCTCTTCGCGTGGTGCGCCGACGCGCTGCTGATGTCTCCTAAGGTGCAGGCGGTCGCCACCGTCGGCGGCAACGTCTGCCTCGGTCTGCCGGCCGGCGCGATGACCTCGCTGCTGACAGGGCTCGATGCGACGGCCGTCGTGTGGACCCCCGACGGCGACGAGCGGCTCGTCGCCGTCGCGGACCTCGTGGTCGGCAACGCGGCCACGTCGCTCACCTCCGGCGAGGTCGTGCGGTGCTTCGACGTCCCCGCCGCGTCCCTGGCCGCACCCGTCGCCCACCGCCGCTTCTCGCTGGCCGACCTCGGCCGCTCCGCCGGTGTGGTGGTCGGGTTGCGCACGGCCGACGGCGTCCGGGCCACCGTCACCGGCTCCACGACCCGGCCGGTCGTGCTCGCCGACGGCCAGGGCGTCGAGGCGATCGACTGCTGGCACGAGGACGCCCACGGCGCCCGCGACTGGCGGGTCGCGCAGACCGCCCGCTGCCTCGCCGAGGTCCGCGAGGAGCTCCGATGATCGTCAACGGCTCCCCCACCGACACCCCACCCGGCCCCGGGCAGTGCCTGCGCACCTACCTGCGCGGCGCCGGCCACCTGGACGTGAAGAAGGGCTGCGACGCCGGCGACTGCGGCGCGTGCACCGTGCTCGTCGACGGGCAGCCGCGGCAGTCCTGCCTGGTCCCCGCGGTCCGGGCGGCCGACGCCGAGGTCACCACGCTGACCGGGCTCGGGTCCGCCGACGACCTGCACCCCACGCAGCGCGCCTTCCTCGAGGCCCAGGGCTTCCAGTGCGGCTTCTGCACCGCCGGCTTCGTGCTGACCGCCTCGACCGGCGCCTGCACCGACCGCGACCTCAAGGGCAACCTGTGCCGCTGCACCGGCTACCGCAGCATCCGCGACGCGATCGCCGGGACCTCGCGCGACGCCGCCACCACACCGGCCGTCGGGGAGTCGACCCGCCCGCCGGCCGCGATCGACGTGGTGACCGGCCGGGCGGCGTACACGCTCGACGTGCCCGCCACCGACCCCACCACTGATCCCGCCACCGACACGCTCCACCTCGCGGTGCTGCAGAGCCCGCACAGCCACGCGGCGATCACGCGCATCGACACCGCGGCGGCGGAGGCGCTGC
>JAYYWX010000015.1:0-27642 GCA_036341255.1 Actinomycetota bacterium | reverse complement strand
CGGATGCGCTACTTCGGCCGCGACCTCGTCGCCTGGCGCGGCCAGTCCGGCCGGGTCACGGTGATGGACGCCTACTGCGAGCACCTCGGCGCCCACCTCGGCTACGGCGGCACCGTCGTCGAGGACCGCATCCGCTGCCCCTTCCACGGCTGGGAGTGGACCGAGCAGGGGCGCAACCACTGCATCCCCTACGAGGACCGACCCAACCTCGGCAAGCGGATCAACACGATGCCGGTGGTCGAGCGCAACGAGTCGATCTACGTCTGGCACGACGTCGACCGCCGCCCTCCGTACTTCGACGTCCCCGACGTGTTCACCGGCTTCGCCAGCGACGCGGAGAGCGCCGGGCCGGAGGACTACTACCCGCTGTGCGAGCACTCCCGCCTGCTCGACACCAGCCTCGAGCTGCACCCGCAGTACGTCCTGGAGAACGGCGTGGACTTCGCCCACTTCAAGTACGTCCACCAGGTCCCGATCGTCCCGAGGTTCACCCGCCAGGAGTTCGAGGACCCGATCGCCTTCGTCGACTTCACCATCACCTTCGACGAGCGCGACGCGGGTGGCTCCATCGAGGACATCGACTCCGGTGTCGAGGCCCTGAACTGCGGTGTCGGCCTGGCCGTCACCAAGTCATGGGGGATGATCGACAACCGCACGGTCCTGGCGACCACCCCGGTCGACGACTCCACCTGCGACGTCCGCTTCAGCGTCTGGATCGGACGTCGCGAGGGCGACGACCGCGATCACTCCGAGAGCGCCGACAAGCACGCCCGCGGGGTCATCGAGCAGGTCGAGGCCGACCTGGTCATCTGGTCGCACCAGAAGTACGCCTCCCCCGCCGCGCTCTCGCGCGGGGAGTACCCCGGCTTCACGGCGCTGCGCTCGTGGGCCCAGCAGTTCTACCCGCCCGCCCGGACCGCCCAAGAGCAGGCCCAGGAGCAGGCCCAGCCGCACACCGAGGAGACCCCCGCATGAGCCAGCCCATCCGCCTCTTCCAGGTCGCCACCGGCAACCTCGGCAGCGAGATGATCGGTCGCATCCAGCGCCACCCGGACCTCGAGCTGGTCGGTCTGCACTGCTACACCCCCGACAAGATCGGCCGTGACGCCGGCGAGATCGTCGGCGGCGGCCCGATCGGCGTGGTCGCGACCGGGACCGTGGAGGAGATCATCGCCGCGCGACCCGACGTGCTGACCTTCCACGGCGTCTTCCCCGACGAGGACCTCTACGTCAAGGTGCTCGAGGCCGGCATCGACGTCGTGACGACCGCCGACTGGATCACCGGCTTCCACCGCGACACCAACCACCCCCACCCCTCGGGCCGCAAGGTGAGCGAGCTCATCGCCGAGGCCTGCCGCACCGGCGGCTCGACGTTCTACGGCACCGGCATGAACCCGGGGCTCAACCAGATCCTGGGCGTCGTCTGCACCGCCGACGTCGCCGACATCACCAACGTCACCACCATCGAGTCCGTCGACGTCTCCTGCCACCACTCCGCCGACACCTGGCGCGAGGTCGGCTACGGGCGCCCCGTCGACGACCCCGCCCTGCCGGAGATGCTGCAGAAGTTCACCGAGGTCTTCGCCGACTCCGTCCACCTCAAGGCCGACTGCTTCGGCCTCGAGCTCGACGAGGTCCGCTTCGAGTACGAGCTCGGCGCCTGCACCAAGGACGTCGACCTCGGGTGGTACCACCTGCCCAAGGGCTCGCTCGGCGGCAGCTACATCAAGTTCGTCGGGGTCGTCGACGACGTGCCGCGCGTGGAGACCCACCTTGAGTGGCAGATGACGCCGCACACCGACCCCAGCTGGGACATCAAGGGCTGCTACATCACCCAGGTCACGGGCGACCCGCAGATCTACAACAAGCACATGGTCTTTCCCGGCCCCGGCAACGACCTGTCCAGGCCCGAGGACTTCGCCTCCCTCGGCATGACGGTCACGGGCATGCCCGCCCTGCACTCGATCCGTGCGGTGCACGAGGCGCGACCCGGCATCATCACCAGCGCCGACCTGCCGCTGCGTGCCTTCGGCGGTCGCTTCAGCCCGGAGGTGCGACAGCGGGGGTGAGCGTGGCCAGGAAGTAGGCCTGGCTGTCCGCGCGGTGCGCGGTCACCCGGATCCCGAGCACCCGCTCGATCCCGTCGGCGTGGACCACCGGGACCTGCAACGGCACGTCGAGCAGCACGTCGCGCCCGTTGGTGGCGTGCAGGGTGGTGCCGGCGACGTGCGCCTGGTGGAACCTCGGCGGCACCACCGCGAGGACCGGGCGGCCCAGCAGCTCCCGCTCGTCGGCGTACCCCAGCAGCGCCAGCGCCTGCGGCGTCACCCCGACCAGCACCGACTCGTCGTCGGAGAGCAACGCCGCCCCGGCGTCCTCGAGGAGGTGGGCCCCCACGGCCTCCTCCACCACCCGTCGTACGCCGCTGGGCGCGACGGTCCCCGGCCAGGCCTGCGGCTGGGCGCCGTCCACCGCCTGCCGGGCCACCTCGCCGCACAGCCACTCGCGCAGCTGCTCGATCTCCGGCTGCGTGGGCGGCCCCAGCAACCGGCCGTCGCGGGCTGCGGCCACCGCCGCGGCCAGCGTGCGGTCCAGGGCAGCGAAGCTGGCCACGGAGCGCTCGGGCACCTCCAGCATCACCTCGGCAGCAGCCTCGGGACCGTCCTCGGCGATGGACAGCACGGCGTCCGGCCCACCCTCGGCCGACGGCGGCGCAGGCACCCCCTCGCGCAGCAGGTCGAGGGCGTCGCTCGCGGCGGCATGCGTCTCGAGTGCCGCAGGGTCCTCGGCCAGGACGAGCAGGAGGTACTCCCGCAGCAGTGCCGCCGCGTGCTCCTGCCACGCCCAGTGCATGAGCAGCGGGACGTCGCGCAGCACGACCCGCTGGGTCGGGACGGAGGGCACCGCGTGCTCGTCCGACGCGACCTCGAGACCCGGCGGCACGCCGATCTGGAACCACACCGTCTTGCCGTCCGTGTGCCGCGACACGTCCCACCGGTCGACGACGGAGTCGACCAGGCGCAGCCCGCGACCGGTGGCCGAGGTGACCGAGTGGGCCCGCGGCACCGGGCTGTGGGCGCTGCCGTCCTGCACCTCGACCCGCACGCCCCGCGGACCCGCGGTGACCCTCAGCAGCACGGAGGTGCCGGCGTGCACGAGCGCGTTGGTGACCAGCTCGGACGTGGCCAGCATGGCTTCGTCGTCGACGGGCTGGACCTCGCCGGAGCGGTCGACCACCACGGTGCCCTGCTCGGCGATCGCCTCGCGCACCACCCGGCGGGCCCGACCGACGCTGGTCGGGTCGGCGGGCAGCATGACGGCCGTGGCGTGCTCGTGCGCCGGTGCACGATCGGGCTCGACCTCCGCCACAGGCCGCTCCTCCCCCACCCGCACGGCCACGAGGGCGACGTCGTCGTCGCGCTTGTCGGCGGGCACCATCGCGGCCACCAGCCCGTCGCTCCACGTCGACAGGGGGACCCGCTCGTCGAGCTCCAGTGATCCCGCGGTCTCGCACAACCGCTCCAGGCCGACGTCGAGGTCCTCGCCACGACGCTCGACGAGGCCGTCGGTGTAGAGCACCAGCAGCGCCCCGTGCGCGAGCACCGCCGTGGACTCGGTGCGCTCAGCCGTGGGGTCCAGCCCGAGCAGCAGGTCGTCGGCGCCGCTCTCGAGCAGGTGGCAGCCCCCGCCGGACCCGCGCACGGCCGGGGGCGGGTGACCCGCGCTCGACCACCGCACGGTGCGCGCCCCGGTCTCGTCGTCCTCGGCGGAGATGCGGGCGACCAGCGCGGTCGCGGTCGTCTGGGAACCCAGCCGGTGCAGCACCTTGTCGACACCGCGCAGCAGGTCCGCGGGGCCTTCCTCGGAGTGCACGGCGATGCCGCGCAGCAGGCTGCGCATCTGCCCCATCGCCGCCGCGGCCTCGGTGTCGTGCCCGACCACGTCACCGACGACCACGACGGTGTCGCCGGACTCGAGCACGAAGGCGTCGTACCAGTCCCCGCCGACCTGCGCGGTGTGCGCGGCCGCCTCGTAGCAGACCGCGACCTCGAGGCCCTCGGGGTGCGGAGCCCGGCTGAGCAGGCTGCGCTGGAGGCCCTCGGCGAGGTCGCGCTGCTCGGCGAAGAGCCGCGCGTTGTCGATGGCGAGGCCGGCCCGCGAGGCGATCGCGGTGAGCGTGTCGAGCTCCTCCTCGCTGAACTCGGTGCCCGGTCGCGCCGCGACGACGACCACTCCCACCAGCCGCTCGCGACCGCGCAGCGGCAGTGCGACGACGGGTCCGGTGACCTCGGGCAGCGCGTCGGCGACCAACGCGGCACGCAGCGTCGGCTCGGTCACGTCCGTGACGACCCGGTCGCGGTCCAGCGAGGCCATCAGCTCGCGGGGCAGGAACTGCACGGAGCCGGCACCGCTGCGTCCGCGCACGTCGGTCTCGTCCTGGACGTGCCACCCACCGACCTGCCGCAGGACCGCGAAGCGACCGTCGAGCGCGGCGGTGTCCACGAGCGAGGCGGCAGCGGCGCCTCCCAGCCGCGGGACCAGCAGCCGGGCGAGCCGGTGCAGCGCCTCGCTGGGGTCGAGCGTGCCGGTGAGCTCGGTCGTCACCCGCGCGAGCAGCTCGTCGCGCTCGGCGATGACCTTCATCTGCTGCTGGGCCCGGTGCCGCTCGGTGACGTCGTTGAAGTAGACACCCAGGCCGTCGGGGCTGGGCCAGGCACGCACCTCGTACCAGGCCTCCAGCGGCTCGGGGTAGTAGGCGTCGAACCCGACCGGCTCCCCCGACTCCATGGCCTTGCGGTAGTGCCGCTCGAAGTCGCTGTCCACCGCCGAGGGGAACGCCTCCCAGATGTCGGCGCCGATCAGCTCGTGCCGGGGCATCTGCAGCAGCCGCAGCGCCTCGGAGTTGGCCATCGTGAACCGCCAGTCGCGCCCCAGGTGGAAGAAGGCGGTCGGCATCGACTCCAGGGTCCTGGCCACCACCGCCTCCGCCTCCACGCTGGCGGTGGTGTCGTACGCCGCACCGATGAGCCGCCCGGCTCGGCCGTCCGCGCCGGCGATGGCCCGGCCGCGGGCCGCGACCCAGCGCTGCTCGCCGCCTGGCGGGACGATGCGGTACTCCGCGACGTACTCCCCGCACGTCGCGATCGCCTGCTCGAGCGCCGCGCTCACGCGCGGCAGGTCGTCGGGGTGCAGTGCCTCGTTGAACGCCTCGATGGTCCCGCCGAACTGCTCGCGCTTCATCCCGAAGACGGTCAGCAGCCGGTCGTCCCAGCGCAGCTCACCGGTGCGCAGGTCCCAGTCGAACGCGCCGATGCCGGCCGCGTCGACGGCCAGCTGCCACATGACCTGCTCGACGTCGGGGCCGGCCGGTCCTCCGGCGTCGTGCGCGTTCACTGGGACATCTCACCACCTCACGGACCCCCGAGGCCCGCTGCGGGGACCGAACCCCCCGGAGGGGTGAGCGTCACGGAGCAGCTGCGGTCAGACCAGCTCCAGGCTGCCGAGGTCCCTGATGGCGGCCGCCGAACGGCGCACCATGGCGGCGAACATCCGATCGCCACGCTCGGTGCGGGTGCCGTAGGCGCAGCCGAAGACCGCCACGAGGGGTGCCTGCAGCTGGGCGAAGCGGTAGTCGTCCCAGCAGGCGGCCAGGTCGTAGCCCTCGACGCCCAGCTCCACGAGGCGGGAGTGGTACGCCGCCACGACCTCCTGCTCGCACGCGCGCCGCAGGCCCGGCTCCAGCGACGTGGCCACGAGGTAGGCCAGGTCGCGTGCCGGCAGCGCCAGCGACAACGTCTGCCAGTCCAGCGCGGCGACCTCGCCGTGCCCACCGCCCGGGGTGAACATCAGGTTGTCGAGCCGGTAGTCGCCGTGCACGAGCCCGAACCGCTCCGGCCTTCCCAGCAGCCAGTCCCGCGTCAGCGGCACGCATGCGCGCAGGGTCGCCGTGGTCTCCCCGTCCACGAGGTCGCCGAGGCCGTCGAGGAACAGGTCCATCGTCGAGGGGTACATCTCCTCCAGGAGCGCCACGCTGTCCTCGTCGTTGAGCGTCAGGCCCGGCAGCGCCAGCAGCGTCTCGTCGCACCACCGCGGAGCGTGCAGACCGGCGAGGTTGAGCGCCGCGTCCCGCACCTGCGCAGGGGTGGCACCGGCGACCTGGTCACCCTGCTCCAGGGGCGCGAGGTCCTCGAGCAGCAGCACGAAGTGGCCGGTCTCCTCCTCGATGCGGGAGCCGTGGACGGAAGGCACCCGGCACGCCAGCGTCGGCGCGATCCGGTCGTAGAACATCAGCTCCATCCGGTAGGCACCGGCGAGCAGCTCGCGCGAGCCGGGGTCGGGGAGCTTGAGCAGCAGGCTGGAGGGCAGGTCGGGGTCGCCGGTGGGGCGGAGCCGGTAGCAGGTGCCGATCTGCCCGGTGCCCACCTGGGTGACCTGGACCGACGCCACCGGCAGCCCGACGAGGTCCGCGACCCAGGCCGGGGTGACGTCCTCGGCGGTCGCGACCGCCCACGACGGAGCCCCGCTCACGACATCCACCCGGGGTTGGCGGGGAGCGCGTCGAGGTCCGCCGACCTCTGCCGGGCCCAGGCCTCCACGACCGGGCGCAGCTCGGTCGGTGTCGCACCGTGCAGCACCACCGAGTCCGCACCTGCGTCGAGCTGGTCCTGGATCCGGGCGGCGCACTGCTGCGCCGAGCCGGTCGCCGAGGCGGCCAGCCACTCCGCGGGCAGCAGCCGGTCGGCGAGCTGCTGCAGGTCCTCGGTGGTGCCGATGGCGTCGAACGCACCGCCGTACCCGGTCACGAACGGGTCCTCCCGAAACCGTCGGAACACCTCGGGGTCCCAGCCGTTGGCCCTGACCAGGACGGCGCCGTAGCCCTGGAGGTACGTCGCCAGCCGCCCGACCAGCTTGCGCAGCCGAGCCTCCTCGTCGATGGATTCCTCGACCGTCGCGAGCACCGACCAGACCCGGACCGAGCCCGGGTCGCGACCCGCTCGCTCCGCGGAGTCCCGGACCACCCGCACCATCCGTGCCAGCGCCTCGTCGGTGAGGAAGGTGTGCAGCACGACCCCGTCGGCCACGCGTCCTGCGAGCTCGAGGGACCTGTCACCGATCGCCATCATCAGCACCGGGATGCGCTCGTCGAAGGAGGAGTCCTGGTTGAGGTAGGGGTAGCTCCCCGCCGGACCCTCGTGCCCCACGACGGCCTCGCCGCGCCAGAGCCGGCGGTAGATGCCGATGGCGTCCTCCATCTGGGCGCCGGTGATGCGCGGGAGACCCATCAGGTCGAACAGGACGTCGAAGCCGCGTCCGAGGCCCAGCGCGTAGCGGCCCTCGCTCATCCGGTGCGCGGTGGTCGCCAAGGTGGCGGTGACCAGCGGGTGCCGGGTGACGTGATTGGTGGCGGCGGTGGCGATGCCGAGCCGGTCGGTGACCCCGGCGACCGCACCCGCCATCACCCCGGCGTCCTTGACGTTGAAGCGCTCGGAGAGGAAGAGGGAGCCGAGCCCGATCTCCTCGGCGAGGCGCGCCTCGGCGACCACGTCGCGCGGGGACTCGGTGTGCCCCGCCAGGCCGTAGCCGGCCAGCTCGGGGTAGTGCGCTGCGGTGACTGCACTCACTGGGCTCACTGGGCTCACTGCATGGCCTCCATCTGCTGCCCGACGAACCGGGCGGTCATCCGACGCGCGAACCCCGGGGCCAGCCGTCCCACGGCGTAGGTCACCTTCGAGCGCGACGGCGCGATGACCAACGCCTCGTCGCGGGCCACGCCGCGCAGCACCGCCCGCGCCAGGTCGTCGGGATCCAGCGCCTTGGACATGCCCTGGCCGGTCAGGTAGTAGCGGCGGCCGTCGAAGCCGCCCTGCTGCCCGGAGTCGAGGATCGGCGTCTCGACGGCCGAGGGGCACACCGCGGTGACGCCGACGCCGTGGTGCACGGCCTCGCTGCGCAGGCTCAGGCTCAGCCCCACGACCGCGTGCTTGGTCATGCAGTAGCTCGTGATCAGGCCCGCCGGCATCAGCCCGCCCATCGAGGCGGTGTTGATGATCCGGCCGCCGCGCTGACGCACCATGAGCGGGTACGCCGCTGCCACGCCGTGCGTGACGCCGCGGATGTTCACGTCGATGATCCGGTCCCACTGCTCCACGCTGAGCTCCTCGGTGCGCGAGCCCCAGGTGATCCCGGCGTTGTTGACCATCAGGTCCAAGCGCCCGTGCCCGGCGACGACCTCGTCGACGCAGGCCTGGACGTCCGCGGCGTCGGTGACGTCGAGGCGCCGGGCCGTGCCACGGCCGCCGAGCGTCCCGGCCACCCGCTGGGCCGCGGGGAGGTCGACGTCGGCCACCACGACCGACGCCCCTGCTGCGGCGAAGGCCCGGCACAGTGCAGCCCCGATGCCGGAGCCGCCCCCGGTGACGATCGCGTGCTGGCCGTCGAAGCGGCGGTCGTGCCCGCTCACGAGACGCTCCTCACGAGGCGCCCAGCATGCGGTTCACGTGTCCGAGCAGGTCGGGGTAGCGCTGGGTGTGGGCGCCGCCGTTGAGGTCCATGACCTCGCCCGTCATCCACGCCGACTCCTCCGAGCACAGCCACGACACCGCGGCGGCGACCTCCTCCGGCGTACCGGGACGGCCCAGCGGGGTGTTGGCGACGTAGTCGTCCTTGACCCCTGGGATGTCCATCGCGGGGGCGGTCAGGGGCGTCACCACGAGGCCGGGCGAGACCGCGTTGACGCGGATGCCCGCCGGCCCCAGCTCGAGCGCGGCGACCTCGGTGAGCATCGCCAGGCCGGCCTTGGCCGCGCAGTAGGCGCTCATGCCGCCGCCTGGCTGCCGGGCGTTGAGCGAGGTCAGGCTCACCACCGCTCCCCCGCGCACCAGGTGGCGGGCGGCCTGCTGGATCACCAGGAACCCGCCGACCAGATTGACGTCGACGACCGCGCGGAACTCGGCGACGGGGAGGTCCTTGACCTCGCCGAGGGTGCTGGTGCCGGCGGAGTTCACGACGGCGTGCACCACGTCCAGGCCCTCGAACAGCGCAGCCACCGACGCCTCGTCGGTCACCTCCACCTCGCGCGCCTCGTGGACGTCGCCGGCGAGCCCGGCGACCACCGACTCGGCCGCGGCCAGGTCGCGGTCCGCCACGACGACGGCGTACCCGTCGCCGCCAGGCGTACGGCGCATGCCGCCCCGATCCCCGAGCCGCCACCGACCACGACGGCCCGGGGCGTGCCCACGCCGTCGCCGCTCACGTCGCCGCTCACGTCGCCGCTCACGTGGCGATGAAGAGGATCTCGTCCCGGCCGTAGCTCATGCCGGGGTGCTCCGCCGCGAGGTGCTCCTGGGTCTTCTCGACCAGGTCGTCCTCGTCGGTTCCCTTGATCACCGTGCCGCACGGGCAGCTCAGTCGGGTCTTCATGATCTCTCCGCCTTCATTCGTTGACGCGTGTCAAAACACGTTCTAGTGTGCCGCACGTCACGCCGTCAAGGGTGTGGGATCGAGGAGGACCAGTGCGGACAGCGATCATCGGGGCCGGCATCAGCGGCCTGACGGCGGGCAAGATGCTCAGCGACTACGGGGTGGACTACACCTGCTACGAGTCCTCGGACCGGGTCGGCGGCAACTGGGCCTTCGGCAACCCCAACGGCCACTCCAGTGCCTACCGGTCGCTGCACATCGACACCTCCAAGCACCGACTGTCCTTCAAGGACTTCCCGATGCCAGAGGAGTACCCCGACTTCCCGCACCACACCCAGATCAAGGCCTACCTCGACTCCTACGCCGAGGCCTTCGGCCTGCTGGACCGGATCTCCTTCGAGAACGGCGTCGAGAAGGCGACCCCGCGCGAGGGGGGCGGCTGGCACCTGGCCCTGCAGGACGGCAGCACCGACGAGGTCGACCTCCTGGTGGTCGCCAACGGCCACCACTGGGACCCCCGGATGGCCGACTTCCCCGGCGAGTTCACCGGCGAGACGATCCACTCCCACCACTACATCGACCCCGAGACCCCGCTGCACCTCAAGGGCAAGCGCATCCTGGTCGTCGGCATCGGCAACTCCGCGGCCGACATCTCCGTGGAGCTCTCCAGCCGCTCGCTGCAGAACCAGGTCACCCTCTCGACCCGCTCGAGCGCCTGGATCGTCCCGAAGTACACCTACGGCCTGCCGGCCGACAAGTACTTCGTGACCAGCCCGCACATCCCGCTGAAGTGGCAGCGCTGGTTCCTGCAGAAGATGCAGTTCATGACCGGCTCCAACCCCGAGCTCTACGGTCTTCCCAAGCCCAACCACAAGTTCTTCGAGGCCCACCCCACCCAGAGCGTCGAGCTGCCGCTGCGGCTGGGCTCCGGCGACATCACGCCGAAGGGCAACGTGGCACGCCTGGACGGCGAGACCGTCCATTTCGAGGACGGCACCAGCGCCGACTTCGACGCCATCGTCTACGCCACCGGCTACAACATCACCTTCCCGTTCTTCGACGAGGACGTCATCTCCGCGCCGGGCAACCACATCCGGCTCTTCAAGCGGATGTTCCTGCCCGACCGGCGCGACACCGTGTTCGTCGGGTTCGCGCAGGCCACCCCCACGCTCTTCCCGTTCGTCGAGGCGCAGACCCGCCTCCTGGCGGCGTACGCCGTCGGCGCCTACGAGCCGCCGAGCGCGTCGGAGATGGAGCGCATCATCGACGCCGATCAGGAGAAGTTCACCGGTCACGTGCTCGACCGTCCGCGACACACCCAGCAGCTGGACTACTTCGTCTACGAGCACGACCTGCGCGCCAAGGAGATCCCCGCCGGTCTCGCCCGGGCCCGCTCCGGCGCCCGCGTGGGTGCCGCGTCGTGAAGGTCCGCGACCAGCGGCGCGCCGCGCTGCTGGAGTCCCTCGACACGCTGCTGCGCGAGGCCTCGCTGGACGAGATCAACATCGCCGACATCTCGCGGCGCGCGGGACTGACCCGCTCGGCGTTCTACTTCTACTTCGAGTCCAAGCACCTCGCGGTCGCCGCCCTGATGGAGCAGGTGTACGTCGGCGCGCTGGCCGCTACGAAGCGTCTCGCCGACGCCACCGTCGCCCCCGAGGAGCGGGTGCGGGGCATGGTCGAGACGCTCTTCGACTCCGTCGAGGAGAACCACCACCTCTTCCGTGCCACGCTCGAGGCACGAGGCCAGAGCGCGGCGCTGCGCCAGCTGTGGGACGCCGACCGCACCTCCTTCGCGGCGATGGTCGCCGACCTGGTCCGGCGCGAGCGGGGGGCGGGGCGCGCGGCCGAGGGGCCCGACGCGCTCGCGCTGGCCACCATGCTGCTCGAGCTCAACGACCGGGCACTGGAACGCCTGGTCCAGGGCGACCTGCCCCGCGCCGACCTGGTCGACACGATCGTCGCGATCTGGGTCAGCACGCTGTTCAGACCCACCCCCACCACCGGGACCACCCAGACCACCGCCCAGGAGCAGCGATGAAGCACGACGAGATCACCTTCGACTCCCACGGCACCACCTGTGCTGCCCGTCACTGGACCGGGAGCGGGTCCACGCTGGAGACCGACGCCGGACGCCCGGTGGTCGTGATGGCGCACGGCCTCGCCGGCACCGTCGACTCGGGCCTGGTCCCCTTCGCCGAGTCGCTCGCCGAGGCGGGGATGGACGTGGTGGCCTTCGACTACCGCGGCTTCGGCGCCTCCCAGGGCTCCCCCCGCCAGCGGGTCCGGGTCGCCGACCAGGTCGACGACTACCGTGCCGCGGTCGCCGCCGCCCAGCGGCTGCCCGGGGTCGACGCCTCGCGGGTCGTCCTCTGGGGCGTGTCGCTGGCCGGCGGTCACGTGCTGCAGGTCGCCGTCGGACGCGACGACGTGGCCGCGGTCGTGAGCCTGACCCCGCTCGTCGACGGCCTCGCCGCCGCCCGTCACGCCGTGGGGCACCACCGCCCGAGCACCATGCTGCGCTCGACCGTCTCCGGCGTACGCAGCAGGGTGAGCGGCGCCCGCGGCGGCCGGCCGGTCACGATGCCCGTCGTCGCCCGTCCGGGCGAGGTGGGTGCGCTGACCCTGGACGGTTGCTACGAGGACTACCTCTCCATCGCCGGCCCGACCTGGGTCAACGAGGTCGACGCCGACGTGGCCCTCGAGCTGGGCTCGCGGGACGCGGCGAAGGCCGCCAAGCAGCTGCGGGTGCCGATGCTGGTCCAGATCGCCGACTTCGACCGCAGCGCACCGCCGCAGGCTGCGGCGAAGGCGGCCTTCAAGGCACGTGCCGAGGTCCGGCACTATCCCTGCGACCACTTCGACGTGTGGCCGGGCAAGCAGTGGTTCGACGCCGCCTCGTCCCACCAGGTCTCGTTCCTGACCCGGGTGCTCGCGCACTGAGCAGAGGTGCGCGGGAGCGGTGGGACGTCATACGGACAGGACGTCCCCTTCTCCGGGACGCATGACGTCCCGGCACGCCAGCGTCAGCCGCTGACCTGCTCCTTGGCCCAGCGGTAGTCCGCCTTGCCGCTGGGCGAACGGACCACCCATTCCACGCGCAGGAACGCCTTGGGCATCTTGTAGCGGGCGATGTGCTGGGCGGCGGTGGCGAGCAGCTCGTCGTCGGGTACGTCGGAGCTGAGCGACACGATCGCCACCGGCTCGCTCCCCCACCGCTCGGAGGGGCGCCCCACGACCACGACGTCGCGCACCGCCGGGTGCGCCCCGACGGCCCGCTCGACCTCCTCGGCGAAGATCTTCTCCCCGCCGGAGTTGATGGTCACCCCGTCCCGGCCCAGCAACCGGATCCGGCCGTCGGGCAGCATCTCGGCGCGGTCCCCGGGGACGGAGAACCGCTCGCCGTCGATCATCGGGAAGGTGCGCGCGGTCTTCTCGGCGTCGCCGAGGTAGCCCAGCGGCACCCGACCGCGCTGAGCCAACCAGCCGCCTGCCGCTCCCTGCGCCTCGTCCGGCGTGACGACGCGTGAGAGGTCCTCGGCCACCACCGTCGTGGTCGGCACCGGGTTGAACGTCGCCGCCTCGGCCTCCATGCCCTTCAGGCTCATCGAGCTCATCTGCAGGCCCGTCTCCGAGGAGCCTGCCGCGTCCATCACCAGGATGTGCGGCAGCAGCTCCATCAGCCGGGCCCGCACCGCGGGCGAGAGCGGGGCAGCCCCGTTGTTGACCGCCGCCAGACCGGACAGGTCGTAGTCGCCGGCCTCGAGCGCGGCGATGATCGGGCGGACCATGGCGTCCCCGACGACCGGCAACGAGACGCACCCCTCGCGGATCACGGTGCACAGCACCGCGTCGGCGTCGAAGCTCTTCACGTCCTCGGGCAGCACGATCTTCCCGCCGCTGGTGATCATGTGGAACGTCGACCACTGTGCCGCGCCGTGCATGAACGGCAGCGCCATCAGCAGCGTCATGCCACCACCGGCGTTGCGTGCGTTCTCCGCGATCGCCTCGTAGGACCCGTACGGCTCGGTCGTGCCGAACGGGGTCCCGCCCATCGAGGTGACGTACATGTCGTCCTGGCGCCACAGCACGCCCTTGGGCATGCCGGTCGTCCCGCCGGTGTAGACGACGTACAGGTCGTCCCCGGTCGGCTCGGGCAGCACCGCTGCATCCTCCGGCGTGGCGAGCGTCTCCTCCCACCACACCGCGCCGGGCAGTAGGTCCGCACCGGACTCGTCGGGCACCTGGACGAGCACGTCGAGGGTCGGCACCTGGTCGCGGACCGCGGCGACCTGCTCGGCGAAGCAGGAGTGGTAGACCAGCGCCCGCGTCCCGGCGTCGACCAGCAGGTAGGCCAGCTCCTCGGCGACGTAGCGGTAGTTGACGTTGATCGGCACCGCCCGGGCGCGATAGGAGGCGATCATCGCCTCGAGGTACTCCGGGCCGTTGAAGAGGTAGAGCCCCACGTGGTCCTGGCCCGACTCGTGCCCGGCCAGCGACTCGCGCTCCGTGTGGCAGCCCAGGCCGCGCGAAGCCAGGAAGCGCGCGAACCCGTCGGCGTGCGCCTGCACCTGCGCGTAGGTCAGCCGCAGGTCGCCGTGGACCAGCACCTCCTGCTCGGGCACGGCGGCGGCGACGGTGGCGAAGACGGTGGAGAGGTTGAACCCGGTGCTCACTAGAACAGGTTATAGAAGTATGGACATGGGCGTGACCTGTCCCACACACGGAGCCTGAACGGATGTGGGCGGCTCAGACAGGGGTCAGCAGCTCGGCGGGGATCCATTCCTGCACCAACCCCCAGCCGTGCGGGCGGATCCGCGCCGCGTAAACGACCAGCCCCTCCCAGCGCCGGTCGCGCTGACGCCACTCCAGCAGCAGGCCCGGCCGCTTCTCGCCGTCGCCGTCGACGGCGTCGGCGACCCAGCAGTGCCGGGCAGGGCAGTGCGGACCGAGGGGCGCTGCGCCCAGCGGCACGCCGCCGGTGCGGACGCGGTCACGCAGGGGGATGCCGCTCCCCCGCTTCACCATCCCGCCGGCCACCGGACCATCGTGCCACAGGTTCGAACACCTGTTCGACCATCGCCCGCTCGATCTGGCCAGGTCTGTCGGGCAGGTCTGTCGGGCAGGTCTGTCGGGTCAGATGGGTCGCGTCAGGCGTCCTCGGCGAGGTCCTCGCCGTGGGTGCCGGGCCGCGGCGCCCACGGCAGCTCCTTGGCGGGGCGTACGACGATGAGCCGGTCGCCCCGGGCCAGCTGGGTCACCACGGGGTCGAAGTAGCGGTAGACCTTCTCGTCACGCACGACGGCGATCACCTGGTCGGGCAGCCGCTGCGGCTGCTGGCCGACCTCGGAGACCAGCAACTCGCGCTCGGCGACCTCCAGGCCGTCGCCATAGGTCAGCAGGTCCTCCATGACCGATCCCAGGGTCGGCGAGACGGTCGAGAGGCCCAGCAGGCGGCCCACGGCGTCGGAGGAGGTGATGACCGAGTCCGCACCCGACTGCCGCATCAGCGGGGCGTTCTCCTGCTCACGCACCGCCGCGACGATCCAGGCATCGGGGTTGAGCTGGCGCACCGTGAGGGTCGCCAGCACGTTGGAGTCGTCGCGGTCGGTGGTGATGATGACCTGCTCGGCGTCGGCGACGCCCGCGCGACGCAGCACCTCGCGCCGGGTGGCGTCGCCCGTGACGACGGCCAGCCCGTCGGCGTGGGCGTCCTGCATCGCCACGGGGCTCGGGTCGACGACCACGACGTCCTCGAGCTCGGTGCCGTTGTTGACCAGCGTCTCGACCGCGCTGCGTCCCTTGGTGCCGTAGCCGATGACGACGACGTGTTTGCCCATGCGCTTCCTCCAGCGTGCGACCCGGAACATCTCGCGGCCCTGGGAGGCCAGCACCTCCAGGGTCGTGCCGATGAGCAGGACCAGGAAGGCGATGCGGGCGGGGGTGATGACGAAGGCGTTGATCAGCCGCGCGTGCGGCTCCACCGGGGCGATGTCGCCGTAGCCGGTCGTGCTCAACGTGACGGTCGTGTAGTAGATCGCGTCGATCAGGCTGACCCCGGAGCCGGGGTCGCCGTTGTCGACGTAGCCGTCGCGGTCGATCCACACCAGCAGGACGGTGCCGACCAGGATGCTCAGCGCGAGCAGCAGCCGGCGACCCAGCTCGAACCACGGCGAGCGGACGCGCTCGGGCAGCGAGACGAGGTTGGGTGCGCGACGCGGCGCCCCGTCGTCCTCGTTCACCATGCCCCCACCACGTCTCGGTCCGTGCACTCACCGGCCCGACGGACCGACCACCGGGGCAGCAACCTACTGGACACGGGCGCGCTCCGACGTACGACGGGCCCGCGCGCGCGTGGTGGCCGCCTGCGGGAAGACCGTGTCGAAGGCGGCGTTGACCGCAGCGCCGATGAGCACGGCGATCGCCACCAGGTAGAGCCACAGCAGGACGGCGATGGGCGCGGCCAGCGGGCCGTAGATGGAACGGGAGTCCGCGGCGGTGACCGTCAGCACCCACCGCAGGGCGTAGGACCCGAGCACCCACGCGACCAGGGAGAAGGTGGCGCCGGGCAGGTTGAAGGACCAGTTCGTCCGGACCGGGACGGAGACGTGGTAGAGCGTGGCCAGGAAGCAGATGCTCAGGACCACGACCAACGGCCAGTAGAAGCCCATCAGCATGTCGACGCGGTTGGGCAGCACCTGCCGCACCAGCGTCGGTCCCGCGACCACCAGGGGGATGGAGACGATGCCCGTGATCATCGCCAGGACGTAGAGCACGAAGGACAGTGCGCGGGTGCGGACGATGCCGCGCTCGCCGCCCAGGCCGTGCATCACGGTGATGGTGTCGACGAAGACGTTGAGCGCCCGGGAGCCCGACCACAGGGCCAGGACGAAGCCCAGCGAGATCACGTCGAAGCGGCCGCCCTCGAGGACGTCGTCGATGGTGGGCTCGATGACCGTGCTCACCGCACGGTCGGTGAGCACGCGGGAGGAGAACTCCAGGACCCCGGCCCGGACGTCCTCGACCTGCGCGGGGGTGAACTGGTCGGTGACGTAGCCGATGCCGCCGGCCAGCGCGAAGACAAGCGGCGGCACCGACAGCACCGCGAAGAAGGCGGCCTCCGCGGCCAGTCCCGTCACCCGGTAGCGCAGGCAGGACGCGACGGTCGTGACGACCAGTCGCCACACCTGGTGCGCGACGTGCCGGGAGACCTCCCGGACCCGGTCGCCGTCGAGGGCGCGACCGCTGACCGAGGGCATGGAACTACGGTAGCCACATGGAGCCCCGCAACCCCGGTCGTGCCGACCTGCGCGTCGTGTCCAACCAGGCCCCGCCTCTGGCCGGCCACAACGTCGTCACCGCGGACGCGGCACTGGTCGAGGCGGTCCTGCGCCACGGCTCCCAGGAGGTGCTGGACTCGCTCGTGGACCTCGGCGCCGAGGCCGGCTCCGCGGAAGCGCGCGAGCACGGGATGCTCGCCAACGAGCACCACCCCGAACTGACCCCCTACGACCGCTACGGCCACCGCGTCGACGAGGTCCGCTTCCACCCCTCCTGGCACTGGCTGATGGAGCGCGCGATCGGGCACGGCCTGGCCGCCGCGCCGTGGGAGGAGCAGGCCGACGGGGCCGCCCACGCCCACGTCCGCCGCGCCGCGGGCTTCATGGCCTGGTCGCACACCGAGCCCGGCCACGGGTGCCCGGTCTCCATGACGTACGCCGCCGTGCCGGCGCTGCGGGCCGACGACGCCCTCGCCAAGGAGTGGACGCCGCTGCTCGCCTCGCGCCGCTACGACCCGGGTGTCCGCCCGCTGACCGAGAAGGTCGGGGCGCTGGCCGGCATGGGCATGACCGAGAAGCAGGGCGGCTCCGACGTCCGCGCCAACGTCACCCGCGCCGTCCCCGTCCCCGGGGCCGACGGCACCTACACCCTGCACGGCCACAAGTGGTTCACCAGCGCCCCGATGAACGACGTCTTCCTCGTCCTGGCCCAGACCGAGGGGGGCGTCACGTGCTTCGTCGTCCCGCGGGTGCTGGCCGACGGCACCCGCAACCAGCTCGACGTGGTGCGCCTGAAGGACAAGCTCGGCAACCGCTCCAACGCCTCCTCGGAGCTGGAGTTCGACGGCACGGTCGCCCACCGCCTCGGCGACGAGGGCCGCGGGGTGCGCACGATCATCGAGATGGTGGCCGCGACGCGCCTCGACTGTGTCCTGGGCTCCACCTCCCTGATGCGCCGCGCGGTCTCGGAGGCCTCCTGGCACGTCACCCACCGCTCGGCCTTCGGCTCGCGCCTGGTCGACAAGCCGCTCATGCAGAACGTCATCGCCGACCTGCACGTCGAGACGGAGGCGGCCACCGCCCTGGCGATGCGCCTGGCCGCGGCCGTCGACGCTCCGCACGACGACCACGAGCGGGCGCTGCGCCGCATCGCGCTGCCGCTGGCGAAGTTCTGGGTCTGCAAGCGCACCCCCTTCATGGTCGCCGAAGCCCTGGAGTGCCTCGGCGGCAACGGGTACGTCGAGGAGTCGGGCATGCCGCTGCTCTACCGCGAGGCTCCGCTGAACTCGGTGTGGGAAGGCTCGGGCAACGTCAACGCCCTCGACGTCCTGCGCGCCCTGGGTCGCGAGCCCGAGGTGCTCGACGCGTGGATCACCGAGGTCGGCAAGGCGCGCGGTGGCGATGCACGGCTCGACCGCGCGATCGAGGACACCCTCGCGATGATCGGCGGCCTGCTGGGCGAGCCCGACCAGCTCGAGCGCCAGGCCCGCCGCCTGGCCGGCCGGATGGCCGCGGTCCTGGAGGGCTCGCTGCTGGTGCGGCACGCCCCCGCCGAGGTGGCGGACATCTTCTGCGCATCCCGGCTCGGCTCCTCGGCCGAAGGCGTGTTCGGCGCACTCGACGGCGGCGACCTGGCCGCTGTGGTGGCGCGGACGGCCCCGACGATCGGGTAGCCCCTGACGTCCCGGGCGGGACGTCAGGGGCTCCGACGGACGTGGTCAGCGGGTGGCGTCCACCGATGCCCCCACCGGCTCCCGGGTCGGGTCGGCCGCCGCCTCGTGGGCGGCGGTGGCGTCGGCGCCGTCGTGGTCGAGCATCGTGGTCTCGTCGAAGGGGTCCTGCCCGGAGAGCACGGCATCGAGTCGCGTCCGGTCCAGCCCACCGGTCCAGTGCCCGATGAGGACGGTGGCCACGGAGTTCCCGGCGAAGTTCGTCAGCGCCCGCGCCTCGGACATGAAGCGGTCGATGCCCACGATGAGCCCCACCCCGTCGAGCAGCTCCGGGCGGTGCGACGAGAGGCCACCTGCCAGCGTGGCCAGGCCCGCGCCGGTGACACCGGCGGCGCCCTTGGAGGCGATGACCATGAAGACGAGCAGCGAGACCTGCTCGCCGATGCTCAGCGGGTCACCGAGCGCCTCGGCGATGAACAGCGAGGCCATCGTCAGGTAGATCGCGGTGCCGTCGAGGTTGAAGGAGTACCCGGTCGGGACCACGACGCCCACGGTCGGCTTGTCGACACCGGCATGCTCCATCTTGGCGATCAGCCGCGGCAGCGCCGACTCCGAGGAGGAGGTGGACAGGATCAGCAGGAACTCGCGCCCGAGGTAGCGGAACAGGCTCAGCACGTTGACGCCGGTGGTGACCTTGAGCAGGGTGCCGAGCACGACGAAGACGAACAGCACGCACGTGACGTAGAAGCCGATCATCAGCACGGCGAGGCTCTTCAGCGCGTCGACGCCGGTCTCCCCGACGACGGCTGCGATGGCGCCGAAGGCACCGATCGGCGCGGCCCACATGATCATGGCCAGCACCCGGAAGACGACGCGCTGGGCGTGGCCGAGGCCGGTGAGGACCGGCGCGCCGGCGGCACCCATCGCCTGGAGGGCGAAGCCGACCAGCAGTGCGACCAGGAGCGTCTGGAGGACCTCCCCGGAGGTGAGCGAGGACATCATCGAAGTGGGGATGATCCCCAGCAGGAAGTCGGCGGTACTGCCGTGGCCCGAGGCCGCCTGCTCGGCGCCGATCCCGCTGATCTCGTCGGTCAACCGCAGCCCCGACCCGGGGTGCACGATGTTGCCGACGACCAGGCCGATGCCCAGCGCGACGGTCGACATGGTGAGGAAGTAGCCGAGCGCGAGACCGCCGACCTTGCCGACCCGGGCGGCGCTGGCGACCGAGCCGACGCCGAGGACGATGGTCAGGAAGATGACCGGCTGGATCATCATCTTGATCAGGGCGACGAACGCCGTGCCGAGCGGCTTGAGCTCGACGGCGATGTCGGGGGCGGCCAGGCCGACGACGATGCCGGCCGCGACCGCGACGATCACGGCGACGTAGAGGTAGTGCGTGCGCGAGCGCGGTGCTGCCGGCCTCGCGGTGGTACTGGTGCTCATGGGTCTCCTCCGGGTTCCGCGCCGGGTGTTCCCGGCCGTCCCACCCTGGGTCGTCGTGTGACCCCGGTCACCGTTGTGTTCGTTGAGTTCGCGTCTGGCACGATCGGCCGGTGGTCGCACGGAGCGGGGGGCGCGAGACGTCGGTGGCTCGGCAGGTGCTGGTGCTCCAGCTCGCCGTGGTGCTCACGCTCGTCATGGCGTCGATCGCGCTGGCCGCCTACGACGCTCGCCGGGACGCCCGGACCGCCGCCACCGAGCGCGCCCTGTCGGTGGCACGCACCGTGGCCGACTCGCCCACGACCGTGCGCGCCGTGGGTTCCGGCGACCCGAGCGCGGTGCTGCAGCCCTTCGCCGAGCAGGTGCGCCGCGACGCCGACGTCGACTTCGTGACGATCATGAGCACCGAGCGGACCCGCTTCACCCACCCCGACCCCGACCGCATCGGCGAGCGGTTCGTCGGCGACGTGGGCACGGCGCCGGAGGGCGGGGTGCTCACCCAGGAGTACACCGGCACCCTCGGCCCGTCCATGCGTGCCGTGGTACCGGTGCTCGCCCCCGACGGCTCCGAGGTCGTCGCACTGGTCTCGGTGGGCATCACGATCAGCGAGATCGACCGCGCGCTGCGCGACGACCTGGCGCTGATCGCCGTCTCCGCCGCACTGGTGCTGGTCGTGGGGGTTGCCGGGGTGCTGTGGATAGCTCGCCGGCTGCGCCGCCAGACCCACGGGCTGGGGCAGCGCGAGCTCACCCGGATGTACGAGTACTACGCGGCCGTGCTGGGCGCCGTGCGGGAGGGCCTGCTGCTCCTCGACGACCAGGGTCGGGTCCAGCTGGTCAACGACGAGGCGGTCCGCCTGCTGGAGCTGCCGGAGGACGTCGAGGGGAGGAGGCTCGATGACCTCGGTCTGCCCCCTGGTCTGGTCGCCGCCGCTCGCAGCCGGACCGCGGAGTCCGACGACCTCTACCTCGTCGGTGACCGGATGCTGCTGGTCTCCTCCTCCCCCGCCACCTGGGACGGCCGCGACGTCGGAGCCGTGGTCACGCTGCGCGACCACACCGAGCTGCGCGCTGTCACCGGCGAGCTCGACGTGGTCCGTGGGTTGACGGAGTCGCTGCGGTCCCAGAACCACGAGTCGGCCAATCGGCTGCACACCGTGGTCTCCCTCATCGAGACCGGTCACGTGGAGGAGGCCGTCGACTTCGCCACCGAGGAGCTCCAGGTCGCCCAGTTGATGGCCGATCGGTTGCTCGAGGGCATGGGCGACCCGGTCGTGGCGGCCCTCCTCCTGGGCAAGAGCGCCGAGGCGGCCGAGCGAGGGGTCGAGCTCTCCGTCGAGGGGGAGCCCGGCCAGCTCGACCTGCCGCCCCGGGACCTGGTCACCATCGTCGGCAACCTCGTGGACAACGCGCTCGACGCGGTGCTCGACCCCGATCGGGACGACCCGCGCAGGGGCGAGCGGCGGCGGGTGCTGGTCTCGGTCGCCCGCACCGGTGACGGCACGGTGCGGCTCGCCGTCGACGACAACGGCCCCGGGCTGAGCGAGGACGAGGCGGCCTCCGCCCTGCAGCGAGGCTGGTCGACCAAGGCCACCCCCGGAACCGGTCGCGGCCTCGGCCTGGCCCTGGTGCGCCAGGCGGCCCGCCGCCACGGGGGCGACCTGACCATCGCGCGCTCCGCACTCGGCGGTGCCCGCTTCGAGGTGCACCTGGAGACCCGGCGGTGAGCGTCGTGCGGGTCCTGGTGGTCGAGGACGAGCAGCGTGCTGCACGCGCCCACGCGTCGTACGTCGACAGGCTGGACGGCTTCGAGCTCGCTGGCACCGCGCGGTCGGCCCACGAGGCGCTCCGGTTGCTCACGACCGCCCGGACCCATGGCACCCCGGTCGACCTGGTGCTGCTCGACATGCACCTGCCCGACGGACACGGTCTCGGCCTGCTCCAGCGGCTCCGCGCGGCCGGGCACCTGTGCGACGTCATCGCCGTGACCGCCGCGCGCGACGCCGAGGTGGTCCGCGCCGCCGTCGCCCAGGGAGTCGTGCTCTACCTCATCAAGCCGTTCACCTTCCCGACGTTCCGCGCCAAGCTCGACCAGTACGCCGCCTACCGCGACCGGTCGACCTCGTCGGGTGAGCTGGCCCAGGACGAGGTCGACGCCCTCATGGGCTCACTGCGCGCCGGCGCCTCCTCCGTGCTGCCGAAGGGGATGAGCGCGGAGACGATGCGCGAGGTCGCCGCTGCGCTGCGCGCGGCCACCCGCCCGCTGTCGGCGTCCGAGGTCGCCGAGCTGGTCGGCGCCTCGCGGGTCACCGCCCGCCGCTACCTCGAGCACCTCGCCGACACCGAGCGCGCGGTGCGACAGCCGCGCTACGGCCGAGGCGGGCGCCCGGAGCTGGAGTACCGCTGGCTCTAGGCCCCGGGCTCCGCGGGCTGGCCCCGCCGGATCGCGTCGTACCTCAGGCCAGGTCGAGGCCCGGGTAGAGCGGGTGCTTGTCGAGCATCTCGGCCGAGGCGGCGCGGACCTTGTCGGCCACCCCGTCACCGAGCACGTAGGACGCCTTGGACGGACCGCCGGCCTTGGTGGTGCCGGCCTCGGTGTTCTGCAGCACCGTGACGATGAGGTCGGCGACGGTGTCGAACTCGTCGTGGCCGAAGCCGCGGGTGGTCAGCGCGGGGGTGCCGAGACGGATGCCGGAGGTGTACCACGCGCCGTTCGGGTCGTTCGGCACCGAGTTGCGGTTGGTGACGACGCCGGCGTCGAGCAACGCCGACTCGGCCTGGCGGCCGGTGAGGCCGAACTTCGAGACGTCGAGGAGCACGAGGTGGTTGTCGGTGCCACCGGTGACCAGGTCGGCGCCGCGGGACAGGAAGCCCTGCGCGAGCGACTGGGCGTTGTCGGCGACCTGCTGGGCGTAGGTGCGGAAGCCGTCCTGGCGGGCCTCGGCGAACGCCACGGCCTTCGCGGCCATCACGTGGGAGAGCGGGCCTCCGAGCACCATCGGGCAGCCGCGGTCGACGGAGGGGGCGTACTCCTCGGTGGCGAGCACCATGCCGCCGCGCGGGCCGCGCAGCGACTTGTGGGTGGTCGTGGTGACCACGTGGGCGTGCGGCACGGGGTCCTCGTTGCCCGTGAAGACCTTGCCGGCCACCAGGCCCGCGAAGTGGGCCATGTCCACCATGAGCGTGGCGCCGACCTCGTCGGCGATCTCGCGCATCTTCGCGAAGTCGACCCGGCGCGGGTACGCCGAGTAGCCGGCGACCAGGACGAGCGGCCTGAACTCGCGCGCCTTGGCGGCCACCGCGTCGTAGTCGAGCAGGCCGGTCTCCGGGTCGGTGCCGTACTGCTGCTGGTGGAACATCTTGCCGGAGATGTTGGGCCGGAACCCGTGGGTCAGGTGACCGCCGGCGTCCAGGCTCATGCCGAGCAGTCGCTGGTTGCCCAGCTCGCGACGCAGCGACTCCCAGTCCTCCTCGGTGAGCTCGTTGACGTTCTTCGACCCGGCCTTCTCCAGCCAGGGCCCCTCGACCCGGTGGGCGAGGATCGACCAGAAGGCGACGAGGTTGGCGTCGATGCCCGAGTGCGGCTGGACGTAGGCGTACTCGGCGCCGAACAGCTCGCGGGCGTGCTCGGCGGCCAGCGACTCGACGGTGTCGACGTTCTGGCAGCCGGCGTAGAAGCGGTGACCGACCGTGCCCTCGGCGTACTTGTCGCTGAACCAGGTCCCCATCGTCATCAGCACGGCCGGGGACGCGTAGTTCTCGCTCGCGATGAGCTTGAGGGACGCGCGCTGGTCGGCGAGCTCGGCGCGGGTGGCCTCGGCGATGCGGGGCTCCACGGAGGCGATGACCTCCAGGGCCTGGCTGTAGGCGCTGCTGGTGAGGCGGGAGACGTCGGTCATGGCGCACAGCCTACGGCTCGGCCCAGGACGGCGGTGGGCTGGACCGCGCCGCGCGTGCGGTGTGACGTGCGCCGCACCGGGAGCCCGCTCCACGCTCACCACATGCCGCCGGTATCCCAGATGTCGGGATCGCTATCTCACGTCATGAGATCAGCGGTGGCGGCAAGGTGGTCCGCGGGCTGAGACTCCTTGACATGACCTTCGCCGCCACGCACGCCTGGCTCGTGGTACGCCGCCACGTGGACCTCGGGCGCACCCGCAGCGCGATGTGTCGACCCCGCTGAGCACCCGAGCACCCACCTCCTCCTCGCGGCCCGCGGGCCGCCCCTCAGCGAAGGACACCCGAGTCAGTCATGCCCGACCTGCGCTTCCACGGCACCCGCCCCCAGCACACCGAGATCCCCCGCCCCAAGCGCGGCGAGGGCCAGTGGGCCCTGGGCTTCAACGAGCCGTTGAACAAGAACGAGCAGTCGAAGAAGGACGACGACGCGCTCAACGTGCGCGACCGCATCCTCTACACCTACTCCAAGCGCGGCTTCGACTCCATCGACCCGGCGGACCTGCGCGGCCGCTTCCGCTGGATGGGGCTCTACACCCAGCGCAAGCCGGGCATCGACGGCGGGAAGACCGGTGCGCTGGAGGAGGAGGAGCTCGACGACCGCTTCTTCATGCTCCGGGTCCGCTCCGACGGCGCCCTCCTCGACGCGTCCGCCGTCCGTGCGCTCGGTCAGATCGGCCGGGAGTTCGCCCGCGACACCGCCGACGTCACCGATCGCGAGAACATCCAGTACCACTGGATCCGCATCGAGGACGTCCCCGCGATCTGGGAGCGTCTCGACGCCGCCGGGCTGTCCTCGCTGGAGGCATGCGGCGACTCGCCGCGGCCGTTCCTCGGCTCCCCGGTCGCCGGGGTGGCCGTCGACGAGATCATCGACGGCACCAGTGCCCTGGAGGAGATCAAGCGTCGCTACATCGGCGACCCGCAGTTCTCCAACCTCCCCCGCAAGTTCAAGACCGCGCTGACCGGCCACCCCGGTCACGACGTCTCGCCGGAGACCAACGACATCTCCTTCGTGGGCACCACGCACCCCGAGCACGGGCCCGGCTTCGACGTCTGGGTCGGCGGCGGCCTGTCCACCAACCCGATGCTCGCGGCGAAGATGGGCGTCTGGATCCCGCTCGAGCAGGTCCCGGACGTGTGGGCCGGCATCGCCTCGATCTTCCGCGACTACGGCTACCGCCGGCTGCGCTCGCGCGCCCGCCTGAAGTTCCTGGTCGCCGACTGGGGCATCGAGAAGGTCCGCGAGGTCCTGGAGAAGGAGTACCTCGGCGCCGAGCTCGTCACCTGCCCCTCCCCCGAGTCCCCTGTCGGTTTCCGCGACCACATCGGTGTGCACGACCAGAAGGACGGGCTGAAGTACGTCGGGGTCGCCCCGGTCGTGGGCCGGGTCTCGGGCCAGATCCTGGTGGACCTCGCCGACCTCATCGAGGAGTTCGGGCTCGCCGGCGCGCGGCTGACGGCGTACCAGAAGATCGTGCTCATCGGCGCGGACCCGGCCCGTGTCGACGAGCTGCTCGACCGCCTGGAGGAGATCGGGCTCTCGAGCCGACCCTCGCAGTGGCGCCGCAACACCATGGCGTGCACCGGCATCGAGTTCTGCAAGCTGGCGATCGTCGACACCAAGAACCGCGCCCGTGACCTCGTCTCCGAGCTCGAGCGCCGCTTCCCCGACCTCGACGTGCCGATCTCGGTCAACGTCAACGGCTGCCCCAACGCCTGCGCGCGCACCCAGGTCGCGGACATCGGCCTCAAGGGCCAGCTGGTCATGCACGAGGGGCAGCAGGTCGAGGGCTTCCAGGTGCACCTGGGCGGTGCGACCGGTCTGAAGGCGAACTTCGGCCGCAAGCTGCGCGCCCACAAGGTCACCAGCGCCGGCCTCGACGACTACGTCACCACCGTGGTCACCAACTTCCTGGCCGACCGGACCGGTGACGAGAGCTTCGCCGACTGGGTGCACCGTGCCGACGAGACCCTCCTCAAGGGCGACAAGGTGCTCGACGGCGCCACCGCGGGTGGCGGTTCCTGATGTCCGAGCGCGCCGTGCCGTTCCACTGCCCCTACTGCGGTGATGAGGACCTGCGTCCCCACGCCGCGGAGCACGGGACGTGGGAGTGCCACGCCTGCCGGCGCGCCTTCTCCCTGCGGCTGATCGGGCAGCTGCCCCGTCCGGCGGGTGCGTGATGAGCGCCGCTGCGACCAGGGCCGCGCGGGAGAACCGCGCCACCCACACCGCGGGCCGCTCGCCCGAGGAGCTGCGCGAGCTGGTGTCCCACTGGGGAGCCGAGCTCGAGCTGGCCCCCGCCGAGACGATCATCGAGTGGGCGGCGGCGACCTTCGGCGACCGCTTCTGCATCACCTCCTCGATGGGTGACGCCGTGCTGGCCCACCTCGCGGCCAAGGTCGTCCCCGGCATCGACGTGGTCTTCCTCGACACCGGCTACCACTTCGTCGAGACCATCGGCACCCGCGACGCCGTCGAGGCCACGATGGACGTCAACCTGCTCACCATCACCCCCGTCCAGACCGTGGCCGAGCAGGACGCGACCGAGGGCAAGGACCTGTTCCGCACCGACCCCGACCGCTGCTGCGCGCTGCGCAAGGTCGCTCCTTTGCAGCAGGCGCTGTCCGGGTACGACGCCTGGGCCACCGGTCTGCGGCGGGCCGAGACCCGCAACCGGGTCATCGCCCCGGTCATCGGCTGGGATGCCAAGAAGCAGAAGGTGAAGGTCTCCCCCATCGCCCGCTGGTCCGACGAGCAGGTCGAGAGCTACATCGCCGAGAACGGCGTCCTGGTCAACCCGCTGGTCTACGACGGCTATCCCTCCATCGGCTGCGCGCCCTGCACTCGGCGCGTCGCCCCCGGCGAGGACGCCCGCAGCGGGCGTTGGGCCGGCACGAACAAGACCGAGTGCGGCATCCACATGTGAGCCGTCCCGGCGGGCCGCCCGGACCGCCAGCACCACCCGCGAGTGCAGCGTCGCACCGCGAGCTCGACCCCCACACAGAAGCAGTGAAGATCGCAGAGAAGGAGGCACCCGATGGCAGCTCCCGCCCTCGTGGCCCTCGCCCACGGAAGCCGTGACCCCCGCTCGGCCGCCACGATCCGCGCCCTCGTCGACGAGGTCCGGGCCGTCCGCCCCGACCTCAAGGTCGAGCCGGCCTTCCTCGAGCTCTCCCGCCCCGGCTTCCAGACGGTCGTCGACCGGCTGGTGAAGGCCGGCCACGACGAGATCGTCGTCGTCCCCCTCCTGCTCACCGAGGCGCACCACGCGACCGTCGACGTGCCCGCCGCCGTCGCCGAGGCCACCGAGCGGCACCCCGAGGTGCGCATCCAGGCCACCGACGTGCTCGGCCTGGAGACCTGCTTCCTGCAGGTGCTCGACGAGAGGCTGCGCGAGGCGCTGCGCGAGGCGCGGGTCCGCGAGCTCGACGCCCTGGTGCTGGCTGCGGCCGGCACCAGCGACCCGCTGGCCAACCAGGCCGTCGCGCGCCTCGCCCGCGTCTGGGGCACCCACCACAAGCTCCCCGTCACCGCGGCGTACGCCTCGGCCGCGCCGCCGGCCACCGGCGAGGCCGTGCGCGCCTTCCGCGCCGAGGGTCGCCGTCACATCGCGGTCGCCTCGCTGTTCCTCGCACCGGGCTTCCTCCCCGACCGTGCTGCCGAGCTCGCGCTCGAGGCCGGTGCCGTCGCGGTCTCCGCGCCGCTGGGCGCCCACCCGGAGGTCGCGCGGGTCGTGCTGGCTCGCTACGCCGTCGGCGCCGTCGAGCTCGTCCCCGTCTGACCCGCACCTGGTCGTGGGGGCGGGGGGGTTGTTAACCCGCGCCGCCCGGGGGGCCCCCCCCCCCCGCCCCCCCCCCCCCCCCCCCCCCGC
>JAYYWX010000014.1:0-36324 GCA_036341255.1 Actinomycetota bacterium | reverse complement strand
CGGACGATGTCGAGCACGAGCGCGGTGTCCATGCGGCGCCGGCCCTCGCGGAAGGCGTCGTAGACGGTGGTGCGGGCCGGCCGCGACTGCGCGTCGGGCCCGCCCCGCAGCTCACGGAGCTTGGCGATGCGCAGGGCGATCTCGGCGTACGACGGGGCCCCCGCGGCCGCGCGGCGGGCCTGGAGGTCCCCCGCGATCTGGTCAAACGTCGTCATCCGAGCATCACGGGCGAAAGGATAGAGGTGACCACCGACACGGTTAAGGATTTCTGCACCACTGCCCCGAACAAGTCCGAACATGTCCGAACAGGTGAGGCCGCGTATGGTCTCCCGGTGACTGAGCCTGACCTGGGGCCCGCGACAGGGGCCACCGAGCCCACGGCCGCCGATGCGTCGTACCTCGAGCGAGTCGACCCCGACGAGCTGGCCACGACCCTCAAGGTCCTCTCCCAGCTGCACCTGCTCGCGCCCGACCACCCCGACGTGCGGACGGTCAAGCACGCCACCGGACACATGTGGAAGCTGATCAAGAAGACCCGGCGGGCAGCACTGCGCGCCGAGCGCGCCGCCCACGACCGCGCCGTGGTCGAGCGCACCGCCACCGGCTCGGCCCTGCGCATCGACGACGAGACCGCCGGGCTGCCGCTGGTCTCCACCGCGCAGGGTGCCTACGCCGGGGAGCTGATCACCGCACGCGGCTGCTACATCTGCAAGAGCGACTACACCCTCGTCGACGCGTTCTACCACGGCCTGTGCCCGGACTGCGCGGCCTTCTCCCACGCCAAGCGCGACCAGCGCACCGACCTCACCGGCAAGCGCGCGCTGCTGACCGGCGGCCGCGCCAAGATCGGGATGTACATCGCGCTGCGGCTGCTGCGCGACGGGGCCGACCTGACGATCACCACCCGCTTCCCCAAGGACGCGGTGCGCCGGTTCGCGGCGATGGAGGACTCCGGCGATTGGCTGCACCGCCTCACCGTGGTCGGCATCGACCTGCGCGACCCGACCCAGGTGGTGGCGCTGACCGACGACGTGGCCGCGTCCGGCCCGCTGGACATCCTCATCAACAACGCCTGCCAGACCGTGCGCCGGAGCCCCGGCGCCTACTCCCAGCTCGTGGAGATGGAGTCGGCGCCCCTGCCGGACCTGCCCGTGCTGCCGGAGATGGTCTCCTTCGACCGGATCTCCGAGGCCCACCCGGCCGCCATCACCGGTGCGCTGCGCGAGCACGCGGTGGCCCACCACGAGGGCGAGTCGGCCGAGCACGCGCAGGCGGCGCACAACGCCGCCAGCCTCACCGCCCTCGCACTCAAGGCCGGTCACGCCTCCCTGGACGCCCACCTGGCCGGGACCGCGGTCGACGCCGGCGGCCTGCTGCCGGACCTGCAGACCACCAACTCCTGGACCCAGGTCGTCGACGAGGTGGACCCGCTGGAGCTGCTCGAGGTGCAGTTCTGCAACGCGATCGCGCCCTTCCTGCTGGTCTCGCGCCTGCGCCCCGCGATGCGCGCCGCGGTCTCCGGCGGTGCGCGCCGCGCGTACGTCGTCAACGTCAGCGCCATGGAGGGGCAGTTCGGCGGACGCCGCTACAAGGGCGCCGGGCACCCGCACACCAACATGGCCAAGGCGTCGCTCAACATGCTGACGCGCACCTCGGCGACCGAGATGTTCGAGACCGACCAGATCCTGATGACCTCGGTGGACACCGGCTGGATCACCGACGAGCGCCCGCACCAGGAGAAGCTGCGCATCGCCGCCGAGGGCTGGCACGCGCCGCTGGACCTCGTCGACGGCGCCGCGCGGGTCTACGACCCGATCGTGCGCGGCGAGGCCGGCGAGGACCTGTTCGGCTGCTTCCTCAAGGACTACGTCAAGGCGCCCTGGTAGGGGCTCACTCCCACTCGATGGTGCCCGGCGGCTTGCTGGTGATGTCGACGGTGACCCTGTTCACCTCGGGCACCTCGTTGGTGATGCGGGTGGAGATCCGCTCGAGGACCTCGTAGGGCAGCCGCGCCCAGTCGGCGGTCATGGCGTCCTCGGAGGTGACCGGGCGCAGCACCACCGGGTGGCCGTAGGTGCGGCCGTCACCCTGGACGCCGACGCTGCGGACGTCGGCCAGCAGCACCACCGGCATCTGCCAGATGTCGTGGTCGAGGCCGGCGCGAGTCATCTCCTCGCGCGCGATCGCGTCGGCCTCGCGCAGGATGTCGAGGCGCTCACGGGTGACCTCGCCGATGATGCGGATGCCCAGACCGGGGCCCGGGAACGGCTGGCGCTGCACGATGACGTCGGGCAGGCCGAGCTGGGCGCCGACCGCGCGGACCTCGTCCTTGAACAGCGTGCGCAGCGGCTCGACCAGCTCGAACTCGATGTCCTCGGGCAGGCCGCCCACGTTGTGGTGGCTCTTGATGGTGGCCGCCCCGGCACCGTGGCCGGACTCGACCACGTCGGGGTAGAGCGTGCCCTGGACCAGGAAGCCGACCGTGGTGCCCTCGGGGGCGGCGTCGATGATGTCGGACTGCGCGCCCTCGAAGGTGCGGATGAACTCGCGGCCGATGATCTTGCGCTTGGTCTCCGGGTCGCTGACACCAGCCAGCGCGTCGAGGAACTGCTTCTCGGCGTCGACCACGACCAGCTTCGCGCCGGTGGCGGCCACGAAGTCGCGCTCGACCTGCTCGGACTCGCCCTTGCGCATCAGCCCGTGGTCGACGTAGACGCAGGTGAGCCGCTCACCGATCGCCTTGGCCACGATCGCGCCGGCGACCGCGGAGTCCACGCCGCCGGACAGGCCGCAGATCGCCCGGCCGGTCTCCCCGATCTGGGCGCGCACCCGCTCCACCTGCTCCTCGGCGATGTTGCCGATGGTCCAGGTGGGGGCGCACTTGGCGATGTTCCAGAGGAAGTGCTCGAGGATGCGCTGGCCGTGCTCGGAGTGCATCACCTCGGGGTGCCACTGCACCCCGGCGAAGCCGGCCTCGACGTTCTCGAACGCCGCGACCGGGGTGCCCTCGGTGCTGGCGAGGACCGAGAACCCCTCGGGCGCCTGGGAGACCGAGTCGCCGTGCGACATCCAGACGTTGTGCTGGGCGGGGATGCCTTCGAGGAGCACGCCGTGCTCGCCGATGCTGACCGGGGTGCGGCCGTACTCGCGGGCGCCGTTGTTGTCGACGGTCCCACCGAGCCCGAGGGCCATCAGCTGGAAGCCGTAGCACATGCCGAAGACCGGGGTGCCGTTGGTGAAGACGGCCGGGTCGATCGACGGCGCGCCCTCGGCGTACACCGACGACGGGCCGCCGGAGAGGATGATCGCCTTGGGGCCCTTGGCCAGCATCTCGGCCACCGGCATGTCGTGGGGCACGATCTCGGAGTAGACCCGTGCCTCGCGCACGCGACGCGCGATCAGCTGCGCGTACTGCGCCCCGAAGTCGACGACGAGGACCAGGTCGTGCTCAGGCGCATCGGTCATGCGGCGAATCCTATCGGCGGGGAGCCGACCGCTCCCCCACCAGGTGCGTGGATCTCGACACGGTGGTCGTCACCTGGCCCGACGGCCGCAGATCACGACGATCTGCAGGCCACGGACCCGTTCCACCTGCAGAAGGTCGTGGTCTGCGGGGCTGCTCGTGCACGTGCCTTCGGAGCGCGGATCGGACAAGGCTCGGAAATGCACCAGGGCCCGGCCGGGGAGGGAGGGTGGCCGGGCCCTGATCGTCCACGCTCTGCTGGACAGCGCCTGGACCGCGACCCGGCTATTGGGAGGGAGCATGACTGCCGGGTCTGCTCACCTCAACGACCACCCGGGGCCGGGGTTACGTCCAGGTCACGGCCGGATCAGAAATAGTTTCCCGGTCCAGACCACTGACCTCAGGAGGGCTCCTAGGAGACCCCCACGATCGGCAGCCGCAGCGCCCCGGGAGCGGCCGCGGGGACCGCCGGGGAGGCCGGCGGGACCGGTGCGATCCGCTGGTAGTCGGCGCCCAGCGGCGGCCGGGCGTCCTCCTCGCCCTTGTTGGGCCACAGCGACATCGCCCGCTCCGCCTGGGCGGTGATCGTCAGCGACGGGTTGACCCCCAGGTTGGCGCTGATCGCCGACCCGTCGGCGACGTGCAGGCCGGGGTGGCCGTAGACGCGCTGGTAGGGGTCGATGACACCGTTCTCGATCGAGTCGCCGATCGCACAGCCACCGATGAAGTGGGCGGTCAGCGGCATGTTGAACGGCTCGCCGATGTTGCCGCCGGGCGTGCCGCCCAGCAGGCGGGCCATCCGGCGCACGGCGTCGTTGGCCACCGGGATCCAGGTCGGGTTCGGGGCACCGTGGCCCTGGCGGGAGGTCATCCGCCACCCCAGCAGGCCCTTCTTGCCGTAGGTCTGGATGGAGTTGTCCAGCGACTGCATCACCAGGGCGATCACGGTGCGCTCGGACCAGTGCTTGAGGTCGTAGAGCTCCTTGATGTTGCTGCGCTGGTGCCACATCTCCTTCAGCCAGCTGCGCCAGCGCGGCTCGTCGCCGTCGCCGTCGGTGAGCACCGTCTGCATCAGGGCCATGGTGTTGAAGCCCTTGCCGTAGCGGACCGGCTCGATGTGGGTGTCGGTGTCTGGATGGAAGCTGGAGGTGATCGCGACGCCGTAGGAGTAGTCCGTGGTGTCGCTGCTGGGCGCGATGGCGCCCAGGATCGACTCGGAGTTGGTGCGCGAGAGGTAGCCCAGACGGTCGGAGAGACCGGGCAGGTGGCCCTCGTCCTTCATCCGGTGCAGGAGCTTCTGGGTGCCCAGCGAGGCCGCAGCGAAGATCACGTGCTCGGCGGTCAGCGTGCGGGTGGTGCGCGGGGTGGCGCGGCGGGCCTTGGTGAACTTCACCGCGACGTCGTACCCGCCGCCGTCGCGCGGGCTCACGCGGGTGACGGTGGTCAGCGGCATCACCTTCGCGCCGTTCTTCTCCGCGAGGTAGAGGTAGTTCTTGACCAGGGTGTTCTTGGCGTTGTGGCGGCAGCCCGACATGCACTCACCGCAGTTGCGGCAGGGGTTGCGGTCGGGGCCGGCGCCACCGAAGAACGGGTCGGCGACCTTCTCGTCCGGGTCGGCGCCCGGGCCACCGAAGAAGACACCCACCGGTGTCGGGTGGAAGGTGTCGCCCACTCCCATGTCCGTGGCGACCTTCTCCATCACGTCGTCGGCCGGGGTGCGGACGGGGTTCTCGACGACACCGAGCATGCGCTTGGCCTGGTCGTAGTAGGGGGCCAGCTCGTCGCGCCAGTCGGTGATGTGGCTCCACTGCGCGTCGTTGTAGAACGCCGGCAGCGGCTCGTAGAGCGTGTTGGCGTAGACCAGGGACCCGCCGCCCACGCCCGCCCCGGCCACGATCATCGTGTCTCGGACCGCGTCGATGCGCTGGATGCCGTAGCAGCCCAGGGCCGGGGCCCACAGGTAGGACTTGATGTCGAGGGTGCCGGAGGAGAAGTCGGAGTCATCGAAGCGGGCCCCCGCCTCGATGACGCCGACCTTGTAGCCCTTCTCGGTCAGCCGCAGCGCGGAGACCGAGCCGCCGAAGCCGGATCCGATGACCAGGACGTCGTAGTCGAAGGTCGCGTGCTTGCCCATGGGTTCAGGCCCTCCCCAGCTTCTTCATCAGGCGCAGGTTCGCGGTCATGACACCGGCGTACTGCTCGTCGGACATGCCCAGCATCGGCGCGAAGCGCAGCAGACGCTGCGTGCCGACCGACTGGGACTCGGTGTAACGGTGGATGCCCTCGCTGCCCTGGCGCCGGCCCATGCCGGACTCGCGCATGCCGCCCATCGGCGAGTCGATGCTCGCGAAGGTGGCGCCGAAGGCCTCGTTGATGTTGACCGTGCCGCACTTGACCTGGCGGGCCAGGTCGCGGGCGCGGGCGCCGTCGCGGCTGTAGATCGAGGCGTTGAGGCCGTACTCGCCGTCGTTGGCGCGAGCCACGGCATCGGCCTCGTCGTGGAAGCGGTAGAGCGAGATGACCGGCCCGAAGGTCTCCTCACCGAAGCAGGTCATCTCGGGGGTGACGCCCTCGAGGATCGTCGGCTCGAAGTAGTAGGGGCCGAGGTCGGGGCGCGCCTTGCCGCCCGCCAGCACCCGGGCGCCCTTGGCGACGGCGTCCTCGACGTGGCGGGTGACGGTGTCGAGCTGGTCCTGGCTGATCAGGGACCCCATGTCGTTGCCCCAGTCCAGGGTCGCGCCGAGGGTCATCGCCTCGGTGCGGGCCACGAAGCGCTCCACGAACCGGTCGTAGACCTGGTCGGCGACGAAGAGCCGCTCCATGGAGACGCAGAGCTGGCCGGCGTTGGAGAACGAGGCGCGGACAGCGCCCTCGGCCGCGCGCTCGACGTCGGCGTCGCGCAGCACCATCATCGGGTTCTTGCCGCCGAGCTCGAGCGAGCAGCCGATGAGGCGCTCGGCGCAGCCGGCCGCGACCTTCTTGCCGGTCGCGGTGGAGCCGGTGAAGCAGATGTAGTCGGCCTTGCCGATCACCGAGGTGCCGACCCGGGAGCCGGGACCGGCCACGACCTGCCAGAGGTCCTTCGGGAACCCCGCCTCCTCGAGCAGCTGCGCGCCGAGCAGGGCCGAGAGCATCGTCTGGGCATCGGGCTTGGCGACCACCGCGTTGCCGGCGAGCAGGGCCGGGAGGCCGTCGCACAGCGCCATGGTGAACGGGTAGTTCCACGGCGAGATGATGCCGACGACGCCCTTGGGGACGCGGTTGACCTCGACCCGGGTCAGGCCGGGCACCACACCGAGCTTGCGCTTGGTGGCGAGGTGCTCGTGGGCGGTGCGGCCGTAGTAGCGCGCGGTGAGCGCGATGTGCATCGGCTCGTCGAAGGCGTGCTTGCGGGCCTTGCCGGACTCCCACACGATCAGGTCGAGGATCTCGTCCTGGCGGTCGAGGACCAGGTCGTGCAGGCGCAGCATGATCGCCGAGCGGTGCTCCAGGCTGGTCCGCGCCCAGGCCTCCTGTGCCCGGCGGGCGCGCGCGAAGGCCTCCACGACGTCGTCCTCGGTCGACTGCGGGATGTGGGCCAGCGGCGCGCCGTTGATCGGCGAGCGGACCTCCGCGGTCTCCCCGGACGTCGCCAGGATGCGGCGCGTGAGCGCCTCGACGTAGTCCGGCTCGAGGGCGTAGGAGGCGGTCGGGTCGTGCTCGGGGTCGTGCGGGCCCTCGGCGAGCGGACGGCCGGTGGGGTCGGGCGTGGAGGCACTCATGTACCGAGAGTATGTGACCGGTGTCTCCGGAACTACCTTTCAGTAGGAGTTCGTGGCACTTGACACATTCTTTTGCGATGTCAAGCGCCGCGGGTGCGCCTCCCCGCCCTCCGTCAGCCGGTCACTCGGCGGGCGGCAGCGGCAGGTAGACCGACTTCAGCTCCGTGTACTGCCCCAGGCCCTCGGGCCCGAACTCGCGGCCGAGGCCGGAGGCCTTGAAGCCGCCGAAGGGTGCGGCGAAGTCCATCGTGTAGGTGTTGATGCCGTAGGTGCCGGTGCGCACGCCCCGCGCCACCTCCAGGCCGGCCTCGACGTCGGCGGTCCACACGGTGCCGGCCAGGCCGTAGTCGGAGTCGTTGGCGATGCGTACGGCGTCCTCGACCCCGTCGTAGGCGATCACCGAGACCACGGGCCCGAAGATCTCCTCCTGGGCGATCCGCATCCGGTTGTCGACGTCGGCGAACACCGTGGGACGGACGTACCAGCCACGGTCCAGGCCCTCGGGCATCCCGACGCCGCCGGCGACCAGGCGAGCACCCTCCTCCTGGCCGAGCGCGATGTACTTCTGCACCCGCTCCTGCTGCCGCTGGGCGACCATCGGACCGATCTCGGTGGCCGGGTCCATCGGGTCGCCGACCTGCATCCCTCCGATGCCGGCCGCCAGCGCCTCGACGACCTCCTCGTAGCGCGAGCGCGGGGCGAGCACCCGGGTCTGGGCGACGCACGCCTGCCCGGAGTTCATCACCGAGAGGAACTTCAGGCCCTCCACGGTGGCGGCCAGGTCGGCGTCCTCCAGCACGATCGCCGCGGACTTGCCACCGAGCTCGAGGGAGACCCGCTTGAGCTGCTCGCCGCAGGTCGCACCGATCTGGCGGCCGGCGGCGGTGGAGCCGGTGAAGGCCACCTTGTCGACACCGGGGTGGGCCACCAGGTGCTGACCGACCTCACGGCCACCGGCGACGATGTTGACCGCGCCCGCGGGCACGCCGGCCTCGTGGAGCAGCTCGGCCATCAGGTAGCAGTCCAGCGGCGACTCCGGCGCCGGCTTCACCACGACCGTGCAGCCGGCCAGCAGCGCGGGGACGACCTTGGACATGACGGTGAACTGGGGGACGTTCCACGGCGGGATGGCCGCGACCACGCCGACCGGCTCGTGCCGCACCACGACGTCCGAGCCGAGCGAGCCGGGTCGGGCAGCCTCCCAGGGGAACTCCCGGGCGATCGCGAGGAACGACTCGATCTGCATCCACGGCGCCGGGGACTGAGCGAGCTGGGAGAAGGAGGTGGGCGAGCCCATCTCGAGGCTGATGAGCTCGGCCATCTCGGTCAGCTTCGCGGCGTAGAGGCCCGAGAACGCCTCGATGACCGCGATCCGCTCGGCGGGAGTCATCCGCGGCCAGGGACCCTCGTCGAAGGCCTTCCGCGCCGCGGCGACCGCAGCGTCCACGTCACCGACTGAGGCCTCCGGCACGGTGGCGATGACCTCCTCGCTGTGCGGGGAGACCACCCGCAGGGTGGCGTCGGAGGCGGGGGTGCGCCAGCCGCCGTCGATGTAGAAGGCGTCGCGGTCGAGGCTCATCAGTGCTCCATGGGTGGTGTGGCGGGGTGGTGTGGCGGGGTGCTGTGACGGGGTGGTGGTCAGGGGGCGACGGAGAAGAAGTCGGTGAAGCCGGACGGCTCGTGGCGCCCGACGGAGAAGTGCTCGAAGAGCCCGAAGCCCTCGGTCTCGGTGCCGTTCTCGTGGACCACGGCGCGACCGACGTGGTCGACGCAGCCGAACATGAACATGCTCCTGACCGCGTCCGAGGTGAGGTCGTAGGTGCGACGCTCGACGAAGGACTCGCCGTGCCACTGGCCGTGCAGCCAGTCCTGGTCGCCTCCGTAGCCGCCGCCGAAGTGCAGCGGGACCGCGAGCCTGGACTCCACCTCGATGCGCAGCGGGCCCTGCCGGGTCTGGCACTCCAGGGTCGCGCCGGTCGGCGTACGACCGCCGGAGGTGTAGTGGATGGTGACCTGCGGCCAGCCGAGCTGCTCGACGCGGCCGTCCTTCCACACGCGGGTGCAGTCGTTGAGGGTGCGGATGCCGTCGCCGTCCTCCTGCATGATCACGACGATCGCGTAGTCCTCGAAGCGCATCGGGACGTAGAGCCACCACATGCCGTCGAAGTCGGCCGGACGTCCGGCGGGCTCGGCCTCCCCCACGGGGCGGATGCCCCACGAGCGGTCGCGGGTGCCGACCCAGGTGTCGGGGCTGACGGCGATCTCCTCGCCGTCGACCGACAGCGAGCCTGACCAGGTGCCGACCTGCGCGAAGCGCTGGGCGTCGAGGGTGACGCGGGTGCCCTGGCGCATCACGTGCCGCTGCTCCTGGACGACCTCGAAGGACCCCTCCCAGGTCAGGTCGGCCGCGAGTCCCTCGGTCTCCTCGAGCACCATGCGGATCCTCCGCAGCGGCTCGACCACCTCGAGGCGGTAGCCGCCGACGTGCTGGTGGAGCCGGTCGTCGTCGATCTCGCCGCCGAGGTGGACGGCGGTCTGCTGGTCGCCGCGGGTGACGAGGAAGAAGGCATCCTTGGTGCGCAGGTTGGGGTAGTAGCCCATGCCGGAGATGACGAAGATGTCGCCGGTGCGGTCGTGGGCGTTGAAGTAGCACCGGTCGTAGAAGTGCCGGTCGCTGGGTCCGGGCCAGCCGATCGGCTGCGGGACCTGGTGGAGGGGGTACTCGTCGAGCGGGCCGAGCCCGCCGCGTGCAGTGCCCATCAGGCGCCGACCTTCGCCAGGATCGACTCGAGCAACGGCTTGCAGTGGAAGAGCGACTCGATGTCGTCGGGCATCTCGATCTCCCCGAAGTGCACCTGCCGGGCGCCGGTGCGCATGAAGACGATGCACCACTGCAGCCCGTTGTAGACGTGGTACCAGTCGAGGTCCCCGAGGGTGACGCCGGTGCGGTCGGCGTACGTCGCCACCACGTCCTCCTCGCGCAGGAAGTGCGGCATGCCGGGCAGCTCGAGCATCCCGACGATCGACTCGAAGACCTGGTGGGCGAAGAGCAGCCAGCTGACGTCGAGAGCCCGGGGACCGAGGGTGACCATCTCCCAATCCAGGACGGCCACCGGCTCGAAGTCGCGGTAGATGACGTTGCCGATGCGGGCGTCGCCCCAGCACAGCACCGGGTCGCCCTGCTCCTGCTCCGTCGGGACGTTGGCCTCGAGCCAGGCCAGGGCACGCTCGACCGTCGGCGAGGGGGCGAGGTCGCGGACGGCGAAGTCGTACCACGCGCGGACCTTGGCGAGGTTGCGGTGCAGCAGCGTCTCGCCGTCCTGCTCGGGCGCGAGGTAGCCGAAGCGGCCCAGCGGGTCGTCGATCGCGTGCAACCGGGCCAGGACGTCGACGGTGGAGTCCTGGAGTCGGCGCTGGTCGGCTCGGTCGGCGTCGAAGAGCCAGTTGTCACCGAAGGGGTAGGGCAGCACGTCGGGAGGGACGACTCCCTCGACGCGGTCCATGAGGAAGCAGGGAGTGCCCAGCACCTCGCCGGACTCCTCCAGCCAGCGCACGCCGGGGACCGGGACGTCGGTGAGCTCGCCGACCTGGCGGATGACCTCGTACTGGTGGCCGAGCTCGTAGCGCGGGAAGACCGGGAAGTCCTGGGGCGCAGGCGCGACGCGGGCGACCATGGGCACGGTGTCGCGGGCGCCGCCCTCGGTCCAGGTCGCGTCGAGGACCAGCGTCTCCGACGACATGCCGTTGCTGTCGATGCCGCTGTGCAGCACCACCTCCGGCTCGGCGTGCTCCGGCAGCAGGCTGCTGAGCCACCCCTCCAGCACCTCGGGCACGCGGGCCGCATCGCGGCTGCTGCGCTGCATCTTCAGGTCTGCGGGCGGTGGCGCCTGGGTCACGACGGTCGACTCCTTCGTCCGGACGGTGTGACGTGGGTCATGCCCGACCAGAATCCTAGAACCTGTTCTACTTTGTCAACGCGTGCCAGACAGGTGTGAAAGAGGTGTCTCAGGGCGCCTGACCGTCACCTCACAGCCGCCCCGGGACCGATCCGCCGGTCGTTCAGCGGGGATTCAGCACACTTCCTCCCCCTTCCTTAACCTGGCTGGGTGCTCCGCCCCTCCCCCCGTTCGATCGCACACGGCGCTGCCGTCGCCGCCCTGTCAGTCGCTGCTGCGGTGAGCACCCTCGCCGGGCCCGCCGCGCCGCCCGCACCCGCGGCGCCGTCCGCCGCCCGGACGTCGGTGGCCGCCGACCCCGACGACCGGCCCACCGTGCGCGGCCTCCCCCGCCCCGACGGCGCCTACCGCTTCGTGTCCTTCCCCGACTTCCTCAACCAGGACGTCGGCGACGTGACGCGCGCCTCGCACTGGCAGCAGGGCGACCCGACGGGCACCAACTCCGCCTACGAGGACTCCCTCGACCACGTCCTCGACGACGTCGCGTCCCATCAGCCCGGGGCGTTCCTGGTGGCCGGCGACCTCGTCGAGGGCGAGTGGGGCAAGGACGAGACCGGCACCGACCCGTTCGGGCCGCACCGCACCACCTCGCAGCGCAAGCAGGCCCTCAAGGAAGCAGCGCGGATCTACTACGGCGACTGGCTGCGTCGCGTCACCGACCACGGGCTGCGGGCCTACCCCGCCGTCGGGGACCACGAGATCGGCGACGACCCGTGGAGGCCGCGCGGCGACGCGCAGGAGCGAGCGTGGATCCGGTTCAAGGCCAACCACACCTGGCTGTGGAAGCGGCAGCTGGTCAAGCACACCTACGACGCCGTGCGGCGTGCCCCCGGCGACGACCTGCGCCGGGTCGGCGGGGTCTCCAGTCCCGAGCGCGGGCAGGCCGGCGACACGGCGTACGCCGTCCGGCTGGACCGCAACCTGCTGCTGGTCGCCGTCGACGTGTTCCGGCCGACCTCGAGCGGCGTCTCGGTCAGCCTCGACCCCGACCAGCGCGACTGGCTCGCGAAGGTGCTGCGCCGGGCGAAGAAGCAGCGGGTGCCGTGGGTGGTCGTGCAGGGCCACGTGCCGGTCCTCGGGCCGGTGCGCACCCGCTTCTCCTCCGGGCTGACCTACCAGGGCAGCGACCTGTGGCAGCTGATGCGCAAGCACGACGTGGACGCCTACCTGTGCGGCGAGGTGCACGACCACACCGTGATCCGGCGCAAGGGCGTGGTGCAGATGTGCCACGGCGGGCTCTTCTACCGCGGCGAGTCGTCCTACGTGCTCGGGCAGGTGACCGACACCAAGCTGATGCTGGAGACCCGCTACCTGCAGGGCGACCCGCAGTGGAGCGGCACCAAGCTGTGGTCGACCGAGGGCGGCAACGGACCGCGGCGCGTGGTCTACCGCAAGTCGTCGCGGGTCGTCGGCACCTACGTGCTCAAGCGCGACCCCGAGCGCCCGGCTCGGTCCAACCGGGTCAAGCAGGCGCGCGGCATCTCCGGCGCGAAGTACCAGCCCTAGCGACCTGCCGGGCGATCAGACCAGGTCGCTGACCTGGACCCGCGCCTCGTCGGCCTCCTGGTCGGTGAGCTTGAGCTGCGACTGCCGCTCGGCCTCGACCCGACGCAGGTAGTGCTCGACCTCCTCGGCGACGCGCGCGTCGTCCCAGTCGAGGGCCTCGGCCATCAGCCGTGCGGCGTGCGGGGCGGCGGCGACGCCGCGGTCGAAGGTCTCGATGGAGATGCGGGTGCGCCGCGTGAGGACGTCGTCGAGGTGGAGCGCGCCCTCGTGGGTGACGGCGTAGACGACCTCCGCGGCGAGGTAGTCCTCCGCACCCTCGAGCGGCACGGCGAGCTGGCGGCGGGTCTGCACCATGGCCAGCAGGTCGTCGACCTGGCCGCCGTAGCGCGCGAGCAGGTGGTCGATCCGCGCGACGTGCAGGCCGGATCGCCGCGCCAGCAGCACCCGCTGGTTGGAGCGGGTCTCGTAGGACTCCGCGCCCACGAGCGGCACCCGGTCGGTGATGGAGTCGCGCACGGCGCCGTGGCCGGTGGTGCGCAGGCTGTGGGCGGCGGCGTCGATGGCGTCGCGGGCCATCACGCGGTACGTCGTGTACTTGCCGCCCGCGATCATCACCAGCCCGGGCACCGGCGTGACGACGGTGTGCTCGCGGGAGATCTTCGACGTGGGTTCGGACTCGCCGGAGAGCAGCGGTCGCAGGCCGGCGTAGACGCCGACGACGTCCTCGTGGTCCAGCGGCTCGCGGAGGATCTCGTTGACGTGCTCGAGGATGTAGTCGAGGTCGCGGCGGCTGGCCGCGGGGTGGGCCTTGTCGAGGTCCCAGGGGGTGTCGGTGGTGCCGATGATCCAGTGCCGTCCCCACGGGATGACGAAGAGCACCGAGGTCTCGGTGCGGACGATGAAGCCGGTCTCGGACCGGATGCGGTCGCGCGGGACGACGATGTGCACGCCCTTGGAGGCCTGCACGTGCAGGGCGCCGCGACCGCCGACCATCTCCTGGATCTCGTCGGTCCACACGCCGGCCGCGTTGACGACGACGCGGGCGCGGATCTCGAGGTCCTGGTCGTGCTCGAGGTCGCGGGCGGTCACGCCGACGACCCGCTCGCCCTCGCGCAGGAACCCGGTGACCTTCACGCGGGTCGCGACGTGGGCGCCGTGCTTGGCGGCGGTGCGGGCCACGGCGACGACCATGCGGGCGTCGTCGACCTGGCAGTCGTAGTACTTGATCGCGCCGGTGATCGACTCGGCCTTGAAGTCCGGCGCCATCCGGGCGACCTGGCGGCGGGTGAGGTGGCGGTGCATCGGCACGCCCATGTCGTACTTGCCGGCCTTGGCCATGCCGTCGTACAACGCGAGGCCGGCGCCGACGTAGGCGCGCTCGAGGACGGGCTTGGTGAGCGGGTAGAGGAACGGCACCGGGCTGACCAGGTGCGGGGCGAGGCGGGTGAGCAGCAGGCCGCGCTCCTGCAGCGCCTCGCGGACCAGGCCGAAGTCCATCATCTCCAGGTAGCGCAGGCCGCCGTGGATGAGCTTGCTGCTGCGGCTGGAGGTGCCGCTGGCGAGGTCGCGCTGCTCGAGCAGGCCGACGCTCAGGCCGCGGGTGACCGCGTCGAGGGCGACGCCGGTGCCGGTGATCCCTCCCCCGACGACCAGCACGTCGAGCTCGTGCTCGCCGGCCTGGCCGGTCATCGCCGCGAGGGCGGCGTCGCGCGCGTCGGGACCGAGGGCTCCGGGCGTGGGAGTCATGCGCTCCAGTGTGTCAGGTCCGCGGTGCCGGCTTCAGCCCCCGAAGCGCGGGGGTCGGTAGGAGCGACACTCGTCACCCGAGCCGGGGTAGCGGTCCCGCACCGCGCAGGCACGGCGCATCTGGTCGCGGGCGTCGACGGGGAGCAGCCAGCCCTTGCGCACCGCGCGGTTCGTGGCCTTCCGCAGCCGCTGCTCGTAGTCGGCGTACGTCGGGTAGCGCTGCTGCAGGGTGATCGGGTCGAAGGGGACGGTGATGCCGCCGAGCTCGCAGTCGGTGGAGCGGTACGTCGCCACCGGCACCTCGATCGGCGGCAGCCGTAGCCCGCCCAGGACGTTGCCGTCCGCGTCGCGCGCGGGTGTCTCGCCGTCGGCCTCGAACTCGAAGCGGGGCGCGGGTCGCGGCGCCCGACCCGTGCGAATCCACTCGTCGAGCTCGCGAAGGGCTGTGTTGACGGCGTACCGCATGGGGAAGGAGGCGCCGGCGACGGTGCACGCGGGGTAGAGCGGGTTGAACGCCATCTGGCCGTAGTCGCCGGCGGCCTCGATGGTGTCGCGGTAGCCCTGCTCGTCCATGGCGGGCAGGCCGGCGACACGGGGGCCGGAGCCGAAGACCTGCTGGTAGCCGATGAAGAGCCCGGCGTGCGCGGAGCCGGCGACGTCCCACAGGCGGTAGAGCGGGTCGTCGTCGGCCTCACCGGTGGATTCGGCCCAATCGCTGTTGAGCTGCAGGACCGGCACCTGCAGGCGGGGCTCGTAGTCGAGCCCTGCGAGCCCGCCGTGGACCAGGAAGCCGTCGATGACGCCGGCACCGTCGGGGTGCGCGCGGACGATCCCGGCAAGCCGGCCGGCGGACTGCGACTGGCCGGCGGCCACGACGCGCCTGACCTTCAGGTTGCCCAGGGGCTTGATGTCGCCGACCCGGCGGGTCCGCAGGGCGCGGGCGATCTGGAGGTACATGTCGTCGGCGTACGCGTCGCCGGGGTGGTCCAGCGCGGCGTAGCGCACCGGGTCCCAGACCTTGGGGGTCAGCGGGATGCAGCAGACGCCGGCCGCCTGAGCGCTGACGTGCACGAACGCCCAGCCGCTGCGCAGCAGCTCCTCGCGCCCCTCGAGGCTGTCGACGGCGTTCTCGAACTGCGCGGTCACGTTGACCCAGTCCAGCATCAGCGCGCCGTTGAAGTCCTTGCGCTTCTGCGGGCGGGTCACGATGACGCGGGTGGTGTACGGCGCGGTGCTGCCGTCGGCGGCGGTCGCGGTGCCGGAGACGAACCACTCCTGCTCGGTGTAGCCGAACGGCTCCAGCTGGTGCCAGGAGTCCCACAGCGGGTGCCCCTGCAGGCCGCCGGGCGGCTCGCTCAACGTCGGCAGCGGCACCCGGTCCGCGGGTGGCTTCGTGCCCGTCGCTCCGCTCGGGCTCGTCGGCAGCAGCGCCGCCAGCGGGAGCAGCACGAGGGACAGCAGGACGAGGAGGAGTCTCCGGAGCACGGAGGTGTAACGACGGTCACAGGATGTCAGTTACGACATTCCTGCCCGACGGGCGCCGATCACGACGTTCTGCAGGTCAGAGGGTCCGATCTCCTGCAGAACGTCGTGATCGAGGGCGTCGACGCGTCAACCGAGTCGCGCGCGCCCTGCGTCGAGGGCGTCGCGGCAGCCGTTCCACATCTCACCGATGACCTCGGCGACTGGGCGGACCGAGTCGATGCGGCCGGCGACCTCGATCAGGAGGCCTTGGCCGCCTCGACCGCCTCGGTGAGCCCCTTGGCCGCCAGCCGGTCGGCGCGCTCGTTGCCCTCGTCGCCGGCATGGCCCTTGACCCAGTGCCAGTGCACGTCGTGGCGCTGGCAGGCGGCGTCGAGCTCCTGCCAGAGGTCGACGTTCTTGACCGGTTGCTTGGCCGAGGTCCTCCACCCGTTGCGCTTCCAGCCGTTGACCCAGGAGGTGATGCCCGAGCGCACGTAGGTGGAGTCGGTGTAGAGCTCCACCCGCACCGGCCGGGTCAGCGCCTCGAGCGCCTTGATCGGCGCGGTCAGCTCCATCCGGTTGTTGGTGGTCTGGCCGGCCTCTCCCCCGCACAGCTCCAGCTCGTGGCTGCCGATGCGCAGCAGCGCGCCCCAGCCGCCGGGACCGGGGTTGGGCACGCAGGCCCCGTCGGTGTGGATGGTGACGGTCTCGGTGCTCTCGGGGGACTGCTCGCTCACCGGGAGATTCTCACCCGAGCCGGTCGGCGTGCATCGTCTGGCGCGCCCGGACCTCGGCCAGCAGGTCGAGGTCGAGCTCGGCGACCGCCAGCCCGGGCTCGGTACCGAGCGCCGCGAGCTCGTGACCCTCGGGGTCGAGCACGCACGAGCCGCCCGTGATCGGGCGGTCCCCACACGTGCCGAGGGCAGCCCCGGCGACGACGAACATCCCGTTGTCGAGCGCCCGCGCCGGCAGCGAGACCGCCCGGCCGCGCGTCGAGCCCTCCAGGTACGCCGTCGAGACGGCGTACACCTCGGCCCCGGCGGCCGCGGCCGCAGCGGCGTGCTCGGGGAAGCGGCTGTCGTAGCAGATGGCCGGCGCGACCTTGACGCCCTCGACGTCGAGCACGACCGGCCCGCGCGGACCGGGGGTGAACCACGACAGCTCGAGCCGGTCGACCTGCTGCTTGTCGTACGCCGCCTCGACCGTCCCGTCGGGTCGCACCACCAGCGTGGTCAGCCGCATGTCGTCACCGCGCAGCAGCGGCGTGCAGACCAGCACGGTGCACCCGGCCTCGGCAGCAGCCGCACGCAGCGGCTCGGTCAGCCCCTCGAGCGTCTCGACGCGCGGCTGCCCGGTGTCGCGCACCCGGTCGAAGGCCGCCCAGTCGTAGCCGGTGAGGAACGCCTCCGGCAGCACCAAAAGCCGGACACCCCGCTCCCCCGCCTCGCGGGTCAGCAGGGCAGCCGTGCGGACGTTGACGCGGACCTCGCCGTTGACAGGCACGGCCTGGCCGGCGGCGACGAGGAGTCGGGTCACGCAGGGATCCTGGCACGCCCCCGCCAGACCAGGACGAGCCAGATGGCCAGCGACATCTCGAAGACGACCGACGGAGCCGCGACCACCGCGAGCATCACGTCGGCGACGGCCTGGTAGTCGGTCAGCAGCAGCCGGGCCAGGGTGTCGGCGACGTACGCCGCGCCCGCCACGGGCAGGCCGATCGCCAGCCACCGCGGCCCACCACCGAGCCACATCAGTCGGCCCAGCAGCGCCAGGTGGACACCGAACGCAGCCAGCCCGACCACCCAGGTCGTGTCGAAGGCCTGGAGCGCCAGCAGCACCAGCTCATCGTCCTGGGCAGCCGCCGGGTCGACCAGGCGCAGCGCGGCGTCGAGGAAGACCAGCGAGACGCCGAGGAAGACGGTGTAGGTCAGGCGGCACCAGGCCGCGAGCAGCGACAGGTCGTGGTGGACGCCGCGGAACAGCACGTGCAGCGCCCAGGCGAGCACGACGTCGACGACGAAGATGACCAGGAAGGCGGCGGTGCCGAGACGGAAGGTCCGCTCGCCGTCGGCCAGGGCGTCCGCGGTGGCGGCGGCGTCCCCCGGGTGGAGCACCGAGCCCACGGCGAGGAAGTTGGCGAAGATCGCGAGCACGAAGATCGCGGCGTACCCGATCGCGGCGGTGCGGGCGGCCGAGCGCAGCGTCGAGGGTTCGCCGGGTGCGGTGGACGGGGCAGGGGCGGTCACAGTGGTCATGGGTCCTCCAGGGGACGGGCGGTCGGGGTGGGCGTCAGAGGGTGATGAGTGCCTTGCCGCGGACGTGCCCGTCGGCGAGGTGGTCGAGGGCCTTCGGGGTCTCCTCGAGCGAGAACGTGCGGTCGACGGCGGGCCGGACCCGACCCGCAGCGGCGTGCTCGACCAGGACCTGCAGGTCCTCGGCGCTCTCGCGCGACATCAGCCCGAGCAGACTCTGCGAGACGAGCGGGGACCAGAGCATCGCCAGCAGCTGGCGGTGGGCGCCCGCGGTCCAGCGGCCACCGTTCTCACCGCCGGCGACCACGAGCGTCCCGTCGCGGACCAGCAGTCGGCGCAGGTCGCGCAGCCGGTGGCTGCCACCCACGACGAGGACGAGGTCGTAGCGGGTGCCGTCGTCGAGCGGACCGGCCGCGTAGTCGAGCACCCGGGTCGCGCCGAGGTCACGGACCAGGTCGGCCTTGGCAGCGCTGGCCACCCCGGTGACCTCTGCACCCGCGGCGGCGGCCAGCTGGACGGCGTACGAGCCGACACCGCCGGAGGCGCCGATGACCAGCACGCGGTCGCCGGCGCGCACCCCGTCGCCGCGGTGCGCCTTGGCCAGGCCCTGGAGTGCGGTGAGCCCCGAGATGGGCAGGGCCGCCGAGGTGAGGGGATCCAGCCCCGCGGGGAGGTGCACGAGTCGGGTCACCGGCACCACGGCCAGCTCGGCGCAGGAGCCGTCGGCGGTGCCGAGCACGCGGTCGCCGACGGCGTACCCCGTGACCCCGGCACCCACGGCGGCAACGGTCCCCGAGACGTCACGTCCGACGACCGGGAAGCGCGGCGTGCGCAGGCCGACGTAGGGGCGGGCGACGTAGGGCAGGCCCGTGAGCAGGTGCCACGTGCCGCGGTCCACGGCGGCCGCGGTCACGCGGACCAGCACCTCCCCCTCCCCCGGCGTCGGGTCGGGCAGCTCCTGCACCGACAGCTGCTCGGTCCCACCGAAGCCCTGCTGGACGACTGCACGCATGATCTCGCTCCTCATTGCCTTACGTTGTAAGTCTGATGCCAGGACGGTAGCCTTACGCCGTAAGTTCGGTCAAACGGCTGTCTGGACAGCCCGACAGGAGGTGCCCGTGCCCGCTCGCAAGGACCGCCCCGCGCTCACCCGGGACTCGGTGGTGGCCGCGGCGCTCGCGGTGGCCGACGAGGAGGGCGTCGCCAAGCTCTCGATGCGAGCGGTGGCGCGACGCCTGGGGGTGGAGGCGATGTCGCTCTACCACCACGTCTCGAACAAGGACGACCTGCTCGACGGGATGGTCGACGCGGTGCACGAGGAGTTCCACTCCCCCGTGCCGGGGCAGGACTGGGCCGAGCAGATGCGACTGCGCTCCCGGACGGCGCGCGAGGCGCTCAAGCGACACCCGTGGGCGGTGGGGATGATGGACTCACGGCGTACGCCGGGGTGGGCGACCCTCACCCACCACGACGCGGCACTGGGCTGCCTGCTCGAGGCCGGCTTCTCCCTCGGTCTCACCGGGCACGCCTTCGCCCTGCTCGACGCCCACCTCTACGGGTTCCTGCTGCAGGAGCTGGCGCTGCCCTTCGACGGCGGCGGCGCCGAGCTCGAGGAGGTCGCGGCCGGCGTGATGGCGTCCATCCCCGAGGGAACGCTGCCGTGGTTCCGACGGTTCACGCTCGAGCACGCACTGCAGCCCGGCTACGACTTCGGCGACGAGTTCGACGTCGGCCTGGAGCTGGTGATCGAGGGCCTGGCCGCCCGACTCGCCGCCGAGCTGGCCGACTGAGCAGGCCCGTCAGGCGGCTACTCGACGACGACCTCGACGCGCTGGAACTCCTTGCAGTCGGTGTAGCCGGTGGTGGCCATCGACCGCTTGAGGGCGCCGATGAGGTTCATCGTGCCGTCGGCGACCCGGGAGGGACCGAACAGGATCTCCTCGATGGTGCCCACCGTGTCGAACTGGACCCGCTGACCGCGCGGCAGCTCGGGGTGGTGCGCCTCGGTGCCCCAGTGGAAGCCACGGCCCGGTGCGTCGGTGGCGCGCGCGAACGGCGAGCCGACCATCACCGCGTCGGCACCGCAGGCGATCGCCTTGGAGATGTCGCCGGAGGTGCCGATCGAGCCGTCGGCGATGACGTGGACGTAGCGGCCGCCCGACTCGTCGAGGTAGTCGCGGCGGGCGGCGGCGACGTCGGCGACCGCCGAGGCCATCGGCACCGCGACGCCGAGCACAGTGCGGGTGGTGTGGGCGGCGCCGCCGCCGAAGCCGACCAGCACGCCGGCCGCGCCGGTGCGCATCAGGTGCAGTGCGGCCGTGTGGGTCGCGCACCCGCCGACGATGACCGGCACGTCGAGCTCGTAGATGAACTCCTTGAGGTTCAGCGGCTCTGCCTGGCTGGAGACGTGCTCGGCGGAGACGGTGGTGCCGCGGATGACGAACATGTCGACACCGGCGTCCACGACGGTCTTGGCGAACTCCTTGGTGCGCTGCGGGGACAGCGAGCCGGCCACGGTGACCCCCGCCTCGCGCATCTCACGCAGACGCTCGGTGATCAGCTCGGGCTTGATCGACTCGGTGTAGATCTCCTGCATCTTGCGGGTCGCCTCGGTGCCGGTGAGCCCGGCGACCTCCTCGAGCAGCGGCTCGGGGTCCTCGTAGCGGGTCCACAGGCCCTCGAGGTTGAGCACGCCCAGTCCGCCGAACCGACCCATCGCGATCGCGGTGGTCGGCGACATGACCGAGTCCATCGGCGCGGCGATCACCGGCAGGTCGAAGCGGTAGGCGTCGATCTGCCAGTGCGTGCTGACCTCCTCGGGGTCACGCGTGCGCCGCGAGGGCACGATCGCGATGTCGTCGAAGGAGTAGGCACGCCGGGCGCGCTTGGCCTGGCCGATCTGGATCTCGGTCACCGGGGAAGGCTATCGCTCGGAAGCGGTCGGCTCACCGCCCGGTGTAGTTGGGCGCCTCGACGGTCATCTGCACGCCGTGCGGGTGGGACTCGGAGAGCGAGGCCTGGGTGATCCGCACGAAGCGCCCCTTCTCCTGCAGCTCCGGCACCGTGCGGGCACCGACGTAGAACATCGTCTGGTTGAGACCGCCGATGAGCTGGTGGGCGACCGCGGCGAGCGGGCCGCGGTAGGCCACCTGGCCCTCTATGCCCTCGGGGACGATCTGGTCGTCGGAGGTGACCTCGGCCTGGAAGTAGCGGTCCTTGGAGTAGGACTTCTTGCCGCGGCTGCTCATGGCGCCGAGCGAGCCCATGCCGCGGTAGGCCTTGAACTGCTTGCCGTTGACGAAGACCAGGTCGCCCGGGGACTCCTCGCAGCCGGCGAGCAGCGAGCCGAGCATCACGCAGTCGGCGCCGGCCACCAGGGCCTTGCCGATCTCGCCGGAGTGCTTCATGCCGCCGTCGGCGATCAGCGGGACGCCGGCGGGCTTGGTGGCCAGCGACGCCTCGTAGACCGCAGTCACCTGCGGGACGCCGACGCCGGTGACGACGCGGGTGGTGCAGATCGAGCCGGGGCCGACCCCGACCTTGACCGCGTCCGCGCCGGCGTCGACGAAGGCCTGAGCCCCCTCGCGGGTCGCGACGTTGCCGCCGATGACCTGCACGTGCTTGGTGGCCGGGTCGGTCTTGAGCCGCTCGACCATCTCCAGGAGCATGCGGACGTTGCCGTGGGCGGTGTCGGCCACGAGGACGTCGACACCCGCCTCCACCAGGGTGGTCGCGCGCTCCCAGGCATCGCCGAAGTAGCCGATCGCCGCGCCCACGAGGAGGCGGCCGTCGGCGTCGTACGAGGCCTTGGGGAACTGCTCGCCCTTGACGAAGTCCTTGACGGTGATGAGGCCGACCAGACGGCCCTCGTCGTCGACCAGCGGAAGCCGCTCGCGCTTGTGCTTGCGCAGCAGCAGCGTCGCCTCCTCGCGGGAGATGCCGGCGTGGCCGGTGATCAGCGGCATCGGCGTCATCATCTCGTCGACCTTGGTGGTCGCCCACTCCGCGACCGGGGTGAAGCGCAGGTCGCGGTTGGTGATGATGCCGAGCAGGCGCATGTCGGGGTCGACCACGGGCAGGCCGGAGACGCGGTACTCGCCGCAGAGGCGGTCGAGCTCCTCCAGCGTCGCGTCGGGGCCGATGGTGACCGGGTTGGAGATGATGCCGGTCTGGGTCCGCTTGACCAGGTCGACCTGGTAGGCCTGGTCCTGGATCGAGAGGTTGCGGTGGAGCACGCCGATGCCGCCCTGGCGCGCCATCGCGATCGCCATCCGCGACTCGGTCACGGTGTCCATCGCCGCGGAGAGCAGAGGGACGTTGAGCGTGATCTCGCGGGTCAGGCGCGAGGAGGTGTCGATGTCCGCGGGCGCCAGGTCGGAGTGGCCCGGCAGGAGCAGGACGTCGTCGTAGGTGAGGCCGATGGCGGCGAACTTCTCCGGGATCTCCACGCGCCGAGTCTACGGGCCGCGTCGGGCGCTCACCGAGCCGGGAGCACCGCGATGCCGGCAGACCTCGCCCGTTCCCACGGGGTGGTGCAGGACAGTGCCCGATCGCCACTGAGCCGGGTGTCGATCCGGGCCAGGCACATCCGACGCCCGCGCACCAGCGTCGCGAGCACGTGGTCGTCGTCCTCCCAGGCGACGCCGGGCTGCACGGTGCGTCGGAGTCCGCGCTCGCGCACGACACCCAGCAGTTGCCCGTCGCCCTGACGCAGCTCCAGGCCCTCCCGGGTCAGGGCCGCCCACTGCCGTCCGTCCGGGCTCGACACCCCCAGCTCGGCCGCGAGCGGCACCTGTCGCGGGGCACTGCTGCCGTCGGTGGCGAAGGAGGCCTCCTGCCCCCAGGTGCGGTAGACGACCTCGCCGCGGAACCAGCGGATGAGGAACGGCACCCGGCTGCGGTCGAGCTCGACGGTGCGCTCGGCCCCGCCGTCGACCGAGTCGACGTGCACGAGGGTCGGCCCGGCCTCCCCACCCTCCCCCGGGACCAGGCTCACCCAGGCGACCCGTCCCTCGCCGTCGGCGATCGCCGGACCGGTGCTCCCCCAGCTCTCCTGGACCCGGCCGTCCCCGCCGAGGCGGTGCATCCCGACCGTGCCCTCGAAGGAGCGGTCGTCGGTGACCAGGAACCCTCCGGCGTACGCCTCGATCGAGGTGACGCTCCACCGGCGGGGCAGGGCGAGGGTCGGGCCGTCGGGACGCCGCAGGAGGTGCCCGTCGACGTAGGCGAGTCGAGGCGGGTCCCCCCGGGGCGGCTCCCGGTCACGGGGAGGTTGGGTGGCGGGGGTCGGCACCGGCGTGACGGTCGACGCCGCCCCGACCGGATCCGCGGGGTCGTCGGAGCAGCCCACGAGGGCGAGCAGGGCGGTGAGCAGCAGAAGGACGCGCATGCTCCTGTGACGCCTCGCGGACGGGGGAAGTTGTGGCCTCTAGGTGGACAGCGGCTTCAGGTCCCGCACCGGGACGCGCACGGTCAGCGTGTCCTGGGCCATCCGGATGCGGCCGCGCATGCCGGCGGCCATCACCATCGGCAGTACCGCCTGGTTGTCGGCCCGGGTGCGCAGCACGATCTCGCTCGCACCGAGCATGTGGGCCAGGCGCGAGGAATCGATGAGCAGCCGGGTGCCGAAGCCGCGGCGCTGCCAGGCGGGGTCGACCCGCAGGGTCACCGGTCGCACGTCCGGGTCGTCCTCGAGCGGGGCCTGGACGGTGGCCAGGCCGACGACGACGCCGTCGACGATCGCGGAGACCGTCTCCCCCTCGACGACGTACGACGGCACAGCACCGCCGCCGAGACGACGGCCGCCCGTGGAGCTGCCGATCGCGGCGGACTCCTTGGTGCGCTGCAGGACGTCGCTCACGAGGTCGGCCATCGCCGCCCCGCGGGCCCGCTCGATGTCGGTGAAGGGTGCGGTGCGGCGTACCTGCACCTGCACGTCGCCGACGGTCATCTCCATGCCGTCCTGGACCGGACCGTGGTCGCCGTCGCGGGGCTCGGACTCGGCGTCGAAGAGCTGGGCGACGACCTCGGGGAAGCTGGTCGGGCGGGCCAGGATCGTGCGCGCGGCCTGCACGTAGCGGGTCGGCTGGTCGGTCAGCGCCGCAGCCGAGACCTGCTGGGCGGCGAGGTGGGTCCAACCGGAGGACTCGACCAGGAGGGCGACCTCGTGCTCGCTCCAGCCGTCGGGCGTCTCCATCACGACCTCGTCGGTCACGGCCTTCACTCCCGGGAAGATCTGCAGCCCCCGGATGTCCACCCCACGCTCCGCGCACTGCTGCGCCAGCGCCGCCAGCCCACCGGGCCGGTCGGGCAGGCTCGCGCGGACCCTCCACAGCATCGTCATGACAGGAGTTCATCCCACCCGTGTTGCGCGGTTGTTGCGGTTGCGTGACCTGACGCGACCGGGTGGCCATGGGGGCTGTGACGTGCGCGACCCCCGCCGGACCGGGGTCCGACGGGGGTCGCGTCGCGGTGCTGCGAGGTGAGCCGGGAGGGCTCAGTGGCCGTGGCCGTGCCCGTGGCCGGCGGCCGCGGACTCGTCCTCCTCCTCGGGCTTGTCGACGACCAGCGTCTCGGTCGTGAGCAGCATGCCGGCGATCGAGGTGGCGTTGACCAGCGCGGAGCGGGTGACCTTGACCGGGTCCAGGACGCCCTGGGCGACCAGGTCGCCGTACTCGCCGGTGGCGGCGTTGTAGCCGTTGCCGACGCCGAGCTCGCGGACCTTGGTGGTGATGACGTAGCCGTTCTCGCCACCGTTCTCGGCGATCCAGCGCAGCGGCTCGTCGGCCGACTTGCGCACGATGCGCACACCGAGCGCCTCGTCGCCCTCGAGCCCGAGGTTGTCCTCGAGCACGGAGACGGCGTGGACCAGCGCGGAGCCACCGCCGGGGACGATTCCCTCCTCGATGGCCGCACGGGTCGCGGAGACGGCGTCCTCGATGCGGTGCTTCTTCTCCTTCAGCTCCACCTCGGTGGCGGCGCCGACCTTGATCACGCACACGCCGCCGGCCAGCTTCGCGAGGCGCTCCTGGAGCTTCTCGCGGTCCCAGTCGGAGTCGGTGTTCTCGATCTCGGCCTTGATCTGGGAGACGCGGCCCTCGACGGCGGCGGCGTCGCCGGCACCCTCGACGATGGTGGTGTGGTCCTTGGTGACCACGACGCGACGGGCCTGGCCGAGCACCTCGAGGCCCACCTGGTCGAGCTTGAGGCCGACCTCGGGGGCGATGACCTGACCACCGGTCAGGATCGCGATGTCCTGCATCATCGCCTTGCGGCGGTCACCGAAGGCCGGGCTCTTGACCGCGACGGCGTTGAACGTGCCGCGGATCTTGTTGACGACCAGGGTGGAGAGCGCCTCACCCTCGACGTCCTCGGCGAGGATGAAGAGCGGCTTGCCGGTCTGCATGACCTTCTCCAGCAGCGGCAGCATCTCGGCGACGGCCGAGATCTTGCCCTGGTGCAGGAGGATGTAGGCGTCCTCGAGGACGGCCTCCATGCGCTCTGGGTCGGTGACGAAGTACTGCGACAGGTAGCCCTTGTCGAACTGCATGCCCTCGGTGAAGTCGAGCTCGGTGCCCATCGTGGAGGACTCCTCCACGGTGATGACACCGTCCTTGCCGACCTTGTCGAAGGCCTGGCTGAGCAGGTCGCCGATGTGCTTGTCGCGGCTGGAGATGGTGGCCACCGAGGCCATGTCCTCCACCGAGTCGACGTCGCGGGCAGCGGCCTTCAGCGCCTCGCCGACGGCCTCGGTCGCCTTGTCCATGCCGCGCTTGAGACCCATCGGGTTCGCGCCGGCGGCCACGGCGCGCAGGCCCTCGTGGACCATCGCCTGGGCCAGCACGGTGGCGGTGGTGGTGCCGTCACCGGCGACGTCGTTGGTCTTGGTGGCGACCTCCTTGCACAGCTGGGCGCCGAGGTTCTCGAACGGGTCGTCCAGCTCGACCTCACGCGCGACGGTCACGCCGTCGTTGGTGATGGTCGGGGCGCCCCACTTCTTGTCGAGCACGACGTAGCGGCCCTTGGGGCCGAGGGTCACCTTCACGGTGTTGGCGAGCGCGTCCACGCCGCGCTCGAGCGCGCGCCGGGCGTTCTCGTCGAACTCCAGGATCTTGGGCACTACTACTCCTTCTGGCTCTACTGCGTCAGGGACGCGTCAGGAAACAGTGCGGGTCGTGCGCCGGCGCCCGTGAGGACACAGGCGCACGACCCGGAGCTGTGGGTTCGTCAGCCGACGATGGCGAGCACGTCGCGCGCGGAGAGGATGAGGAACTCGTCCCCGCCGTACTTGACCTCGGTGCCGCCGTACTTGCTGTAGATGACCTTGTCGCCCACGGAGACGTCCATGGGGATGCGCTCGTCGCCGTCCTCGTTGAAGCGGCCCGGGCCCACGGCCACGACCTCGCCCTCCTGGGGCTTCTCCTTGGCGGTGTCCGGGATGACCAGGCCGGAGGCGGTGGTCTGCTCGGCGTCGAGCGGCTTGACGACGATCCGGTCCTCGAGGGGCTTGATGTTGACCGACACTGTTGTCGACCTCCACTTTCTGCACGGATGGGTTCAGGAACGTGGTGCCTGCTTCCCAGGTACGCCGTCGCGGGGGCCGCACCGGTGGCAAGCGCTGGCACACTCAAGGTGAGAGTGCCAGCACAGAAACTAGCACTCACCCCTAGGGAGTGCCAGAGCCGGTCGGCACTGGAAGGATCGCGACGTGGATCTCGACGCCTTCCGGTGGCTGCTGACCGACGACGGGCAGGCCCTGCTCGCCCGCGCCGGGGAGTACGCCGGTGACGACCCGCTCGCCGCCCAGACCCGTCTGCGCGCGACGGCGACGCCGGAGCAGGCGGCCGCCGCGCTGACCCAGGCGACGCTGCGTCGACGGGCAGAGCCGAAGTTCGGCGAGCTCGCCGCCCGGATGTACTTCACCCCCGACGGCCTCGAGCAGGCGACCAGACCCGCGGTCGCGCGGCACCGCGCCGCCCGGCTCCAGGCCTTCGAGGCCGAGACCCTGGTCGACCTCGGCTGCGGCATCGGCGGGGACCTGATCGCCTCCGCCGAGGCCGGCGTCGTCTGCGCGGGCGTCGACCTCGACCCCGTGCGGGTGGCCGTCGCCGAGGCCAACCTCGCCGCGCTCGGCCTGCCGGGCGCCGTGATGGTCGCCGACGCCGTGGACGTCGACACCTCGCCGTTCTCGGTCGCCTTCGCCGACCCGGCCCGCCGCTCCGCGCGCGGCCGGTCGTTCTCCGTCGACGACTGGACCCCGCCCTGGTCCTTCGTGGAGCGGCTGCTGCGCCGCGACTCCTGCGTGAAGGTCGCCCCCGGCATCCCCCACGACCTGGTGCCGGCTGGCGTCGAGGCCGAGTGGGTCAGCGACCACGGCGAGGTCAAGGAGGCCGCCCTGTGGTCGGGCTCCCTGGCCACCACCGCGCGCCGCGCCACCGTGATCGGCCGAGGCGGGCTGGCCACGCTCACCGACGAGGACCCGGTGGCCGACGAGGTCCGCGTCGTCGGCGACTTCCTCTACGAGCCCGACGGTGCGGTGATCCGCGCCGGGCTGGTCACCGCGGTCGCCGCCGGCGTCGGCGGTGGACTGGTCGACCCGCACATCGCCTACGTCACCAGCGACCAGGCCTTCCGCTCCCCCTTCGCGCGCGGCTACCGCGTGGTCGAGGAGCTCCCCTACCGCGAGAAGCAGCTCAAGGCCGCGCTGCGCGAGCGCGGCGTGGGGCGGCTGACGATCAAGAAGCGGGGCGTCGACGTCGTACCGGAGGAGCTGCGCAAGCGGCTCTCCCTCTCCGGAGACGCCGAGGCGACCCTGGTGCTGACCAGGGTCGCCGGGAGCGGCACGGCACTGCTGGTGCAGCCGCTGTAGCGGCGCACGCAACAACGACGTCCTGCAGGTCGACCTCGGCGTGTCGCCTGCAGAACGTCGTGATGGGGACTCAGGCGGTGGCAGGCACCACAGCCGGGGTGACAGCGCGGGCCCTGACCTCCTCGCGGTGGCCGTGGCGCAGGCCCAGCAGCGCCAGGACCAGGAGGACGGCGGCGCCGGCGAAGGCGGCGATCGCGGCGTACCCGGCGATCATGCCGATGGTCGCGAAGGCGTATCCGTAGAGCAGCAGGCCGCGCAGGGTGTTGCCCATGAAGAGCGACTGGCGCAGGCCGCCGAGCGCCTGGCCCTCGGCGCTGGCCTTCTCGGCGTCGGAGAGGGCGAGGTACTCACCGCTCACCTGCTGGTAGGTCCGGCCGTCGCTGGAGGCGTTCATGTGGGCGAGGATGTAGTGGTCGGCGTAGGCCTTGGCCTCGGCACCGGTGTCCAGCGGCGAGCCGACGAACGGCTCGAGCGCCTCGCGGTCGGCGTCGGGAAGCCCCGCGATGGCCTCCTCGGTCGGCATCGTGATCGCCTGCATCCCCAGCTGGTAGTCGACCTGGTCGGCCACGAAGGCGTTGGCCCAGGTGAGCAGGCCGCCGGCCACCAGGAGCACCGCGGCGAGCGCCAGGCCCACCCACGAGGTCAGCTTGTCGAGCATCGCACGCATCGTCTTGTTCCTTCCCCGGGCGGGACCTCCCCGCCTCGACGGGTACGACGCTAGGAGCCGTCGCCGGGGCGGGGAGAGGGTCCGCGGGCACCCGCCCGGAGGCCCATGGTCCCGAGGTCGTGGGACCTCGGCCCATGGACCTTTTGCCCTCCAGATCCCCCGGGGTGGATGGGTTCCGGAGGGTCGAGCACCCGTCAGCCCAGGGCTGCCTTCTCCGCCCCGATCGTGGTGTCGTCGCCGTGCCCGGTGTGCACGACGGTGTCGTCGGGCAGCTCCCACAGGCTGGCGCGGATCGAGGCCTCGAGGGTCGGCCGGTCGCTGAAGGAGCGGCCGGTGGCCCCGGGCCCGCCGTTGAAGAGCGTGTCGCCGGTGAAGACGCAGCCCAGCGCCGGGGCGTGGAAGCAGACCGCACCGGGCGCGTGGCCGGGCGTGTGCAGGGCCCGCAGCGTCGTACCGGCCACCTGGACCTCGAAGCCGTCGGCGAGGTCGGCGTCCCAGAGATGATCGGTGTGCGTGAGCTCCCACAGCGGCTTCTCGTCGGGGTGCAGCATGATCGGGGCACCCTGCCCACCATTGACCCGCTCGCGCAGCGCGGGTGCGACCCGGCAGTGGTCGTCGTGGGCATGGGTCAGCAGGATCGCGCGGACCTGCCGGTCCCCCACGACCTCCATGATCGCGTCGACGTCGTGGGGCGCGTCGATGACGACGCACTCGGTGTCGTCGCCGACGACCCAGATGTTGTTGTCCACGTCGAAGGTCTCCCCGTCCAGGGAGAACGTGCCGCTGACCACGGCGTGGTCGATGCGGACGCTGGAGCCGATGCCCGACATCAGAGCACCACCACCGAGCGCAGCACGCCACCGTGGTGCATCTTCTCGAAGGCGGCCTCGACGTCGTCGATGCCGATCTCCTCGGAGACGAACGCATCCAGGTCCAGGCGGCCCTGCTGGTAGAGGTCGACCAGCATCGGGAAGTCCCGCGAGGGCAGGCAGTCGCCGTACCAGCTCGACTTCAGCGAGCCACCGCGGCCGAACACGTCGATCAACGGCAGGTCGGGGACCTTCATCTCCGGGGTCGGCACGCCGACCAGGACCACGGTGCCGGCGAGGTCACGGGCGTAGAACGCCTGCTGCCAGGTCTCGGGGCGGCCGACCGCCTCGACCACGATGTCGGCGCCCTCGGCGCCCTCGTAGACGCCGCCGCAGATCTCCTTGACGCCCTCCACGACGTCGGTGCTGCTGGAGTCGATCGTGTGGGTCGCGCCGAGCTCGGTGGCCTTCTCCAGCTTCTTGGCGTCGATGTCGATGGCGATGATCGGGCTGGCGCCGGCCAGCGCCGCGCCGGCGATCGCCGCGACGCCGACACCGCCGCAGCCGATGACCGCGACGCTGCGGCCGCGGGTCGCGCCACCGGTGTTGATGGCCGCGCCGATGCCGGCCATCACGCCGCAGCCGAGCAGACCGACGGCGGCGGGACGGGCCTCGGGGTCGACCTTGGTGCACTGGCCGGCGGCGACGAGGGTCTTCTCGGCGAAGGCGCCGATGCCGAGGGCCGGGCTCAGCTCGGTGCCGGCCATGTCCCCCTCGGCGAGCGTCATCTTCTGGGTCGCGTTGTGGGTGGCGAAGCAGTACTGCAGGTCGCCGCGCTTGCACGCACGGCACTCGCCGCAGACGGCGCGCCAGTTGAGGATCACGAAGTCACCCGGCGCGACGTCGGTGACGCCCTCGCCGACGGCCTCGACGACACCCGCCGCCTCGTGGCCGAGGAGGAAGGGGAACTCGTCGTTGATGCCGCCCTCGCGGTAGTGGAGGTCGGTGTGGCACACCCCGCAGGACTGCACCTGCACGACCGCCTCGCCCGGGCCCGGGTCGGGGACGTTGATGGTGACGACCTCGACGGGGGCGCCCTTGCTCATGGCCACGACGGCCTTCACCTGCTGCATGGGATCACTCAAGCCGATTCCGCCGACGGTTCCAACCATCCGTCCGGGGCGCGCGTCCCACGGACATGAGCACCTGGGGACCACGATGAGGTCGGCGACGGAGGTGAGGACGGACGTGGGCACAGGCACCCGACGCGAGCGCGGCGACGCCGAGTTCACGGCGTACCTCGAGGCCCGGCAGGGCGCGCTGCTGCGCACCGCCTACCTCCTCACCGGCGACCGGCACCAGGCCGAGGACGTGCTGCAGACGGCGCTCGCGAAGCTGTACCTGTCGTGGGACAAGGTCCAGGACCGCGGTGCCCTCGACGGGTACGTGCGCAGGATCCTGGTCAACGAGACCACCTCGCTGTGGCGGCGGCCGTTCAAGCGCCGCGAGCGGGCGACCGAGGTGCTCCCCGAGCACGGGGTGGAGCCGACGTACGACGAGGGGCAGCGCGCCGCCGTCTGGTCGGTCGTGTCGACGCTGCCGCCCAAGGCCCGCGCCGTGGTGGTGCTGCGCTACTACGAGGGGCTCACCGAGTCCGAGACCGCCGACGTCCTCGGGGTCAGCGTCGGCACCGTGAAGTCCCAGGGCAGCCGGGCGATGGCCCTGCTGCGCGACCGCACCCCGGGCCACCTGGCCCCCGGCTCCCGGGAGGAGGAGCGATGAACGAGCAGCAGGCCTTCGAGGAGGCCCTCCGCATCCAGGCCGTCGGAGCCGGTACGCCGACGCTGACCCTCGACGACGTGCGCGGCCGCGCCCGCGGCATCCGGCGGCGGCGCGCCGCGGTCGCCTCGGCCGCCGGCGCCGCCGTGGTGGCCGCCGCGGTCGTCCCCATCGCGCTGTTGATCGGCGGCGACTCCTCGCCGGACACGCTGCCTCCGGCCGACAACCCCACCGTCAGCGACACCGCCAACCCGGTGCCGCCTCCCGACTCCCCGTCGGACCCGCCGCTGGCCGCGGTGGACCAGCGAGGCGCCTGGATGGTCGACGGCGAGGTGGTCCCCGCCAACGGCGACCCCTTCACCCCCGAGCTCACCGGCGAGATCTCCTCGTTCGTCGGGCTGGACGACGGCCGCTGGGTCTTCACGAACTACCCCGAGGGCGGGGACTACGTGATCGCGCTGACCGACGGTTCCGGGTCGGTGCTGGAGACCTTCGAGGCCGCCGACAGCGGGCTGGCCGTGGACGACGAGGGTGCCGTGGCCAGCTGGCTGGGCACCGACTCGCGGCTGCGGGTGCTGCTGCCCGGCGACGACCAGCCCACCGTCGTACCCACCGAGCTGGACGGACGCGTCTCTGCGCCGACCCCGCTGGAGGTCCTGCCCGGGTGCACGGCACAGGAGTGCGTCGTGATCGTCGAGAGCTACGACCGGGACGGCTCGACCCACCAGACGGTCGCCCTGGACGGGTCGGTGGCCTCGCTCGACCGCCTGGGGCTGCTCTCCATCACCGACGTCTCGCCCGACGGCGCACTCGTCTCGGGGCACGTGAGCGTGGACGAGTTCGGCCAGGAGTACTGCAGCGGCGTGCTGCTCTACGCGACCGGCGAGGAGCTGTGGCGCACCTGCGAGAGCGGCTCGTTCCGCTTCTCCCCCGACGCCGCACTGGTCCTGGGCCTGGACCCCTACCTCGACGGGCCGAACCACTCCCTGCAGATCCTCTTCGACGCCACCACCGGCCGCGAGCTGGCCCGGCACCAGACGATCATCTACGACGAGACCTGGGACTCGCCGGACTCGTGGCTCTCGGTCGAGGGAGGCAGCAGCACGTCGTCGGTGATCCGCTACACCTGGGACGGCTCGCGCCTCACGCCGGAGGTCCTGGACGGGCCGGTCGAGACCGATGCGGAGGTCGTGCCGGGCACGGCGTTCCGGCTGGGTCGCTGACGGCGGCCCTCAGACCGCGAGGACGTCGGTGACCGGGAGGCTGGAGTCGGCTGGGAGGTCGAGCGAGGACGGCGTACGGCCTCGCGCGACCATCTCCGCGCCCAGCGCGGCGACCATGGCGCCGTTGTCGGTGCACAGGCCGGGGCGCGGGACGCGGACGCGGATCCCGAGCTTCTCGGCGCGCTCCTCGGCGAGGAACCGCAGCCGGGAGTTGGCGGCGACGCCGCCGCCGATGAGGAGGTCCTCGATGCCCTCGCTAGACGCGGCGTCGAGCGCCTTGCGGACCAGCACGTCGCAGACGGCCTCCTGGAAGGACGCGGCGACGTCGGTGACGGGGACCGGCTCGCCGGCGCGCTCCTTGGCCTCGACCCAGCGGGCGACGGCGGTCTTGAGGCCGGAGAAGGAGAAGTCGAAGCGGTGCCGCTCGAGGTCGCGGCGGCTGGTGAGGCCGCGGGGGAAGTCGATGGCCACGCTGTCGCCCTCGCGGGCGGCCTTGTCGATGTAGGGGCCACCGGGGAACGGCAGGCCGAGCAGCCGGGCGACCTTGTCGAAGGCCTCGCCGGCCGCGTCGTCGATGGTCTGGCCCATCGGGTCGACCCCGCCGTCCTGGCCGGTCACGTCCGTGACGCGGAGCAGGCTGGAGTGGCCGCCGGAGACGAGCATCGCCACGCACGGCTCGGGCAGCGGGCCGTGCTCGAGCTGGTCGACGGCGACGTGGGAGGCGAGGTGGTTGACGCCGTAGATCGGCTTGCCGAGCCCCAGCGCGAGCGCCTTGGCCGCGGCGACGCCAACGAGCAGGGCGCCCGCCAGGCCGGGGCCGTTGGTGACGGCGACGGCGTCGACGTCGTGGAGCGCGATGCCGGCGGTCTCGCAGGCGCGCTCGATGGTCGGGACCATCGCCTCGAGGTGCGCCCGGCTGGCGACCTCGGGCACGACGCCACCGAAGCGGGCGTGCTCGTCGACGCTGCTCGCGACCGCATCGGCCAGCAGGGTGTGACCCCGGACGATGCCGACGCCGGTCTCGTCGCAGGAGGTCTCGATGCCGAGGACGAGGGGCTCACTCACGCAGGCCATCGTGCCACCGACGAGGATGTGCCCGTGGAGGGCCTGCGCGAGATCGATCCGTACCTGCTGGTGGGGACCTCGCTCGACCCCTTCGTCGTCTACCAGATCGATCCCGCTGACACTCCTCTCGTGCTCGCGCTGGGCGACGCCCTGGTCATCGACGGCAACCGGAACCGGACCGGGCCCACGGACGGCACTCCGTCCTTGTGGTGCCTCGGTCCCATCGCCGACCTGGCCCGGCTGGCGGCCCTGGCGGTCGACCTGATGCCGGAGCCGGGCCGTGTGAGCGTCGAGGCAGCGGCGTACGACGTGCTGCCGGACGCCTGGCGGCTGCCGGTCTCGGGCCACTGGCACTGGATGCTCACCCACCACGCCCCTCCCCCGCACCCGCTGGAGCCGACGGTCGTCGAGGTCACCGACGCGGCGCTCATCGACGGGCTGCTGGACGTCGCCAACCCGGGGTCGTTCGCGCGACCCGGTGCACGCGGGGTGGAGTGCTGGCTGGGGGTCCCAGGTCCTGACGGGCTGCTCGCGGTCGGGGCGCTCTACCGCGACCCCTCGGGCGCCGGGCACCTGCGCTCGGTCACCACGCATCCTTCGGCCGCAGGCCGTGGGCTCGGCACCGCGGTCTCCGCTGCCCTCACCCGCCGGGCGCTCGCTGTCTCCCGGACCGCCACGCTCGGGGTGTACGTCGACAACGGGCCCGCCCTCGCGGTCTACGACCGGCTGGGGTTCCGCACCCACGTCACCTTCAAGTCCGCCAGGCGCTGAGCTCGCTCGCGCCTCAACGCCAGGCCGCGATGCTGGCGTCGACCTCGGCCTGCTGCTCCGGCTTCAGCGGCCACAGCACGCAGAACTCGTTGCCCTCCGGGTCGGCCATCACCGTCCACCGCGTCTCACTCTGACCAATGTCGGCCCGCGTGGCACCGAGCCCCTCGAGGCGTGCCACCTCGGCCTCCTGGGTGTCGCCGACGCCGGGCCGCAGGTCGAGGTGGACACGGTTCTTCACCGTCTTGTCGTCGGGCACCTTGATGAACAGCAGGTCGGGCAGAAGCCCGTCGCCCATCTCCCCCTGCGGCGGCTCGAGGCAGATCTCGACGTCGTCGGCGAAGGTGCGCCGCCAGCCGAGCGCCTGCGCCCAGAAGGTCGCGACCAGGTCGAGGTCGTGGCAGTCGATGGTCAGGCACTGGATGCGCAGGGTCATGGGACGACCCTGGCGATCGGACGGCTCAGCGTCCAGGGGTTTGTGCCGCCGGGGCTCGTCTCAGAGCTCGGTGGTGCCGTCGGGGTGGACGAGGAACCGGATGCCGTGGGGGCTGGCCCAGAGCCAGGTGGTGGGGGTGAGTTGCTGGTAGTCCCAGGCGATGGTGGTCGAGCTCGTCGAGGCCGGGGAGGGGTGGGTCTTGGCTCGGTGGTGGCGTCTGCAGAGTGGGGCGAGGGTGTCGGTGGCGGTTTGGCCGGGTGGTCCGCCTTGGTCGGGTGGGACGTACTCGTCGATGTGATCGAGGTCGGTCCTGGCTGAGGTGCGGGTGCAGTGGGGGAACACGCACATCGTCCGCTTGAGCTTGACCCGGGCGCTGATGCGGTCGGGGATCTCGTAGGAGTCCACGGCGATCTGGTCGGCGAGGTCGATGACCGGCTTGACGGTGATCTGGGTGCCGGGGACACCGAGCCAGTCGCGGACCGCGTCGGCGGTCACGGTCTGGTGGTGGTTCTCCACACGGGCCAGGTGGAGGCCGAGCATGCCGGTGTCGGGGTCGACCTCAGGTGACGACGTGAGGGCGGCCTCGGACAGGTGGATGTGGAGGACGACCTGGCGGGTGCGGGTGGGTGGTCTCGACGCCCGCTCCTCGCTGGCGCTCGTCGCTGCTCGACCACCTGGGGCGGGGGTGTCGGTGTCGGTGTCGATGTCGGGGAGGTCGAGGGTGAGGTCGCCGCGGGAGAGGTAGCCCAGTGCCTTGGCGCGGCGCACGTCGAGGCTGTCGGTGGAGCCGGCGGCCAGCAACTGGTCAGCGACGGTGCGGATCGCTGCCTCGAGCTCCTCGGCATCAGCCCGATCCAGCAGACCTGACAGGTGGACACCGCCCGCGGTACCGATCGACCAGGCCGTGTTCAGGTCGAGGGTGACGTGTAACGAGGCGGCGGTGTCGACCTCTTCCATCTCGCATCCCTCGGGGTCGAACCGTGCGGCGGCTTCGGCGACGAGTCGCTTGACGGTGGTGAAGGACGCGGTGTGGACGGCGTGGGCGAGGTGGGCGTCGACGAACGCCGCAGCCTCCTGCGTGAGGCCGCGGGTGAGGTCGGTGACGCGGCGGATGCGCCAGACCTGGACCTGGCCGTCGAGGAGTCGCTGCCAGATCTTCGGGAGTCGGTAGCGGGCCTCGACCGCGTCGGAGAGCAGCATCCGCCCGGAGTCGGTCGACCTACCCAGAGCGGCGGCGAGCTCGATGACCGCGAACTCCGAGACCTCGGGTGCGCCGGGGCCGGCGAGCTCGAGCATCGTGTCAGCGCCGGGCATCCCGAACCTGGATACCCACGCGTTCTCGGCCTTGGTGTGGGCGTCGTCGTCGGGCAGACCGAAGGTCCCGTACAGGTCGGGCATCAGCGCGCCGGTGGTGTGGCGCTCGGCCCACTCGGCGATGGTGATGAAGAGCTGTCGGTCGGCGTCATCGGCGGCCTGCTTCTGCGCGACGGCCAGGGCCAGCAGGTCACCGGTCGGCACAGGAGCTGAGTCCTGTGCCGAGTGATCCTGATGCCCGAGTGCC
>JAYYWX010000013.1:0-36822 GCA_036341255.1 Actinomycetota bacterium | reverse complement strand
CCAATGTGACCCGGCTCACCGGAATCGACCAATCCGGTCCCCCCCTCGCCCCGAATGACCCATGTAAGCCAAGCCCCCAGCAACACCGAACAGAAAGGCACTTCTCATGAAGCGCACTGCTCTCCGCCGCACCGGCGCCGGTCTCGCCGCCCTCGCCCTCTCCGTGGGCCTGGCCGCCTGCTCCTCCGAGGACGACTCCTCCGCCGAGGACACCGGCACCGAGACCTCGGCCTCCGCCGGCACCGAGACCGAGACCGAGGCGTCCGCGGGCGACCAGGTCTTCGGCCCCGCCTGTGACGCCGTCCCGACCTCGGGTGACGGCTCCTTCGACGGCATGGTCCAGGACCCCGTCGCCACCGCCGCGTCCAACAACCCGCTGCTCGGCACCCTGGTGACCGCCGTGGGCGAGGCCGGCCTGGTCGACACCCTCAACGACGCCGAGGCCCTCACGGTCTTCGCGCCGACCGACGACGCCTTCGGCGCCATCCCCGAGGACACCCTGAACGCCGTGCTGGCCGACAAGGACACCCTCACCTCGATCCTGACCTACCACGTCGTGGGCGGCCAGCTCGACCCCGAGGCCGTGGTCGGCAAGCAGGAGACCCTCCAGGGCGGCACCGTGAACGTCAAGGGCGACACCGACGGCATGACCGTCAACAACGCCAACGTCCTCTGCGGCAACATCCCGACCGCCAACGCCACGGTGTACGTCATCGACACCGTGCTCATGCCGTCCTGATCGACACCCTTCCGGACGAGTGCTACTGACAGGGACAATCGACACCATGAGTGAACCGACGTCCCTGCCCTCCGGGGCCCCCACACCGGGGGCCCCGGCCGGGCCGGACCTCGCCGACCTGCTCCGCGCCAGCGCGCGTGGAGACCAGGCGGCCTTCGCGCAGCTGTACGACGCTACGTCGTCCCGAGTGCACGGTCTGGCCCTCCGGGTCGTCCGCGACCCGGCGCAGGCCGAGGAGGTCACCCAGGAGGCCTACCTCGAGATCTGGCGGACCGCCGCCAGGTTCGACGCCTCCCGGGGCAGCGCCCTGAGTTGGTTGCTCACGCTGACCCACCGCAAGGCGGTCGACCGGGTCCGGTCGGCCGAGGCGGCCTCCCGCCGCGACACCACGTACCACCACCAGAACCAGCCCGTCGACCACGACGTCACCGCCGAGCAGGCCAACGCCTCGCTCGAGGCCCGTCGGGTCCGAGGGGCGCTCGCCAGCCTCACCGCCGTCCAGCGCGAGGCCGTCGAGCTGGCGTACTTCGGGGGATACACCCACACCGAGGTCGCCACCATGCTCCAGCTTCCCGTCGGGACCGCGAAGACACGCATCCGCGACGGACTCATCAGACTCCGAGACGCCATGGGGGTAGGCCAGTGAACGACGTGCACGCCCTGAGTGGCGCCTACGCGGTCGACGCGCTCGACGACATCGAGCGCGCACAGTTCGAACGACACCTCGTCGACTGCGCCGAGTGCCGGGGCGAGGTCGACTCGCTGCGCGCCGGCGCCGCGATGCTCGCCGACATCTCCCCCGTCGCCCCGCCTCCGGCGCTGCGCGACCGGATCCTGGCAGAGGTGGCCACCGTGCGCCCGCTGCCGCCGCAGGTGGTGGAGGTGCGCCCCAGGCGCCGTCGATTTCCAGCCCTGGTCGCCGCTGCAGCTGCCGTGGTAGCCCTCGGTGCCGGCGGCACCCTGGTCGCCACCCAGCCCTGGGCCGACGAGCCGGGCGTCAGCTTCTCCGCCACCGAGGCCGTGCTCCGGGCCGACGACGCCGAGAAGTACACCCAGAAGTTCGACGACGGCTCCCGCGCCACCGTCTACCGCTCCAAGAGCCTCGGCCAGGCCGTCCTCGTCACCGAGGGCATGGCCGACCCGGGTGAGGGCAAGGTCTACGAGCTGTGGCTGGACCACGACGGCGAGATGGTCGCCGCCGGGTTCATGCCCAAGGGTCCCGACAACACCGTGCTGCTCTCCGGCGACGCTGCCGCCGCCGAGGGCGTGGGCATCACCGTCGAGCCCGAGGGCGGCTCCGACGAGCCCAACCTCGAGACCGCCGTCGTCTTCGCCTTCGACGCCTGATGGGTGCCGAGCACCCACCGCGCACGGTCGCGGTCGTGGGCTCCGGCGTGGCCGGCCTGGTGGCCGCCTACGTCGCCTCCCGCACCGCGACCGTCACGGTCTACGAGGCCGACGACCGGCTCGGCGGTCACGCCGACACCCACGACGTGGTCGATCCCGCCGGCACCCGACTGGGCATCGACACCGGCTTCATCGTCCACAACCGACGCACCTACCCGACCCTGCTGCGGGTCTTCGCCGAGCTCGGCGTGGCCACGCAGGAGTCGGAGATGTCGATGTCGATCCGCGACGACGACTCCGACCTGGAGTGGGCCGGCGCCCTGGGTCGCCAGGGAGTGTTCCCGACCCGCGGGCACCTGCGCCGACCGGCGTACCTGCGGATGCTCACGGAGATCCCGCGCTTCCACCGCCGCGCGAAGGCCGTGCTCGCCTCGGAAGGCGACGACCAGACGCTGCGTGACTTCCTGGCCGAGCACGGCTTCACCCCCTACTTCGTGCGCCACTTCATGGAGCCGCTCGTGGCGGCCGTGTGGTCCTGCGACCCCGAGGTGGCGCTGGAGTACCCCGCGCGCTACCTCTTCTCCTTCCTCTCCCACCACGGGATGCTCAGCGTCTTCGGGTCGCCGACCTGGCGCACCGTCTCCGGCGGCTCGCACCGCTACGTCGAGAAGGTCGCCGCCGCGCTGGAGACCTCCGGCGGCACGATCCGCCTCGGCGCCAAGGTCACCTCGCTGCTCGAGACGCCGAGCGGCGTGGAGGTCACCGACGGCAACGGCGAGGTCACGACGTACGACGCCGTCGTGGTCGCCACCCACCCGCAACAGGCCCTGGCGCTGCTCGCCGAGCCCACCGCCGCGCACCGCGAGGTGCTCGCGGCCATGCCCTACTCCCCCAACACCGCGCTGCTGCACACCGACACCTCGCTGATGCCACGGCTGACCCAGACCTGGGCCAGCTGGAACTTCATGCGCCCCAGCGCGGCCCAGGAACGCCCCGACGGCAGCGACGGCGTGGTCGTCACCTACGACCTCACCCGCCTGCAGCGGCTGCCCACCGACACCCACTACCTCGTGACGCTCGGCGGTGAGCACCTCGTCGACCCGAGCACGGTCATCGACCGGATGGAGTACGAGCACCCGCTCTACACCCCCGAGTCCGTGGCCGCCCAGCGGCGACTGCCCGAGCTCGACACCGACCGGGTCGCCTTCGCCGGCGCCTACCACGGCTGGGGCTTCCACGAGGACGGCGCCCGCTCGGGCCTGGCCGCCGTCGAGCGGCTGGGCCTGACCTGGCCCGCCCCCGGCGCGGCCGTCCCGCGGGTCGAGACCCCCGCGCTCTACCGCACCACCATCAGCCACACCCGGCGCGAGCCGTTCGAGCGCAGCTTCACCCACCGCTCCCACACCTGGCTGGTCGACGTCGACGAGCTTCCCGACCACCGGCCGCTGGCCTTCGCCCGCGGCACCTTCGAGGCCCGCGACCACCTCGGCTCCCCGGACCGCACGTTGCGGCAGAACCTCGAGGCGTTCCTGGCCACCGAGGGCGTCACCCTCGACCCGGCCGGACGCATCCTGCTGGCCACCCAGCCCCGCGCGTTCGGCTACTGCTTCAACCCGATCAGTGTCTGGTGGTGCCTGGACCACCTCGGTCGCCTCGAGGCGACCGTCGTGGAGGTGCACAACACCTACGGCGACCGCCACGCCTACCTCGTCGACCCCGACGAGCAGGGCCGGGCGAGCACCGACAAGGCGATGTACGTCTCGCCGTTCCACGGCACCGACGGCCACTACGAGCTGGCCGTCCCGCTGCCCGGCGACCGGATGCACGTCGCGGTCACCCTGCACGCCGAGGGGACGAGGTTCAGCGCGTCGCTCGCGGGACACCGGACCGACAGGGGCACGGTGCGCTCGACGACGGCGGCCGTGCGCGGCTCCGCGCTGATCCGGATGCACGGGATCTGGCTGTGGCTGCGTCGACTGCCGATCCGACCCCGCCCCACCCACGCCCAGCTCGCGGTCCAGCCCACCCGCCGCACCGCGCACCGACCCGCCGTCCACACCCCCGAGGAAGGCTCCGGCTCATGACCGAGACCCCCGCCCGTCCCACCACCCCGCCCGACACCAGCCGGTGGCCTGGGCTGGACACCCCCGTCGTCGGCCCGCGCACCAGGGTGTCCGCGGCCGTGGCCCGCAGGCTGTTCTGCGGTGCCGTCGAGCGTCTCGACGTGACCGTGCACCTGGAGGGTCGCACCCTGGGCAGGGGCGGGCCCGAGATGACGATCCACCGCCCGGAGGAGTTCTTCGCCCGCGTCGGTCGTCACCAGCTCATCGGCTTCGGCGAGGCCTACCTCACCGGCGCCTGGGACGCCCCCGACCTCGGCGGCTTCCTCACCGTGCTCGCGGCAGAGATCTCCGACCTCGTGCCCCGCCCGCTGCAGGCGATGCGCTCGCTGGTGGTCAAGCGCCCCCCGCGCACGCAGCGCTCGAGCAAGCAGAACTCCCGCAACAACATCGCCCACCACTACGACCTGTCCAACGACCTGTTCCGGCTCTTCCTCGACGAGACGCTGAGCTACTCCGCGGCCCTGTGGGACACCTCGGTCAGCACCGTCCCCGACACCCTGAACGGCCGTCCGGGCTCCCGGCTGCAGGCCGCGCCCCCGGGCACGGTCGCCTCCGACTCCCTCGCCGAGGCGTCGGGCCGCAAGATCGAGCGGCTCCTCGACGCCGCCGGCGTCACCGAAGGCTCCAGCGTGCTGGAGATCGGCACCGGCTGGGGCGAGCTCGCCATCCGTGCCGCGCGCCGCGGCGCGACGGTCCACTCGATCACGCTCTCCTCCGAGCAGCTCGCGCTCGCCGAGGAGCGCATCGCGGCCGCCGGGTACGCCGATCAGGTGACCGTGGCCCTGTGCGACTACCGCGACCTCGAGGCGCCGGTCGGCCCCCATGGCGCGACCGGCTACGACGCGGTGGTGTCGGTGGAGATGATCGAGGCCGTCGGCCACGAGTACTGGCAGACCTACTTCGAGACCATCGACCGGGTGCTCGCACCGGGCGGCAAGGTGGCCATCCAGGCGATCACCATGCCCCACGACCGGATGCTCGCGACCAGGAACACCTACACCTGGATCCACAAGTACATCTTCCCCGGCGGCCTGCTCCCCTCGGTCGAGGCCGTCGACGAGGTCACCCGCGAGCACACCTCGCTGCGCCTGGTCGAGCGGTTCCAGTTCGGCACGCACTACGCCGAGACCCTGCGGTTGTGGGACGAGGCGTTCCTCGACCGCGCCGACGAGGTCCTCGCCCTCGGCTTCGACGAGGTGTTCCTGCGGATGTGGCACTTCTACCTGGAGTACTCCCGCGCCGGCTTCGCCTCCGGCTACATCGACGACTACCAGCTGCTCTGGGAGCGCCCGTGACCACCACCCAGCAGTCCACCTCCACGAGCGCCCCCGTGCAGGGTGTCGCCCAGCGGCTGGCCGGGGTGCTCGAGCCCTTCCTGAACGGGCCGCTGCCCGTGCGGCTGCGCTGCTGGGACGGCTCGGAGTTCGTGCCGCCCGGCGACCCCGCGGCCGCGCCGGTGGTCGAGCTGCGCTCGCCCGACGCCGTACGCCGGTTGCTCTGGCACCCCGGTGAGCTCGGTGCCGCCCAGGCCTACGTCACCGGCGAGCTCGACGTGCTCGAGGTCGACGGCTGGGACCTCGACAAGGCGCTGACCCACTCCTTCGCCGTCGCCGCCGAGCGCGGGCTGTCCGGCGCGCGCATCCGTCCCGCCGCGGTCGTCGAGGCGCTGCGCACCGCCGTCGGCATCGGCGCGCTCGGGCGTCGGCCGGCCAACCCGGCCACGCAGGCCGACGTGAAGGGCCGGCTGCACAGCAAGCTGCGCGACCGGTCGGCGATCTCGTTCCACTACGACCTGTCCAACGAGTTCTACGAGCTGATCCTCGAGCCGCAGATGGCCTACTCCTGCGGCTACCACTCCTCGCCCGAGCAGTCGCTCGAGGACGCCCAGCGCGCCAAGCTCGACCTCGTCTGCACCAAGCTCGGTCTCGAGCCGGGCATGAGGATGCTCGACGTCGGCTGCGGCTGGGGCTCGCTCTCGCTGCACGCCGCCGAGCACTACGGCGCCCGGGTCACCGGCGTGACGATCGCCGCGGAGCAGAAGCGCTTCATCGACGCGCGGATCGCCGAGCGCGGCCTGTCGGACCGGGTGGAGATCCGGCTGCAGGACTACCGCGACGCCGTGCCGCCCGCCGGCCGGGAGTACGACGCCGTCGGCTCCCTGGAGATGGGTGAGCACGTCGGCCAGAAGAACTACCCGACGTACGCGCAGGTGCTGCACGACGCCGTCCGCCCCGGCGGCCGGGTGCTGGTGCAGCAGATGTCGCGGTCGGGCAAGTGGCCCGGTGGAGGACCGTTCATCCAGTCCTTCATCGCTCCCGACATGCACATGCGGCCTGTCGGTGAGACCGTCGCGCTCCTCGAGTCTGGGGGGCTCGAGGTGCGCGACGTGCACGCCATGCGAGAGCACTACGTGCTGACCGTCGCCGGCTGGCTCGAGCGCTTCCGCAGCAACCGCGAGCAGCTCGTGGCGCTGATGGGCGAGGAGGTCTACCGCGTCTGGGAGCTCTACCTCGTCGGCGGCTCGATGTCCTTCCGCGACGGCCGCATGGGCGTGGACCAGATCCTCATGGTCCGACCGGGTGCTGCGCACACGCTGCCGGCGGTGCGAGGCTTCTAGGCGTGGACGTCCTCGCCTCGCTGCTCCTCGCCCTCGCTTGTGTCGTCGCCTCGATGGCGTTGGCGTCGCTGCGCGCCCGCCAGCTCGGGGTGGTCGCCGTCGTCGACGTGGCGTGGGGCCTGGGCTTCGTGCTCGTCGCGGCGGCCACGACCCTGCTCGGCGCGGCGCTCGGCACGGCCGAGTGGCGATCGTGGCTCGTGCTGGCCCTCGTGGCCGTGTGGGGCGGCCGCCTGGGCTGGCACGTCCGCTCGCGCGCGATCGGTGAGCACCAGGGCAAGGAGGACCCCCGCTACGAGCAGATGCTCGGCGGATCCCTGGCCGAGGTGGGTCTCGGCACCGCCGTGCGCCGCGTGTTCGCGGTGCAGGGCGTGGCGCAGTGGTTCGTCGCGGTGCCCATCGCCGTCGGCGCGGTGCTCGCGGTCGAGTGGGCCTGGGCCGTCTGGCTCGGAGTCGCCGTGTGGGCACTCGGCTTCTTCTTCGAGACCGTCGGCGACCGGCAGCTGGCGGCGTACAAGGCCAGGCCGCGCGAGGAGCGTCCCCCGGTCATGGACCAGGGTCTGTGGGCCTGGACCCGCCACCCCAACTACTTCGGCGACGCGTGCATCTGGTGGGGCCTGTGGTTGGCCGCCGGGCTCGCCTCCGGGTGGCTGCCGGGCCTGCTGACGGTGCTGTGCCCGGTGGCGATGACGATCTTCCTGCGCAACGTCACCGGCGCGAAGCTGTTGGAGAGGACGATGTCGCAGCGCCCCGGCTGGGACGAGTACGCCGCCCGGGTCCCGCTGTTCTTCCCCCGCCCGCCGCGCTCCTGACCGAGAATGTCCGCATGCCCCCTGCTGGTCCCGGCCTGACCCGTCGCTGCCTGGTGTGCGCGCTCCCCGCGAGCGCCACCGCGCCTCTGCTGGCCGCCGCGCCGGCACACGCGAAGGGCAAGAAGGTCATCAAGACCACGAAGGTCAAGAAGGGCAAGATCGTCGCCAAGCGCGGCGTCGTCGTCACCCAGACCAAGAAGGGCCGCTTCCGGGTCTTCTCCGCGACGTGCACCCACCAGGGCTGCCGGGTCAGCTCGGTGGACCGCCGGGAGATCGGCTGCCCCTGCCACGGCAGCCGGTTCTCCGCCAAGAACGGCTTCGTCCTGGCCGGGCCCGCGACCAAGGACCTGCCGCCGGTCGCCTTCGTCATCGAGGACGGCGTCATCTACCTCGCTTGAGCTCCGCCCGCTGGCCGCCGCCTCACCCCGAGGTACCTGTGCCGCACGCCGTCGGCGTGGCTCACTGGAACCATGACCTCCACACGCTCCAGCAAGGCCGTCCGGACCATGCACCTCGCGACGGCCGGGTACGCCGTCTACTGCCTGGTCAAGCCCGAGCACCTGCGCGAGGCGATCGGCTCCGACGACACGATGTGGGACACGGTCGCCCGCGTCTTCGGCGTGCGCGACCTCGCGGTGGCCGGTGTGGGTCTCCTCGGGTCGGCGAGCGCGACCCGCACGGCGCTGGCCCTCCGGAGCACCATCGACTTCGGCGACGCGGCCCTGCTCGGGCTGACCCTCGACGGCGAGGCACGCAGCAAGGCCGTCGGCGTGGCCGCGGGCTGGGGCCTGCTCAACCTCGCGGTGCTCGGCCGCTCGCGCTGATGCCGCGTGGCGGCGCCGGTCAGGCGCCGGTGCCGCCGGGCTCCGGCTCGCCCTCCTGCTGCCCCTCCTGCCGCCCCTCCTGCTGCTTGCGGCGCTGCTCGGCCTGGTAGCGGGCGCGCTGCTCCTCCGCACGCGCTCGTACGTCGCGCAGGAACGCCTCGTCCTTGCTCGAGTCGCCCGGGGCCATCCGCCCGGGGCGGTCGTACTCCGGGAAGGCGCTGGGCGGCGGTGTCGGCTGCGGGCGGCCCGCGACGAACCACGCGATCGAGCCCAGCAGCGGGAAGAGCAGGATCATCACGATCCACGCCCACTTCGGCAGGTTGCGCGGCTGCGCGGTGCCGATCGCGTCGATCAGGCAGAACACCGCGAACGCGAAGGACAGGACCCCGAGGAACAGCTGCACCTTGACCACAGGTGAAGTGTCCTGCCGCGCGGCCCCACTGTCACGCGAATGCCCCGCCGACGCGCGACCGGGGCCGCCACCTGCACGGTGACGGCCCCGGTTCGTTGCTGCGCTGCTCCCCGACGACGCTGTCGGGCGCTGTCGGGCGCTGTCGGGTGGGCGGCTCAGCCCAGGCGGAGCACGACCTTCTCCGAGACGCTCCGCTCGGCGACCTCGTCGCCCAGACGGACCGCCTTCAGGGCGTGCCGGCCGGTGCCGAGCTTCAGGGTGACCTTGAGGGTGCCGTCGTCCTCGGCGGTGACCTCGAGGACCTCCACGGTCCGGCCCTTGTCCTTGACCTTCACGGTGCCGGTGCCCGGCTCGCCGGCCACGTCGACCGAGACCGTGACCACGGCCTTGCGCTTGTTCTTCGCCTTCGCGCTCAGGCTGGTGCTGGACTCGGCGAGCGGCTGCTCGACGTCGATGGTCTCGCCCTCGGGACCGGCCCACTGCAGTGCCTGCGCGGCCTGGCTCAGCCCGCCCTTGGGGTGGGTGCGGAAGAACACCGAGGTGCCGAAGACGAGCGCCTTGGCGCCGGTCTCCTCGTCGACCGAGGAGACCGCCGAGGCCAGACCGGCAGCGCCGTCGGGGCCGTTGGTCTCGCTCGTCGCGCGCCAGTGGCCCGCCAGGAACGGGTCCTCGGCGTCGTAGGACTGCGCCACCTCGACCCCCTCACCGAGGTCGGTGAAGGCGTAGGCGGGGTAGATGAAGGCGTAGTCCTGGGCGTATGGCGCCAGCACCGAGTCCTCGGGGGTGTCCACGGCGACGATGCCGTTGCCCGAACGGTTGCCGCTGACCACGGTGCCCGAGAGCAGGCCGAAGGACGCGGCGGAGTCGAAGGCGCTGTTGCTGTCGCCGACCAGACCGCCACCCTCGGCGAGGAAGGCCTCGACCGCGGCCCGGGCCGCAGAGCCCTCGGCCGGGGTGAAGGAGTTGGACACCCAGAGCACGTCGACGTCGTCGAGCAGGGTCGGGTCGGCCTCGAGCGTGGAGGTGGAGAGCTGCACGAGGTCGTCGAAGCCGAGCTCCTCGAGCGAGAGCCTGTCGTCCTGGTTGCCGACGTAGCCGATGGACAGGTCCGAGAGCGGCTTGGAGCCCTCGTCCTCCACGGCGGCCAGGTCGGCCGGGGTGGCGGGCTCCAGCTCGATGTCGAACTCCTCGGCCACTGCGCTGGCCGCGTCGTGGTCGTCGGCACCGACGACGACCGAGCCGTCGGCGAGCATCACGACCGGGACCGAGTCCTCCAACAGCGCGTTGAGCGCCCGGTGGTCGGCCACACCGGCGACCTCGAAGGTGGTGGCACCGGCCGGGACGTCGAGGTCCGGGGCGGTCGGGGCCTGGATCGGGGTGGTCGCGCCCAGGGCGGCGTCGGTGACCGAGCCGACCTTGTCGACCGTGGCGCCCCACAGGTAGGAGTAGCTCCACGCGGAGACGTCGTACATCGACGGCACCTTGTCGGAGATGTCGTCACCGAGGTCGAGCAGCGCGTTGGCCAGGCCGCGCAGCGGCTGGTGCATGTCGACGACGTACGACCCGGCGGGGTACGTCGTGCCACCGACGGTCGCCGGGGCGTCCAGCGTCCCGACTTCGATGTCGTGCAGCAGCAGCTGCTCCACGAGCGAGCGGGCGTCGCTGGCCGAGCGCTGGTCCTCGCCGACCGGGACGACGTAGGCGCGCGGCAGGTCCACCGCCTCCTGGTCGTCGGCGACGTCCCACAGCTCCTTCCAGGAGTCGGGGCCCTCGACGGCGGCGACGTCGGCCTCGGTCAGGGCCGTCTTCGGCTCACCGGCCGCACCACGACGGAACACCTCGATCTGGCCCGAGATCATGTCGCGGGCGTTGGCCGTGTCGTTGATGTAGTCCACGATCGAGGTCATCGTCTGGTAGGCCACCGCGGTGTTGACCTCGGCCCGCTCCGGGGTCTGGCGCCCGCCGGAGGCACCGCGGGTCAGCGGCAGCTCGACGGTCGAGGTGATGGCGCCGTAGAACGCGGCGTACTGCGCGGTGAAGATCGGCGGGAAGTCGTCCCAGCCCGACGGGGTGTCGCGGTAGGGGATCTTGATGTGCGCGTCGGCCTCGGAGCCGATCTCGCCGACGATGGCCCCGGTCTCGATGTTGCGGTAGGTGTTGCCCGGGATCGCGGCGGCGACGACGTCCTCCTCGATCTTGAGCGCCATCTCGTAGTTGTGCGGGAGGTAGAGGTCGTACTCGTAGTTCGAGCCGTGGGGCGGGCCGCAGGGCTCAACCTGCAGGACCCGGGTGTAGCCGTGGAAGTCGGCTGCATAGACAGCCTGCAGCGCCTGGGCGGTGCGGATGTAGGACTGCGTCTCCGGCGTGCGGTTGGTGATCAGATCGCGGTTGGGGTCCAGGCCCAGCGACGTGGCGCGGGTGGCGTTGGTGCGGCCGTCGGGGTTGAGCGAGAGCGAGAAGTAGAGGCGGTTGTTGCGCAGCGTGCTGCCCACCTCCGAGAGCGGCGCCGTGGCGAGGTGCTCGATGAGCTGCATCGCCGCGTCGGTCCCCTCCCACTCGTTGCCGTGGATGTTGTTGGAGATCCAGATCGGCGTCTTGTACTGCGCGAGCAGCTCGGCGTCCTGGGCCGCGGCGGCGGGGTCGCTCTTGATCTTCTCCCGCCACGCGGTCTGGCGCGCGGTGTCCTCGGCCCGCTCGGGCGCGGTCACCGTGACCAGGTAGAGGTCGCGTCCCTCGGTCGACTGGCCGACCACCTGGGTGCTGACCCGGTCGCTGCTGTCCATCAGCGCCATCAGCCGCGGCGCGAGGTCGGGGTGGGTGAGCAGGCCGGGGGTGTCCGCGGCGTCGTCGGGGTTGTCCCGGTAGAGCCGCAGCTGCGGCTGGTAGGGGTAGGACTCCGGCATCTCCAGCACGTCGCCGGAGGCCACCGAGCGCGCCGCGGCGGACCGCGGGGAGAGCAGCTCGGCGGTCCGCAGCGGGTCGACGCTGGAGACGGTGCCCTTGCCGCGCCCGGAGTCGGCAGCGGCACCGGCGGGCGCGGAGGCCGGGTCGGCCACCGCCGTACCGGTGAAGGTGAGGACGGAGGTCGCAGCCACCGCGAGACTGGCCAGCCCCGCCATCGTCCGTGTAGATCGCACGTCTTCTCGTTTCTCTCGTTCCAAGCCGCAGCCTCTTGCGCGGTGGCGCCACTGTGCCGGACGAACGTTGTTGCGGGAAGCGTTGAAACGTGCAATTAATACACTGTCTCATGCCCTGGGCACCCCCGGGTCCCGATGCCCAGTGGGGTGTAGGGATCGGACGCCCGCACCGCCCGATCCGCCGGGCTGCGATGCTGGGGGCGTGAGCAACCCTCTTACCGACGGCGCCGAGCGTGAGGGCTACGAGCTGACCCGGCTCGCCAGTGCCGACAACTTCCGCGACGTCGCGGGCACCGGCTACCCGACGTACGACGGCGGGCGGCTGCGCACCGGCGTGCTGTTCCGCTCCAACGAGCTGCAGCTCTCCGAGACCGACGCCGGCTCGCTGGCCGACCTCGGCATCCGCGACGTGCTGGACCTGCGCGACCACCAGGAGGTCGAGGCGCACCCCGACGTCGAGGTGCCGGGGGCGACCTGGACCCACGTGCGGGTGCCGGGAATCCCGATGGACGACGTGTCCACGCTGACCTCGCGCGAGGCCGGGCTGGCGACGATGAAGCGGGTCTATCGGATCTTCGTCGAGGACGACGGTGCGCGGGGTGCCTTCGGGGAGCTGCTCGGTCGGCTCGCGCACGCCGAGCACCCGCAGCTCTTCCACTGCACCGCCGGCAAGGACCGCACCGGCTGGGCCAGCGCTTTGCTTTTGCGCGTCGCCGGCGTCCCGGAGGCGACGGTGCTGGAGGACTACCTGCTGACCAACCGCTTCGACGGCACCCGCACCAAGTACCTCGCGATGGTCCGCGAGCACCTGGGCGAGGAGAAGGTCGGGGTCTACGAGACGGTGATGGTCGCCGACGCGGCCTACCTCGCCGAGGCCGACGCCGCCGTGGCCGAGCACTTCGGGGACCTGACCGGCTACCTCCACGACGGGCTGGGGCTGGGCGACGACGTGCTCAGCGGGCTGCGGTCGCGGCTGCTGGCCTGATCCCTTCTCCGCCCCGGGCTGCCCGTGGGGAGGGGGTCAGTCCCGCGACCAGACGTACGGCGTCGTCGTGGTGACCGGGAGCAGCCCGCTGCGCTCGAGGATCGGTCGCGACATCGGCGTGCAGTCGCTGTGGAGGTAGACCACGCCGAGCGCCAGCGCCGCCCGGGCGCGGGCCGCGACGAGCGCGCGGTAGATGCCGCGGCCGCGCCAGTCGGCGTGGGTGCCGCCGCCCCACAGCCCCGCGAACTCCGTGCCCGGGACCACGTCGAGCCGTCCGCTGCAGACCACCTGGCCGTCGGCCGTCTCAGCGATCCAGAGCCCCGTGCGCTCGGGCTCACCGGCGTACGCCGCCAGCCGCTCCTCCACCTCGCGCGGCTCGTGCCCGAACACCTCGGCCTGGAGCAGCCCCGCCCGCGTCACGTCCTCGCGCAGGTCGCCGCCCTCGCCGGCGCGGCGGACCACGAGGCCGGCGGGCAGGTCGACCGGACGGTCGAGCAGGTCGGCGCGGCCGACCATCACGGTCTCCTCCTCGTCAGCGACGAAGCCGTGCTGCGTCAGCAGGTCCAGGAGGTCGGGCCGGTCGTGGCCGCGGGTCTTCCACTCGACCTCGGTCACGGCGGTCCCGTCGCGGAACCACGCGAGGGTCTCCGCGACCAGCGCCTCGAGCTCGTCACGGGTCAGCCCCGTGAGGTCACGGCCGGAGACGAAACCGGAGTCGCCCCACCGGGCACGCACCAGCGGGCCGTGCCGGTGCCACTCGGTCGCGTCGGCGACCTCGGCCTCCATCCGCAGCTGCGCGTCGTACGCCGCCAGCAGCTCGCTCCCGTCGCCCATCGCCGGCTCCACCGGCTCAGCAGGCGGTGCCCCGGTCGACCGAGAGCACTGCTCCCGTGACCGAGGTGGCGGCGTCGGAGGCGAGGAAGGCGATGGCGTCGGCGATGTCGCGGGGCGGCATGAAGCCGTAGCGCGCGCCGGCGGTCTCCATGAGCAGGCCCCAGTCCAGGTCGGTGTCGGGGTGCTCGGCGGCGGCGTTGGTGGGCAGGTCGGTCTGCACCCCGCCGGGGCAGATGGTGTTGACCCGGATGCCGTCGGTCGCCAGCTCGAGCGCCAGCGACTTCATCAGCATGATGACGCCGGCCTTCGAGGCGCAGTAGGACGCCTGGTAGGGCTGGGCACGCAGCCCGGCGATCGAGGAGATGGTGACCACGTTGCCACGGCTCTCGCGCAGGTGCGGCAGCGCGGCATGGGTGACGAGCATCGGGCCGGTGAGGTTCACGCCGAGGTGGCGCTGCCAGGTCGCGGTGTCGAGGTCCTCGAAGCGGCGGAACTGGTCGATGCCGGCGACGTTGACGACCACGTCGATGCCGCCGAGCCGTTCGGCCGCCTGCGCGACCGCCGCTCGCACCGAGGCCTCGTCACTGACGTCGCAGGCCAGCACCCCTCGCGCCTCGTCGGCGGTGAGGTCGAGGCCCACCACGGTGGCGCCCTCCTCCTCGAGCAGCTCCACGGTGGAGCGACCCACCCCGCCGGACGCGCCGGTCACGATCGCGCGCTTCCCCTCGAACCGTCCTGCCATCAGCGTGTCTCCTGGGTGTCGTCCTGCTCGGGCTCTGCGTCCGAGACGTCAGGGGTGCGCGGGTCCTCGGGGCGGGGGTCCTCGGGGCGGGGGTCCTTGCGCAGGCCCGCGGCCCGCAGGTCCTCGGTGCGCAGCGCGGTCGTCGGCGGCTGCTCGCGCAGCTCCTTCAGCTCCGGCGGCGAGGGGATCTGGTCGGGCACGTGGTCGGCGAAGTGCACGTCGATCACCTCGTTGACCTTGTGGCGCTGCGAACGCACGTAGTAGGTGTAGGCCCGCTTGTCGGCCGGGGTGAGGTCTACGCGATCGGTGAACAGCGTGAGCAGCGCGCGGGGGTAGAGACGGCGGGCCAGGACGACGTTGATCTCCATCGCGAGCACGCCCATGAAGGCGGCGATGTAGATGACCCCGATGAGTCCGAGGACCAGCGCGAAGGTGCCGTCCATGCCCTCGGTCTCGCTGAGGACGGCGGTGACGTAGAGCGTGCCGAGGAACTGCAGCGCCTGGAACATCAGGGCCAGCGCGAAGGCACCCGGAGCGGCCTGGCCGAAGCGCAGCCGGCGCGCGGCCGCGAGGCGGAAGAGGTAGGTCAGGACGAGGCCGATCACGACCACCGAGCCGATCCGGATGCTCCAGCGTAGGTTGCCGCCGGTGCCGAAGGTGTCGGTCTCCGAGGCGATCGCGGAGGCCACCGAGAGCGCGAGCACGGCAGCGCCCGCGGAGACCAGCAGCACCAGGCTCTTCAGGCGCAGCACGATCGGGTTGGGGCGGGAGTTGCGCGGCACCGACCAGGCGATGTTCTGCGCGTTCTGCAGCGCCTGCCCCAGGCCGAGCGAGCCGTACAGCGCGGTCGCGGCACCCACGATCACCGCGGTGCGCGAGCCGGTGAGCCCCTCGGGGCGCCCGAGCTCGTCACCGATGATGGGGAACTGCCCCAGCGCGGAGGTCAGCACCGCCTCCTGCAGCGCGGCGTCACCCTGGAGCAGGAACCCCAGGATCGAGGTCGCCAGCAGCAGCAGCGGGAAGATCGCGATGAAGCCGTAATAGGTGATGATCGCGGCGAGGTAGGGGCCCTGGTCGTCGACGTACTTGTAGAACACCGCGATGGGCACCGACAGCGTGGGGTGGCGTCGCTGGAAGGCGTCGAGGCCCTTGGAGATCCGTCCCACGGGGGTCGACGCTATCGGTAGGGACCGCGCTCAGCGCTCAGCGCACCGGCTGGCGCAGGATCGTGCGCAGCTTCGCCGGCTCCACGCGACGGGCGTCGCTGAGGTAGATCTCGTGGTGCCGACCGGTCAGGGAAAGCCCCCGTGCGGGCACCTCGACGTCGTGCAGCTCGGCCAGCAGCGGGCCCTCGTCGTCGTAGGAGCCGACGTGCAGGCGCTGCAGGCAGCGCCCCTCCTCGAGGGTCTCGAGCCGCAGTCGCTCGAGGAGCGCCGCGGGCACCTTCGCGACGGCCTTCTCACGAGCTGTGTCGATGAGGTCGGCCGGGACCCAGTCCGGGACGAGGATCATCGCGGTCCAGTGCCACGCCGACTTGTCGCGCCGGGTGGTGAACGCCGCCATGTCGTCGGCCCACCACAGCGCCTCCAGCGGAGGCACCACGTAGTCGCGCCCCAGCTGCTCCTTGCTGGCGAACTTCGTCGCGTAGGCGACGGGGTAGAGCACCGACAGGGCCTGCGCGTACGCCGCGGTGTTGGGGTCGCCGTGCCCGTCGACCATCAGGTAGCGCATCGGCGGCACCACCAGGTCGCGCCAGGCGCCGCGGGTGACGCGGTAGGAGTCGAGCTCCTTCTTGGGGTCGACCTTCATCGCGCCGCGCTCACTGTGTCACCGGACCGGTGTAGCAGAGCATCGGCCCGTCCTCGGTGCGCTCGACGTTGACGAAGCCGAGCCGCTCGTAGAAACGTCGCGCCCCGGTGTCGACCGAGTCGACGTTGATCTGGATCTCCTCGCAGTCACGCGCGGACAGCTGCTCACGCATCGCGGCGACCAGCGCCGTGCCGGTCCCGCCGCCGCGGCGGTCGGGCCGGACGTAGAGCTCGTCGAGGACCGCGACCGGCCCGTCGGCGTACACGCTGGGGCGGAGGGTGACCAGCGCGAAGCCGTACGCCGTCGACCGGTCCGGCCCGTCCGGCCCGTCCTCCTCGGCCAGCAGCGCGAACCCGGCCGGTCCCCCGATGAGTCGCGCGAAACGTGCCGCGACCTGCCCCACCGGGTCGGTCGGGGTGTCGAACTCGGCGTTGAAGTCCCGCAGCAGGCCGGCCAGCACCTCGGCGTCCGGCTCCACCGCCAGGCGCACCCGTGACCCGTCGGTGGGCACGTCCGTGCTCATGCGCCCATCCTGCTGGTAGGTCCGACCCGACACCAGCGCCCAGGTCGTAGCCGGACGGACCGAACCGCCCCCGACCCACCCCCCGCCACGCGTGGAGGGGGCGCTCGGTCGAGCGTTCGGTCCGTCTGGCTACGAGGCGGTGACTCAGTACGACTTCGGCAGCCCCAGGGAGTGCATCGAGACGAAGTTGAGGATCATCTCGCGGCTGACGGGGGCGATCCGGCCGACGCGGGTGGCGACGAGCAGCCCGGCCACGCCGTACTCCTGCGAGGCGCCGAAGCCGCCGTGGGTCTGCACCGCGCGGTCAGCGGCGTCGCAGGCGGCCTCGGCCGAGGCGTACTTGGCCATGTTGGCGGCCTCGCCGGCGGCGAACTCGTCGCCCTCGTCGTAGAGCGCCGCGGCCTTCTGCGTCATCAGCCGGGCCATCTCGATCTCGATGTGGCTCTGCGCGAGCGGGTGCGCGATGGCCTGGTGGCCACCGATCGGGCCCTGGAAGACCGTGCGCTCCTTGGCGTAGGCGACCGCCCGGTCGAGGGCGAAGCGGGCGATGCCGGTGTTGAACGACGAGGCCATGATCCGCTCGGGGTTGAGCCCCGCGAAGAGCTGCGCGAGGCCGCCGTTCTCGTCGCCGACCAGCGCGTCCGCGGGCAGCCGCACGTCGTCGATGAACACCTGGAACTGCTTCTCCGGGCTCACGATCTCCATCGGGATCGCGTTGAACTCGAAGCCCGGCGCGTCGGTGGGTACCACGAACAGGACCGGCTTCACCTTGCCCGTCTTCGCGTCCTCCGCCCGGGCGACGACCAGCACGTTGCTGGCCTCGTCGACGCCGGAGATCCAGATCTTGCGGCCGTTGAGCACCCACCCGTCACCGTCGCGGCGCGCGGTGGTGGTGATGTTGTGGGTGTTGGTGCCGGCGTCGGGCTCGGTGATCGCGAACGCCATGGTCCCGGTGCCGTCGCAGATGCCGGGCAGCCACTTCTGCTTCTGATCCTCGGTGCCGTACTTCGCGATCACGGTGCCGCAGATCGCCGGCGAGACGACCATCAGCAGCATCGGGCATCCCTGGGCGGCGAGCTCCTCGCAGACCGCGGCGATGTCACCGATCCCGCCACCGCCACCGCCGTACTCCTCCGGCACGTTGATGCCGAGGTAGCCCGCGCGTCCGAGCTCGAGCCACAGGTCCGTGGTCTTCTCCCCCGAGCGGGCCTTCTCCGCGAAGTACTCGCGGCCGTACTTCGAGGCCAGCTTGGCGACCTGCTTGCGCAGCTCCTGGCGCTCCTCGGTCTCGCTGAACGTGCTCATGCTTCTCCTTGGGTTGCGGGGTTTCGAGACGGTCGCTGCGCGACCTCCTCAACCACCGGTGTTCTCCTCGACCACTGCCATGACCTCGCCCGCCGCGACCTGCGTCCCGGGCGCCACTTCGAGTCGGCTGACGACGCCGTCGGTCGGCGCGCTCACCGTGTGCTGCATCTTCATCGCCTCCAGCACCAGCACCGGGTCGCCGGCGGCGACCTGCTGGCCCTGCTCCACGAGCACCTTCACCACGCTGCCCGGCATCGGCGCGAGCAGCGAGCCGCTCGCGACCTGCTCGGACGGGTCGAGGAACCGCGGCACCCGCACCAGCCGGCGGTAGCCGGACGGCGCGTCCACGTCGACGGTCTCGCGCCCCGGCAGGCCGGTGACCCGGCACGCGTACGACGTCGCGACACCGTCCCGCTCGATCGTGACCGCCTCCGCCGCCGCCGCCAGCACCACCACGCCGTCGGCGGTGTAGCCGTCCCGCCCGCCCCACCACTCGACGGCGAGCACGTCGTCGGTCGAGCCCGGCGCCTCGAACTCCGTGCGCTGCGGCTGGCTCGGCACGTTGCGGAACGCCACCGGGATCCGGGCCTGGACCGTGCGGGCCCGCCGCTGGGTCTCGGCGATCGCGATCGCCGCCGCCAACGGGGCGTCGGAGTCGGTGTCCCGGGTCGGCGGCGCCCACTCGGTGAGGAACGCCGTGCTCACGCGGCCCGCCACGAAGTCGGGGTCGGTGAGGATGGTGACGAGCTGGTCGCGGTTGGTGACCAGGCCGTGGATGCGGGTACGCCGCAGCACCCCCGCCAGCTGGCGGCATGCCTGCTCGCGCGTCGGCGCGTGCACCATCACCTTGGCCAGCATCGCGTCGTAGAACGTCGAGACCTCGCTGCCGGAGACGAACCCGCGATCGACGCGAACCCCCCGCTCGTCGGGGACCTCGAAGGTCGTCAGGACGCCCGACTGCGGCTGGTAGTCGGCCGCCGGGTCCTCGGCGTAGAGCCGGACCTCGATCGCGTGGCCCTGGGTCCCACCGGGGTCTCGAGACGGTTGCAGAGCAACCTCCTCGACCGCCGGGCGGCCCTCGGCGACGGCCAGCTGCATCTCGACCAGGTCCACGCCGTGCACCAGCTCGGTGACCGGGTGCTCGACCTGGAGCCGGGTGTTCATCTCCAGGAAGAAGAAGCGGTCGGCGTCCTCGTCGTAGAGGAACTCCACGGTGCCGGCGCCGCGGTAGTCGATGGCCGCGGCAGCGGCGCGGGCGGCCTCGTGCAGCGCCTCGCGGGTCGCCTGCGGCAGCGCCGGGGCGGGCGCCTCCTCAACGACCTTCTGGTGGCGGCGCTGGATCGAGCAGTCGCGCTCCCCCAGCACCAGCACGTCGCCCTCGCCGTCGCCGACGACCTGGACCTCGACGTGCCGGCCGCGCTCGACGTACGGCTCGACGAAGACGGTGCCGTCGCCGAACGCCGACGCCGCCTCCTCGCGGGCCTTGCCGATCTCGCCCTCGAGGTCGGCCAGCGTCCGGACGATGCGCATGCCGCGCCCGCCGCCGCCCGCCGACGCCTTGACCAGCAGCGGCAGGTCGGCTTCGGTCGGCGACTCCGGCGCCTCCAGGATCGGTACGCCGGCGGCCTTCATCAGGTCCTTGGCGCCGATCTTGGAGCCCATCGACGTGATGGACGAGGGGGCCGGGCCGACCCAGGTGAGCCCGGCGTCGACGACGGCCTGGGCGAAGTCGGCGTTCTCGGACAGGAAGCCGTAGCCGGGGTGGATCGCGTCGGCCCCGGCCTTGCGCGCGGCCTCGATGACCAGGTCGGCGCGCAGGTAGGTCTCGCCGGGCGTGTTGCCGGGCAGGCGTACGGCGGTGTCGGCCTCGGCCACGTAGGGCAGGCCCGCGTCGGCGTCGGAGTGGATCGCGACGGTCTCGATGCCCAGCCGGCGGCAGGTGCGGAAGACGCGGCTGGCGATCTCGGCGCGGTTGGCGACCAGCAGTTTCGTGATCATGGCCGGAAGACTCCGAATCGGTCGGTGCCGACGATCGGCTTGTTGCTGATGACGGACAGGCAGATGCCCAGGATCGAGCGGGTGTCGCGCGGATCGATGACGCCGTCGTCGTACAACATCCCCGAGAGGAAGAACGGCAGCGACTGCTCCTCGACCTGGGCCTCCACCATCTGCTTGATGCCGGCGAACCCCTCGGCGTCGAACACCTCGCCCTTGGACTCCGCGGACTGCTTCGCCACGATCTCGAGGACGCCGGCGAGCTGCGCCGGCCCCATGACCGCGGACTTGGCCGAGGGCCAGGTGAACAGGAAGCGCGGGTCGTAGGCGCGGCCGTTCATCCCGTAGTTGCCGGCGCCGTAGGAGGCGCCCATGATCACCGTCAGGTGCGGCACGGTGGAGTTGGAGATCGCGTTGATCATCATCGCGCCGTGCTTGATGATCCCGCCCTGCTCGTACTCCTTGCCGACCATGTAGCCGGTGGTGTTGTGCAGGAACAGCAGCGGGGTGTCGGACTGGTTGGCCAGCTGGACGAACTGCGTGGCCTTCTGCGCCTCCTCGCTGAACAGCACGCCCTGGGCGTTGGCCAGGATGCCGACCGGCTGGCCGTGGATGCGCGCCCAGCCGGTGACCAGGGAGGTGCCGTAGAGCGGCTTGAACTCGTCGAAGGCGACGCCGTTGCGGGCGCTCACCCCGTCGACGATCCGCGCGATCACCTCACGGGGGTCGAAGGGCTCCTTGAGGTCGGAGGGGATCAGGTCGAGCAGGCCCTCCGGGTCGGCGTCGGGCTCGGCGTACGCCGGTGCGACCGCCGGGACGTCATACGTCGCGCTGGAGGGGACCTCCTGCCCGTATGACGTCCCGCGGCGCTCCCGGTTGAGGCGGGCGATGATGCGCCGGCCGATCCGGATCGCGTCGCGCTCGTCCTCGGCGAGGTAGTCGGCCAGGCCGGAGACCCGGGCGTGCATCTCGGCGCCGCCCAGGGACTCGTCGTCGGACTCCTCACCGGTGGCCATCTTCACCAGCGGCGGGCCGCCGAGGAAGACCTTGGCCTGCTCCTTGACCATGACGGTGTAGTCGCTCATGCCGGGCACGTAGGCGCCGCCGGCGGTGGAGTTGCCGAAGACCAGCGCGACCGTGGGCTCCTTGCGGGCGCTGGCGCGGGTCAGGTCGCGGAACAGCTTGCCGCCGGGGATGAAGATCTCCTTCTGCGTCGGCAGGTCCGCCCCGCCGGACTCCACCAGCGAGACCGTCGGCAGCCCGTTCTCCTGGGCGATCTGCGCGGCCCGGAAGATCTTCTTCACCGTCCACGGGTTCGAGGCGCCGCCCTTCACCGACGGGTCGTTGGCGCTGATCATCACCTCGACGCCCTCGACGACGCCGATGCCGGTGACGACGCTCGCGCCGACCGGGAAGTCCGAGCCCCACGCGGCGAGCGGTGAGAGCTCGAGGAACGCGGTCCCCTCGTCGATGAGCAGCTCGATGCGCTCGCGGGGCAGCAGCTTGCCGCGGGCGTGGTGGCGGGCGACGGACTTCTCGCCGCCGCCGGCGATCGCCTTGGCCTGCTCGGCGTGCAGCGCGGCGATCTTGTCCAGCATCGCCTCGCGGTGGGACGGGGTCTCGGGGGTGGTCTCGACGCCCGGTCGCTCCGCTCCCTGCTCGACCACCTCTGTGTCGGTGGCGGTGTCGCTCACTTCTCCAGCACCGCCTTCATCCTCTCCAGCGTCGTGCGCATGCCCTTCTCGTTGGTCTTGCCGCGGGCCCAACCCAGCAGCAGCCAGTAGAGGCGCATCGGCAGCGCGGCCTCGAGGCGGAAGTACTCGGTGACCTTCGAGCCCCCGGCGCCGTCGGGCTCGATCCGGTAGCCCCAGTTGTTGAGCTGCACCGAGTCGGTGCCGACGGAGAACTCGAACACCGCCGGGCCGTCGCCTCCGGGCGGGTCACACACGGTGACCTTGCAGGGAGACCAGTACGTCGGGCCCACGCCGTTGCGCTTCACGTGCCCGGCGAAGTGGGCGCCGACCTCGGGGCCGGTCGACCCGCGGGTCCACTTGCCCTCGAAGGTCTCCGGGGAGAACTCCCCGATGCGGGTCACGTCGGTGACCAGGTCCCACACCTGCTCGGGCGGGGCGGCGATGGTCACGGTGACCGATCCGGTGGGCTGTCCGATGCTCATGAGCGATCTCCTCGGGTGGGGGTGTAGCCGAGCAGCTTGGCCGCGAGGTCGGTGAGGACCTCGGTGGCGCCACCGCCGATGGGCAGCAGCCGGGCGTCGCGGTAGTGCCGCTCCACCTCGGTGCCGTGCATGTAGCCGGTGCCGCCGTGCAGCTGCACCGCCTTGTCGCACACGTACGTCGCGGTGTTGCAGGCGGTCTCCTTGGCCAGGCATGCCTCGGCGATGACGTTCTCGCCGGCCACGTGACGGCGGGCGACCTCGCGGGTGTAGGCCCGCGCCACCTCGACCTGGCGGCGCATCTCGACCAGCGCGTGCCGCACCACCTGGTTGGCGACCAGCGGCTTGCCGAAGGTGTCGCGCTCCTGGCAGTACGCCGCGGTCAGGTCGAGTGCCCGCGCGGCGATGCCGTAGCCGTGCACGGCCAGCGCGATCCGCTCGACGACGAACTGCTCGGCGATCTGGTAGAAACCGGCGTTCTCGTGGCCGACGAGGTTCTCGACCGGCACCCGCACGTCGACGTACGACAGCTGGGCGGTGTCGGAGCAGTGCCAGCCCATCTTGGTCAGCGCCCGGTCGACGGTGAAGCCCGGCGTGCCCTTCTCGACCACCAGCAGGCTCACGCCCGCGTGCCCCGGCCCGCCGGTGCGGACCGCGGTGGTGACGAAGTCGGCGCGGGTGCCGGAGGTGATGAAGGTCTTGGCCCCGTTGACGACGTAGTGATCACCGTCGCGTACGGCGGTGGTGCGGATGCCCGCGACGTCGGAGCCACCGCCCGGCTCGGTGATGGCCAGCGAGCCGATCGCCTCCCCGGCCAGGGTCGGCCGCACGAAGCGGTCCACCAGGCTCGAGCCGCCCTCGTGGCCCTCGCCGCGCTCGGCGGCGGCGACCATGTGCGGCAGCGCGATCCCGGAGGTGAAGAGCCCGGCCAGCAGGCCGCTGGAGCCCCCCTCGGAGAGGATGCCCTCCTGGCAGTCGACGGTGTCGAGCAGGTCGCCACCGGAGCCGCCGACGGACTCGGGGAAGCCGAGGCCGATCAGGCCCTGCTTGGCCGCGGCGGCGTGCAGCTCGCGTGGCAGCGAGCCGGCGTCCTCCCACTCCTGCAGGTGCGGGGCGACCTCGCGGCGGGCGAACTCCGCCCCCAGCGCGAAGACGTCGCTGTCGTTGGTGATCGTGGTGGTCACATCAATCCCTCCTGGACGTGCACGCTGCGCGAGCGGATCCACTCGCCCAGGCCCTTGGCCTGCGGGTCGAAGCGGGTGGACGCGGCCACCCCGTCGCCGAGCAGGCCCCTGATGACGACGTTGACGGCGCCGAGGTTGGGCAGGCAGTGGACCTCGATGGCGTCGTCGGGCAGGTCGGCCGCCTCGGGGACCAGCTCACGCACCTTGCGCGGGCTCATCACCTTGGCCAGCCACGTCACCCGGGCGTCGTACTTCTCCGACCCGTCGTGGGCGACCCACAGCCCAATGTTGGCGTCGCCGCCCTTGTCGCCCGAGCGCGCGTGCACGAACGTGCCCAGCGGCAGGCGGCGGTTGAGGGTGTCCGGCGGCGCCGGGTAGGGGCTGGGGCGCAGGCCGAGCGTGTGGTCGACCTCGGTGGTCTCCTCGGGGTCGGGCACGACCTCGCGGGTGCCGTCGGGGAGCACGACGACGTGCTCGACCTCGCTGCGCTCGACGTACGCCGGACGGTAGATCCCGAAGGGCGTGGGCTGGCTCGGCGGGGTGGTCATCGTGAAACCGGGGTAGGAGCCCAGCGCGATGTCGACCAGGGGGCCGGTGAAGCCCTTCCCGCAGGGGCCGGGCTCGGGGTCCTTGACGGTGCAGCGCAGCAGCGTGGAGGCGGCCTCCTCGGTGTCGGCGTCGGTCTCCGGCAGCGACACCCGGCTCCACTCGACCTCGGCCGCGGTCAGCCGCGGGGAGACCTGCTCGCGCACCCAGTCGGCCTTGGCCTCGACGTCGAGGCCGGTGAGCACGAGCTCCATGGAGTTGCGCCATCCGCCGAGCTCGTTGACGCAGACCTTCAGGCGGGGCGGCGGGGCCTCGCCGACGACGCCGGAGATGCCGACCCGGTCGGGGCCGAGCTGCTCGAGCCGCACGGTGTCCAGGTGCGTGGTGACGTCGGGGTTGAGGTAGCGCGTGGACTGGATCTCGTAGACCAGCTGCGCGGTGACGGTGTCGACGGTGACCGCGCCGCCGGTGCCGGCCTGCTTGGTGATGACGCTGGAGCCGTCGGCGTGCAGCTCGGCGACCGGGAAGCCGAGCGGCTGGCGGGGGTCCATGCCGGCCTTCATCAGCTGGCGGAAGCCGGAGAAGTTGCCGCCGGTGGCCTGGGTGCCGCACTCGATGACGTGGCCGGCGACGACCGCGCCCGCGAGCGCGTCGTGGTCGGCCGGGGTCCACCCGAAGTGCGAGGCGCCGGCGCCGACGACCAGCGCGGCGTCGGTGACCCGGCCGGTGACGACGACCTGGGCGCCGGCGTCGAGCGCGCGGGCGATGCCGAAGCCGCCGAGGTAGGCGTTCGCGGTGAGCGCGCCGTCGAGCCCGAGCTCCGCGGCCCGCGGGCGCAGGTCGTCGCCCTCGACGTGGGCGACGGCGACGTCGAGCCCGAGGCCGCCGGCGACCTCGCGGACCTTCGCCGCCAGCCCCGCGGGGTTGAGCCCGCCGGCGTTGGTGGCGATCCGGATGCCCTTCTCCAGCGCCAGGCCGAGACAGTCCTCGAGCTGGCGCAGGTGGGTCCGTGCGTACCCCAGCGAGGGGTCCTTCATCGTGTCCTTGCCGAGGATCAGCATGGTCAGCTCGGCGAGGTAGTCGCCGGTGATCACGTCGACCGGGCGGCCGTCCTCCAGCGCACCCTCGACGAGCTCGCGCATCGCGGAGAGCCGGTCGCCGTAGAAGCCGGAGCAGTTGCCGACCAGCAGGCCGCTGGCCGGGGTCGTGGCGCTCACCGCTTGTCCCGCCCCTCGCCCGCGGGGCCGGCGAAGGCCTGGGCGATGGTCAGCCAGTGCTCGGCGTCGTCGCCGACGGCCACCAGGTCGGTGTCGTCGCGGTGCACGCGCTGGGTGACCAGGCAGCAGAAGTCGTACGCCGACCCGCTGACCCGCTGCTCGGCGTCCTCGGGGCCCCACGTCCAGGTCTCGCCCGAGGGCGCGGTCAGCTCGATGCGGAACGGGTCGGCCGGCGGCTCCTGCTGGTGCACGGAGTAGGCGAAGTCGCGGGTGCGGACGCCGAGGTGCGCGACGTGCTTGATCCGGTCGGTCGGCAGCGGGCGACCGCCCTCGGCGGCCGGGTTGGCGACCGCGTCATAGACGTCCAGCGCGTGCGCCCAGGTCTCCATGTAGCGGGCGGTGGCCATCGAGGCCGGTGACATCGGCGGGCCGAACCACGGCATCTTCGCCCCGTCGGGGACCGCCCGCAGCGCCTCGCCGAGCGCGGCACGGCCGGCGTCCCAGCGGGCCAGCAGCTCGTCGATCGGCAGCGCCGCCAGCTCCTCGGCTCCGGCGTCGACGAAGCCGTCGACGTCGGCCAGTGCCGCCGTCACGACGGCATCCCAGTCGGCCTTGCCCTCGGGCCAGCGCTCGGCGTCGGTGGTGCGGGCGGCGAGCACGGCCTGCTCGTCGGTCCACGCGAGGTGGGCGACCTGGTGGGCGACCGTCCACCCGGGCGCGGGGGTGCTGGTGCGCCAGTCGTCGGGCTCGAGCCCGGTCACCACGGCGCGCAGGGCGTCGCCCTCCGCGGTGAGGTCGGTGAGCAGGTCGTCGAGCAGCGAGCTGCTGGTCATCAGGGGGTCCTCCCGGTCAGCGTGGCGTCGAGGGTCAGGGCCCAGCGGTCGAGGATCGCCTCGCGCCGGCGCCGGTCGTCGGTGATGGTGTTGGCGAGGCCGAGGCCGCGCACCAGGTCGAGCGTGGCCTGCACGAGCTCGCGGGCACCAGGGGCGGTCTCGTCGACGCCGAGCAGCTCGACGGTGAGCCGGTGCACCTCGCGGCCGACTTTCTGCTCCAGCGGTCCGACGGCGGCCATCAGGTCGGCGTCGGTGCGGGCGGCGACCCACAGCTCGAGGGCGGCGGTGAAGACGGGCGAGGTGAAGTGGTCGCCGAGCAGGTCGAGGACCGCGCGGGTGCTGCGTGGCGTCGGGACGGCCGCGGCCGCGGCGGCCAGCTCGGCCCCCCGGACCTCGGTCAGGTGCTCGACGGCGGCGACGACCAGGTCGTTCTTGGTCGGGAAGTGGTGCAGCTGCGCTCCGCGGCTGACGCCGGCCCGCTCACTGACCAACGTCGTCGACGTACCCGAGAAGCCGCGCTCGACCAGCAGCTCGACGGTCGCCTCGAGCAGCCGCGCCCGCATCGCGCGGGTGCGCTCCTCCTGGGGCACGCGGCCCTCCGCTCGAGCGGTGCCCTGGCTCGTCGTCACCCGCGCAGCCCACCACAGCAACTAACAAACAGTCAACCCTGCTTTTTTCTGCTCGAGACGCCGAACCGGCGTATTGATACGCCGGCTCGGCGGGGACAGCAGGTCGAACCGGCGTATTGATGCGCCGGCTCGGCGGGAGGTGAGGGTCGGGCTCAGTCGAGACGGGCGGTGAGGGGCAGGCGGGAGCGCGCGGTGGCGCCCACCAGCGCCGCGGTGAGCAGCGGCAGGCCGACGACGACGGCGAGGACGAGCAGCCACGGCACGTCGAGGTAGTGCGAGGGCCCCAGCGCCTGACCCGAGCTGGCGTAGTCATAGGGACCGGTCAGCGGATAGGTGATGGCGATCCCCGGCACCGCGCCGACCAGCGCTCCGAGGACGGCGCCCACGGAGCCGACGACCAGCGCGTACGCCGCCGCGACCGAGCGCCGGGTCCGCGGCGTCGCCCCCACCGCCGACAGCGTCGCCAGGTCGGGCCGCGCGTCGGAGAGTGCCAGGAAGGTCGCGGTGAGCGTGCCGCCGAGCATCAGCACGGCGCCCAGCCCGCCCAGCACGAGCTGGACGATGACGGTCTCGTCGGAGGCCTGGTAGCCGCGCTCGACGTAGAAGCTGGAGCTGCGCGCCTCCCCCGCGACGGCCTCGTCGATGTCGCGGGCCTCGCCGGCGGTCAGCGGGCCCGGGAGGTAGAGGCCGGTGTCGACGACGTCGGCCCCGAGGCGCTCGGCGGCCGCGGTCGACATCACCCCCTGAGCGGTCGGGTAGGCCTGGTCCAGGGTCACGAAGACCGCCGGCAGGGTGGCCCGCGAGGTCTCGCGGTCGCGGCCCGCGTGGCGACGCATCCGGACCCGGCTCTCGTCGGCGGCGACGGACCGGTCGGTGAAGGCGACCACCCCACCGGCGGCGAGCACCGCGTCGGCGGCAGCGCGCTGGTCGTCGTCCACGCCGACCATGGAGTCGGGGAGGACGTCGGAGACCTGGGTGGAGGAGCCGAAGGGGCTGCTCCACCCGGTCAGGACCCGCTCCCCGTCAGGATCGAGGTAGGTCACCTCGGTCCAGGCCCGACCGCTGTCGGGGATGCCCCGCACGACCTCGACGGTCACGTCGGGGGCCACCTCCCGGATGCGTTGCTCCAGCGCGGCCAGGTCGGGACGACGGCGGTAGTCGACGACGCTCGCGGCGTCCTCGGGCAGGGTCGCGGTGTAGCCCTCGCGGTTCTGCGCCTCGTCGCTGGTGACCGCGATGCCGAGCGCGACCACGCCGGCCACCGTGGCCGCCACGGCGGCGACGGCCGGGACGGTGCGGGTGCGGTGCCGCGCGGCGTCGCGCGCGGCGAAGCGCAGCGGGAGCGGCAGGCGGGCCGCGAGACGAGCGACGGCCGCGACCACCACGGGCACGAGCAGGATCATCGCGAGCACGCACACGATGGCCGAGACCGCGATCGGGACCTCCCCGCCCCCCGAGGTGCCCTGCGCACCGCCGTACGTCGCCCCCGCGATGCCGGCGCCCATCAGCACCAGCCCGAGCAGCGGGCTGCGACGCGACGGCTTCGGGTCGCCCCGGCGGCCGGCCAGGACGGCCACGACGTCCTGCCGCGACGCCAACCAGGCCGGCACGGCCGCGGCGAGCACGGCGCTGACCAGACCGAAGCCCGCGACGGCGAGGAGGTGGGTGGGGACCACGTCGTAGGGGCCGAAGCGCTGCCCGGAGAAGTGCTGCGCGGCCGGCATCACCGCCACCGCGAGCGCGAGACCGAGCAGCACGCCCAGCACGGCGGCGACCACGCCGAGGACCAGCCCCGAGGCCAGCACCACCCGGCGCGCCTGGGCGGGCGTCCCCCCGGCTGCCGCGACGAGCGCGAGGGTGCGGGCCTGGCGGCGGGCACCGACCGCGAACGCCGGGCCGGCGAGCAGCACCACCTCGATCAGCACCATCACGACGATGAGCACCAGGATCGTCAGGGCCGGCCCGGAGAGCAGGCTCTGCCCCCACTGCACCTCCATCGGCAGCTCGCTGTCGGGCGGCGGGTCGGCCAGCACCGCCCGCGACACCACGGTCGCGCCGAGCCGGTTGAGCGCCAGGACCTCGTCCCAGGTCACCGGCTCGCCGCCGACGACCCACCGGGTGGGCTCGCCGAGGTCGAAGGTGCCCGGCAGGGCGAAGGCGCGGGCGTAGTCGGTGTACGAGCCGCTCTCGGCGGTGCCGACCACGCGCAGCTCGGTGCCGTCGCGCAGGGTCAGGGCCTGGCCGGGGCCACGCTCGAGGAGGTCGGCGTTGACCAGCACCTCGTCGGTGCTCGTCGGCCAGCGCCCGTCGGTGAGGTCCACCAGGCCGGCCGCCAGCGGGTCGGTCAGGTCGGTCTCGAGCACCTCGACGTCGCCGACCCCGAGTTCGGTCTCGTAGACGGCCGAGCCCTGCGCGTAGGTGATGGCCGGGCGGGGCCCGAGGACCTCCTCGACCTCGTCGAGGGTCACGGTGTCGGGTGACCCCCTGCCGGTCCGGGACTGGACCGCCATCCCGTCGTCGGGGTCGGGCATCTGGAAGACCGTCGAGCCGGCGCCGTAGCCGGCGTCCACGAACGCCTGACCGCCCCCGATTCGGCGCTCGACGACCTCGACGCCGGAGATGTCGGCGGTCGCGTAGACGGTGTCGGCGATCGAGACCGCCGCCACCGGCAGGGCGATCATCAGCAGGGTCAGGACGCTGCGACCCCTCGACCGCATGGCGTCACGGCGGGCCAGTCGCAGCGCCAGCGACCACCCACCACGCCCGCCCGAGAGACGGCCGCTCACGCGTGCCCGGCCTCGAGCAGGTCGTCGACCGGCGCACTGCCGGACTCGTCGACGACCACGCCGTCGCGCAGGAAGACCACCCGGTCGGCCCACGCCGCGTGCCGCGCCTCGTGGGTCACCAGCACCCCCGCGGCGCCCGCGTCGCAGCGCGCACGCAGCAGGCGCAGGATCTCCTCACCGGTCTCGGTGTCAAGCGCCCCGGTCGGCTCGTCGGCGAGCACCAGCCGCCGCTCGCCCACGATGGCGCGGGCGATGGCCACGCGCTGCTGCTGGCCGCCGGACATGTCATCGGGGAACCGGTCGGCCAGGTCGGCGATGCCGACCTCCTCCAGCGCCGCCAGCGCGTCGCGACGGGCGCGCCCGGAGCGGACGCCGTCGAGCTCACGCGGAAGAGCGACGTTCTCCGCGGCGGTCAGCGCGGGCACGAGGTTGAACCCCTGGAAGACGTAGCCGACGGAGGTGCGCCGCATCCGGGCACGCTCGGCCTGGCCCAGGCCCACCAGGTCGGTGCCCTCGACCTCGACCGAGCCCGACGAGGGCTGGTCGAGCCCTCCGGCGATGGTGAGCAGGGTCGACTTGCCGGAGCCGGAGGGGCCCATGACGGCGACCAGCTCACCGGCGTACGCCGTGAAGGAGACGCCGCGCAGGGCGTGGACGGCGGCCTCGCCGTCGCCGTGGACGCGGTGCACGTCCGCCAGCCGCAGCACGGGGGCGGTGCGGGGGGAGGGCGCGCTCATCGATCGACCTCCCCGTCACGCGCGCGGCGGTCGGCCGAGGCGACGCGGGCGACGCGGCGCTCGAGGGCCCGCCGCCGCAGCCGGTCGGCGCTGCTGCGCAGCCAGCGATCCTCGGTGCGCGCCAGGTCGCGGGCGGCGGTGCTGGGCAGGGCGCGGGGGGTCATCGGCGCGCCTCCTCGTCGGCGGAGGTGTGGTCTCGACGCCCGCTCGTCGCTGGCGCTCCTCGCTGCTCGACCACCGGGGGCGCCGTCGTCGCCGCGCGACGCAGCCGTGCCTCGCAGTGGTCGAGCCAGCGGATCTCCGCTTCGGCGGCGAACACCAGCGAGTCGAGCACCAGGCCCCAGGCGAGGTCGGCGCGAGCCTGCTCGCCGCCGGCCTGTCGCTTGAGCCGGGTGTAGTCCTGCAGCGCCTGCATCGAGGCGCTGCGCTGCCGCTGGATCAGCGTGCCGACGTCGACCCCGGGGACGGTGACCGCGAGCGCCAGCTTGATCGCGAGCTCGTCACGGGCCGGCTGGGAACGGGTGACCGGGGTGGTGAACCAGGTGGCGACCTCGTCGCGACCCGCGTCGGTCAGTCGGTAGCGCACCTGGACCTGAGTGGTGGTCCGCGTCGCGTCGCCACCGTCGGGCGCGGCGGCCTCGTCGTGGGCGGCGGGCGCCACCAGGCCATCGCGCTCGAGCCGGGTCAGGGTCGTGTAGACCTGCCCGACGTTGAGCGGCCAGGTGCCGCCGGTGCGGGCCTCGAACTCCTGGCGCAGCTGGTAGCCGTACATCGGCTCCTGCTCCAGCAATGAGAGCAGCGCGTGCTTGACCGACATCGGCCCACCTCCCGAGCGTGGGGAGGCCAGATGCCTACCCGGTATGCACGAGCGTACGCCGGCGCATACTCGGTATGCAAGGGCGCGTCTCCTGCCCGTTCCGGACCCCTCGTGACGGGCCCGGAACGCGGACAGGGCGGCGATCCGCGTGGATCGCCGCCCTGCCTCAGGTCACCGGGTCTCGAGACGGTTGCCGAGCAACCGCCACGATCGCCGGGACGTCACTCGGTGGTGTCGACCTCCAGCACGGTCGGCGCCAGGGCGCCGGCGTACTCCAGGAGACCGAGGTAGCGGGTGCCGGCCTCCAGGCCGGTCCAGCTGACCTCGAAGGTCGTCTCCTCGTTGGCGGTGGTGAGGACCGGGTTCGGGGAGACGGTCAGGTCGCCCTCGCCCTCGGGGGTCACCAGGAAGGTGTCCATCACGAACTCGATGGGCGAGCCGGCCTCGCCGGCGGCGTACCCGTCGATCTCGTAGTAGTAGGCACCCGGCGCCGGGTCGGTCAGGTCGACCCGCTCGTCGGCCGACCCGGTGGCCGACTGGCCGGCCAGCGCGTAGATCGTCGACGGGTCGCAGGACTCGGCCGCGTAGACGAACAGGTCCAGGTCGGCGGTGTCGTCGATCGCGTCGAGGTCGAAGCGGGCGTGGTCGACGCCCTCGGGGACCTCGATGCAGTCGGAGAGGACCTGCTGGCCGCCCTCGACGGCGCTGTCCAGGGTCATCGCCTTCGCCAGGCCCTTGGCCACGACCTCGAGCTCACCGTCCTGGGCCGGGGTGATGGTCACGTCGGTGGAGCCCTCGGTGCCGGTGCCCTCCGCGGACAGCGGCGCCTTGACCGACACCGGCCGCAGCGCCACGGGGATCCGCAGCTTCGTGGGACCGGACAGGACGATCTTGCCGAACGCGAACTCCCCCAGCGGGGCGTCGGTGCGGGTGAAGGTCACGGGCAGCTCCTCGATGTCACCGACGCGGCCGGCCACCAGGGTGGCGGGGGCCTCGGCGGTGAAGCCGGGCATGTCGACCCGGACGTTCCAGGTGCCCTTCATCGAGGACTGCAGGGTCCGGGTGAAGGAGGCGGAGCCCGCGACCTGGCCCTGCGCGATCGACGGCAGGTTCAGCTCGGTGGGAGCCAGTGCCGGCACGCCGGTGTCGAGGCCCTGGCCGGTGAGGAACCCGCGCCACTCCCGCGCGCTGGAGCTGATGAACCAGCCCGGGTCGAGGAACTTCTTCGGGTTCACGATGCCCGCGCCCTGGGCCAGGGCGTCGGTGCTCTTGGCGCCCTCGGAGTCGCGGGTCGGCTTGGCGGTGGTCATCATCGCCGACTGGATCTCCTGCGGGGTCCAGTCCGGGTGCAGGCCCTGCATGAAGGCAGCCAGGCCGGCGATGTGCGGCGCGGCCATCGACGTACCGGAGTAGAGGTCGTAGTCGCGGTCGGAGTTCGTCGGCGGAGCGACGGCCGCGAGCACGCTCGAGCCCGGCGCCGCGATGTCCGGCTTGAGGATGTCGGACTCGTTGGCGACGGCGGGACCGCGGGAGGAGAAGCCCGAGATCTGCGGCAGCGGGGTCGTCTTGTCGGTGCGGTTGCCGAGCGCGAACCGGGCGGCGGCGTCGTCACCGGCGGACTCGAGGTAGGCGTAGACGGCCTCGCCGGCCACCTCGTCGACGTGGATCGTCGGGATGACGTGGAAGTCGGCGTCGAGGCTGTTCTCGCTGGGGTTGACCAGCACGCTGGCCACGCCGCCGGCGCGGGCGACCTCGGCGGACTTGTCGACACGGGCGTAGACGCCGCGCTTGCAGACCACGATCAGGCCCTCGGCCAGCGCGGGGTCCAGGGTGTCGGCCGCGCAGAGCTCGGCCTCGGCGGGATCGGCGCCCTCGAGGGCGACGTCCTTGGCGTCGACCAGCGGGGTGCGCGGGATCTTGGTCCCGGCGATCGAGGCTCCGGCGAACTTCTGGCCGTCGCCGAGCACCAGGGTGTTCTCGAAGTTCACGTGCGTGGTCGAGGCGACCGTCGTCAGCCACGGGCTGTTGTGGGCGACCGTGGAGGCGTCCGGGCCGGAGTTGCCGGCGGAGGCGGCGATGAAGACGCCGGCCTCGGCCGCACCCTCGAAGGCGACCTCGACGGCGTCGACGACGGTGTCGGTCGCGCCGGAGATGGAGTAGTTGATCGAGTCCACGCCGTCGGCGACGGCGTCGTCGATCGCGTCCAGGCTGGCGGAGGTGTAGCAGCCGCCCGAGTTCGGGTCGGTGTCCTCCCAGCAGACCTTGTAGATCGCCAGCGCGGCACCGGGCGCCATGCCCGAGAGCTTGCCGAAGTCACGGCCCTCGACGCTGACGTCCTTGACCAGGGCGCCGGCGGCGGTGCTCGCGGTGTGCGTGCCGTGACCGTCACCGTCGCGGGCGGAGAGGAACTCGGTCTCGGCCTTCTCGGTGTCGGTGGTCGCGATGTCCTCCTCGAATGCCTCGGAGTAGTAGCGCGCGCCGACGACCTTGGTGTTGCAGATCGGGTCGGGCATGCCCTCGCCGGTCTCGCAGGCACCGTTGAAGACGCCACCGTCGGCCTTCTCCATCCGCGTGCTGCCGTCGCCGGACATGGTGATGTCCCACTTGGTCTGCGGGGCGGAGGTCAGCTGCTTGCCGGCGAAGGAGGGCGACTCGGGCCAGTAGCCGGAGTCCAGGATGCCGACGACCGTGCCGGCCCCGGCCTTCTTGCGGTTGCCCGACTCCTTCCAGGCACCCCGGCGGCCGGTCAGGCCGAGGGAGTCGGGGGTCTCCCAGGTGTCCATCTCGCGCTTGACGTCCTTGGCGACGAGCAGCACGCGGCGGTCCGTGGCCAGGTCCAGGGCCTCGTCGGCCGACAGCTCGGCGACGAAGCCGTTGCTGGCGACGGTGAAGCTGGACAGCACCTCGGTGCCGACCTCGCGGGCCAGGCGGTCCTGCTCACGCTCGAGGTGGCGGCGGTACTGGGTCGAGGCCCGCGAGTCGGCGCGGAACGCGCCGCCCTCGGTGGGCCGGGTCGCCGGGTAGCGGGAGTCGTCACCGGCGTACGACGCGGCGGGCGCCTCGCGCAGCAGGACGACGTACCGCCCGGAGTCGTAGGTCGTGGGCCCGGTGGGCTCCTCCGCCGCCTGCGCCGTCGGCATCGCTGCCGCCAGCCCGGTGACGAGGAGGCCGGTCGAGGCGAGGCCGAGCGCGCGCGCACGAGCCCCGCCGAAGAACTTCTTCGACACGGATACTTCCTTTACCGAGATCAGCCCCCGCGCGCCGACACCCTCCGGCCGGACGTGAACACGAGGCGTTCAGCACCTCACGCCCTCGCGCCGGAAAAAGCAAGGGTCTTAGCGAGCCAGGTCACAACAGTTACCTGTCCGAGACCAAGATGCCGGACGCTCTCCCGGGCTCGTGGGGGCGACAGGGCGGCCGGGGACCAGTGGGTGAGGATGGGCCCATGACGACCACTGCCACCAGGACGCTGATCACCGGCGCCAGCTCCGGGCTGGGCGCCGAGATGGCCCGCCAGCTCGCCGCCCACGGGGAGGACCTCGCGCTCTGCGCGCGACGTACCGAGCGCCTCGAGGAGCTGCGCGCCGAGATCCTCGCCGCCCACCCCGAGCGCCGCGTCGCGATCGCGGCGCTCGACGTGACCGACCACGAGGCGGTCACCTCCGTGACGCAGGCCATGCGTGAGGAGCTCGGCGGGCTCGACCGGTACGTCGTCAACGCCGGCCTCGGCAAGGGCGCCGCGATCGGCACCGGCCGCGCCGACGCCAACCGCGAGACCGCGATGACCAACTTCCTCGGCGCGCTGGCCCAGTGCGAGGCCGCCATGGAGGTCTTCCGCGACCAGGGCCACGGCCACCTGGTGATGGTGTCGTCGATGTCGGCGATGCGCGGGATGCCGAAGTCGATGACCACCTACGCCGCCACCAAGGCCGGTGTCGCCCACCTCGCCGAGGGCATCCGCACCGAGCTGCACGGCACCCCGCTGGCCAAGAAGGTCAAGGTCACCGTGCTCTACCCGGGCTACATCGCCTCGGAGATGAACGAGAAGGTCCAGCAGTCCACCCCGCTGATGGCCTCCACCGAGAAGGGCGTCAAGGCGATGGTCGCCGCCATCGAGAAGCAGGTCGACTCCGCCTGCGTCCCCGCGCTGCCGTGGGCGCCGATGTCGGTCGTGATGAAGCACGCCCCGCTGCCGGTGCTGAAGAAGCTGATCTGAGGGGGCGACGGCGCGGGTCGCAAGGGTCGACCGATGTCAGTCGGACCTTGCACGTCGCGGTCGAACCCTCGACCGCGGACCCTCAGGTCGAGCCGGCATCAGTCGGACCTTCCACCTCCCGGCCCGCAGCCTGCGCCACCGATCCCGCCTCCGCATCGGTCCCCTGCGGCACGGCCACCCGCAGCCGCAGACCCGACAGGACGTGGGAGAGGCCGCGGTGCTCGCGGGTCCAGAACGTCGCCACCACCGTGAGCAGCAGGTACGCCGCCAGCAGCTGCCCCCGGTAGGGGATCGGTGCCAGCACCAGCCAGAAGACCGGGCCGATGCCGAAGGCCAGCTTGAGCAGCCGGCCCGGACCCGTCCACCAGCGGCGCGGTGACTCGGTGCGTACGGACACCACGATCTCGCCGACCGTGCGACCGAGGCCGAGCACGCACAGCGCCTCCACGGCGAACGGCACCGACCACTGCAGCAGCCACTGCTCGGCACGGTGCGGGCCGGTGTCGAGGACGTAGAACATCAGCCCTCGCCAGGCGACGGCGACCGCACCGCCGAGCATCAGCACGAACAGCGCGTCGCTCAGCATGCCGGCCATCCGCCGACCCCAGGTGACCCGCGTCGGCAGGGGCGGCGGGGTCTCCGACCTGCGTCGCAGCACCGGCCACGACAGCAGCGCCCCGGCGAGGGCCCCGAGGGTGTTCACGACCAGGTCGTCGACGTCGAACCTGCGGTAGGCGCAGTCGTAGAAGCCCCACACGCCGGTGCGCTGGGTCATCTCGATCGCCAGCGACATGGCCAGACCCGACAGGGTGGCGACGACCACGCCGCGGCGCAGCACCAGGCGCACGAAGACCCCGAGCGGCACGAACAGCAGCACGTTGAGCAGCACCTGCTGCACCGCCGGGTCGCGCAGGAACACCCGCACCCCGTCGTCCGGCGCACCCATCATCCCGATGGTGCCGAGCAGGTCGGTCTGAGCCACCCGGCAGCGGAAGTCGCCCCGGTCGGGCAGCGGCAGCAGGGTGTAGGTCCACAGCGACAGTCCGTAGACCGCGCCCGTGATCAGGGTGGTCAGGTCGCCGGCCCCGAGCCGGCCGTCCCGGCGGTACTCGTAGGCCGCCACCGGGATGAACAGGACCACCGCCACCACGCCGCCGAGCGCGACCGCGGTCAGCGCGTTGAGGGCCTGGTCGGACACGGCCGCAACCTACCCGCGCGTCCCCGCCCGGACCCCACCCGCGGGGCCCGCCGTGGATCACCGGTAGGTCAGCAGCTCCCCACCGAGGTGCTCGTGCTCGTTGAAGGTCAGCAGCCGGGTGCCCCGCGGGCCGACGAGGACCCGCGTGACGCCGGAGTTCACGGCCACGGTGTTGAGCCGCTGCCAGGTCTCCGGCAGCCCGTCGCCCGTCGCCCCGAGCAGGCCGGCGGCCACGAGGCCGACCACGCCGCCGGAGGTCACGACGACCGCCGTCTGACCGCTGCC
>JAYYWX010000012.1:0-12812 GCA_036341255.1 Actinomycetota bacterium | reverse complement strand
GCGCTGATGAATCCGTACAGGCCGGGGATCACCAGGCGGGCGGGGAAGCCGTGGGCGCGTGGGAGGGCCTCGCCGTTCATGCCGATCGCGATCATCGCGTCGCGGCCGTCGGTCGCGAGGTCGAGCGGGGTGGAGATGGTCATCCCGTCGAAGTCGGTGGAGAGGATCTGGTCGGCAGTGCTGCCCACGCCGGCCTTGTCGAGCACGTCGGTGAGGCGCACGCCGAGCCAGCGGGCGCCGCCGACGAATTCGCCACCCACGGAGTTGGACACGCAGGTCAGCGTGATGTCGCGCTCGATGATCTCCATCTCGAGCAGGTCGTCGAAGGTGAGCGTCACCTCCTGGTCCACGTCGCCGTCGATGGTGAGCGTCCAGCTCTCCAGGTCGACGACGGGCGTGTCGAGGCGGGTGTCGACGCGGTAGAAGTCCTCGTTGGGCACCCGCAGCGGGCTGATGCCGTCGATCTGGTCGTCCAGGCCCTTCGGGAAGGCGCCGGCCGGGTCGTCGGGGGTCGGGAGCGTGACGTCCTCGGGTCGGGCGCGGAGGTTGCGGATCAGCTGCCCGGCGCCGGCCATCACGGTGGCGGCCAGGGCGATCACGCCCGCCGCCACGAGGACGCCACGTCGGCTGCTGCCGGACGCCTGCCCGGCGTCACCGTCGGCGCCGTCCGCCGTTCCGGGTGCGGCCTGCGAGGCCCTCCGGGCCAGGAACGCGAGGGTGCCGAGGCCCACCACGGCCGTCGCGATGCCGGGGACGGCGTCACCTGCGGTCGCGCCGGAGTTGGTCAGGGCGGCGGCCGTGGCTACGGCCACCAGGAGCCCTTCCAGGCCGAGGCCCAGCGCCAGGCGACGACGGGCCAGCAGGCCGGCGACGGCGGCGAGCACGACGACGCCGGCCATCACGCTGCCGATGAGGATCGGCTTGTCGGCGGTGCCGAAGTTCCGGATCGCCCACTCCTTCACGGGGGTGGGGGTGGCGTCGATGACGGTCGAGCCGACCGCGAGCACCGGCGAGGAGTCGATCCGGTCCAAGCTGGCCACCAGGTGGCCGGCTGCGGTGCCCGCGAGGGTGGAGAGCAGGCCGAAACCTGCCCAGGTCAGTCGTCCGCGCATAGGGGTGCTCATGGGGGTGGTTCGGAGCCACCCCGGTTTCAGGCGGGTGTGACGTCGAACCGGCGTATTGATGCGCCGGCTCGACGGGCTGGGTGGGTCGAACCGGCGTATTGATGCGCCGGCTCGGCGTCAGCGCTTGCGGGAGAGGAAGGCGGTCATGGCTTGCTTGGCCTCCTCGCTGCCGAAGAGCCGGGCCGAGAGGGCGGCGACGTCGCGACCGTGGGCGTCGAGGTGCTCCACGAGCGGGGCGTTGAGGAGCCTCTTGGTCTCGCGCAGGCCCTGGAGGGCGCCGGTGGCGAGCGACGCGGTGACCCGGGCGACGGCCTCGTCGAGCGCCTCGGCGGGCACGACCTCGGTCACCAGTCCATCGGACTGCGCCTGGGCCGCGGTGAAGACCTCGCCGCCCAGCGCCCTCAGCGCGGCGGCTCGCGAGGTCATCCGGGGGAACACCGTCAGCGAGATGGCAGCCGGGGCCAGGCCGAGCTTCACCTCGGTCAGGGCGAAGGTCGCGCCCTCGGCGGCGACCACCACATCGGCGGCGGCCACGATGCCGGTCCCGCCCGCGCGGACCGGGCCCTGGAGACGGCACACGACCGGCTTGGGGTGCAGCAGGATCACCCGCTGCAGGCGCACGATCTCCAGCGCCCCCTGCTCCATGGAGCCCGAGGCCGCCTCGGACAGGTCCGCGCCCGAGCAGAAGACCGAGCCGGTCGCGGCGACCACCACGACCCGGGCGGATTCGTCCTCGGCCGCCCGCTCGAGGGCCTCGAACAGCCCGTTGACCAGCGCCCGGGAGAGCGCGTTGCGGTTGTGCGGGGAGTCGAGGGTGATCGTGGCGACACCGTCGCTGACGGCGTAGGTGACCTTGGCCTGGGGCTGCTCGCTCATGCGGGCATCCTGCCGGATCACCGACGTACGCCGGCGGCACCCCGTCCCGGGGTCAGCGACCGAGGTGCGGCAGCGGGCCGAACGTGCGGTTGCAGGGCTTGGGGCCCGCGCAGTCCTGGAGCAGGCGGGTGCGACGGGCCAGCTCGGCCTGGAGGGCGCGGTAGCGGGGCTGCCCGGCGACCGAGCGCAGCTGGTCGGGGTCGTTGGCGCGGTCGTAGAGCTCGACGAAGCCGTCGTGGTAGCGGACGAAGGTGTAGCGGGCGGTCCGCACCCCGCGGTAGAGCCAGCCCCGCGGACCCGTCTCCGGCTTGTAGGCGCCGCCCTGGATGAGCACGCCGCCCGGGTGCAGGGGCTCGTCGGTCTCGCCGCGCCAGGTCGAGAGCAGCGAGACGCCGTCGAGGAGGCGGCCGGACTCGGCATCGGCGATCTCGAGGAAGGTGGGCACCAGGTCGACGATCGTGGCGATCGAGTCGGTGGTGGTGCCGGGCGCGATGCCGGGGCCGCGCACCAGCATGGGGGTACGGAGGTTCTCCTCGTAGGGCAGCGTCTTGCCGAACCAGCGGTGCTCGCCGAGCTGGTAGCCGTTGTCGGTGATGAAGACGATGTAGGTGTTGTCGAGCTCGCCGTCCTCCTCCAGCTGCTCGACCAGCTGCGCGAGCGCGTCGTCGACCGAGGCCAGCGCGCCGGCCCGCGCCTGCTGGGTGCGCACGACCTTGCGGGCGGCGGCGGGCGACTGCTTGCGGATGAGGTGGGGCTTGTCGGAGACGTCCTTCTCGTTGAAGGACGGGCCGGAGATGATGTCGCGCGCCAGCGCCTGGGCCTCGGCCTCGTGCGGGCGCTGCCCGGTCAGGCGGGTCATCGCGCGGTAGCCCGGCGACATCTTCGGCGGGCCGTTCTTGCACGAGGCGTCGTGGCAGCCCTCGCGGCCCTTGGCCGGGTGGGGTCCGAAGTGGCTGACCCACATGAAGAACGGCGCGTCGTAGCTGCTGAGCTGGTGGGCGTACTCGACGGCCTTCTCCGACAGGTAGTCGGTGTAGTAGCCCGGGACCCGGGTCAGCTCGCCGTTGTCGTACTGCACGAACTTGTAGTAGTCGGCGTACCCGTGGCTGGTGGCGTTGAACAGCGTCCAGCCCGGGTCGCGGCCGTAGCTGTGGTGGTAGCCGTTGAGCGGCTTGCCGAGGAACGCGGTGTTGTAGCCGGCGGCCGACAGGTCGGTGCCGATCGTGGAGGTCGGGTCGAAGGCCTCGTAGCCGCCCTCGGGCGGGAAGTTCGTGCGCACGCCGTTGTTCTGGGCTAACTGGCCGGTCATCAGCTCCGCGCGGGCGGGGCAGCACAGCGGGTGCGGGGTGAGTGCCTCGGTGAAGGTCAGGCCCTCGGCACCGATCAGCTCGTTGGTCTTCGGCAGGAAGACCATCTCGTCGAGGCGCTGGTCGTCGGTGGAGAACAAGATGATGTTGGGCCGCTCGTCCCCGGGGGTCTCCACCGGCGCCTGGGCGGTGGCGCTCACCGCGAGCGGGTCCTCCGCGGGCGCCGGGCTGCTCATCGTCGAGGCGGCCAGGGCCAACGTCGCGACGATCGCCAGCAGGACGGCCACCACGGGCAGGGTCCGGTGCAGGCGGGCGGGCGTGCTGGGCTGGCTCACGTCGGTCCTGTGTCCTCGCGGGGAAGCGTGTCGTGCGGGCTGTGCAGGGGGGCTCGGGCCCGACGCACGGAGGACGTCCTCGTCGACGTCGGCTCCGGCGGGCCGGTGGCCGATGGTAGCGAGGAGGACCACGGAGTGCCGCTTCGTGGAGACGGTCCGCGGTGGTGCCGCGCGGGCCTGCCCGTGGGTGAGAAGCCCCACACCCGTGGAGGCCGTCCCAGGGCCCCCGTCCGGTCACGGTCCGGGCCCCGGGACCGGTAAAGTCGGGTGCTTGCTGCCCGCGCCCCCGCAGGCGTCGCGGCAGGAGGAGCAGCAGGCGTGCCGTCGCCCCCGTGGCGGCCCGGTGGACAGGGAGCAGGACGCGGTGACCGAGGACCTCGCAGCAGCCGAGATCGCGCGTGAGCAGGAGTACGTCGACGGTGTGTACGTCCAGCTGGCGGCCTCCTCCCAGGCGGCCCAGCGACTGGCCCGCGAGGGCCACGATCGCGGACGCCTGGGCCACGAGGGCGGGCTGGTCGAGCGCGACGCCATGGTCTTCCAGGCCGCGCGGCGCATCGCCCAGCTCGACGCCGCCCACGAGGGGCTGGTGTTCGGCCGCCTCGACATGGACCCCGACGTCGATCCCGAGCCGCGCTACGTCGGCCGCATCGGGCTGCGCAACGCCGACCGCGACAGCCTGCTGATCGACTGGCGCGCCCCGGCCGCCGCGGTGTTCTACCAGGCGACCGCGGCCACGCCGCACGACGTCGTACGCCGCCGGGTGCTGCGCTGCGCGGGCGCGAAGGTCGTCGGGGTCGAGGACGAGCTCCTCGACGGCGAGGCGATGGAGGCCCACGGCCTCGACCTGCCGATCGTCGGCGAGGGCGCGCTGATGGCGCAGCTCTCCCGTGCTCGCGACCGCACCATGCACTCCATCGTCGCGACCATCCAGGCCGAGCAGGACCAGGCGATCCGCGCGCCCGCCAAGGGCGTCGTCGCGATCTCCGGCGGCCCCGGCGTCGGCAAGACGGTCGTGGCGCTGCACCGCGCGGCGTACCTCCTCTACACCGACCGCCGCCGCTACGAGACCGGCGGCGTGCTGGTGGTCGGCCCCTCCGGCGTCTTCATGCGCTACATCGAGCGGGTGCTGCCGTCGCTGGGCGAGACCGCGGTCGCGCTGCGGTCGCTCGGTGAGGTCGTCGACGGCGTGCGCACCACGCGCCAGGACGAGCCGACCGTCGCCGAGGTCAAGGGGACGGCGCGGATGGCCGAGGTGCTGCGCCGCGCCGCGCGTCAGCAGGCGCCCGGCAGCCCGACCGACTTCCGGATCTTCTGGTACGACGACGTCCTCACCCTGGACCGCGGCAGCCTCGGCCGGGTCCGCCGCAGCCTGATGTCGCAGGGCCGCCGCAACCGGCAGCTGCCGCGGGTGCCGCAGGCGCTGCTCGACGTGCTGTGGCGCCAGGTCCGCAGCGAGCGCGGGCGCGAGCGGGGCAAGGAGAAGATGGTCGACGACCTGCTCGACGACCCGCGCTTCCTGCAGTTCGTGGCCGACTGGTGGCCGCCGCTGGACGCCCGCGACGTGCTCGGCTGGCTGCGCGAGCCCGACTTCCTGGCCCGGGTCTCCGACGGGCTGCTGAGCCCCGAGGAGCAGCGGGTGCTGGTGAAGTCCTGGGCGGGCGCGACCGACCTGTCGATCCAGGACGTGCCGCTGCTCGACGAGCTGCGCTACGCCGTCGGCGACGTCCCGCAGCGCACCGACGACGAGGCCTCTCTCGACGACACCGGGCTGCTCGAGGGCGGACACGACGTGGCCGAGCTGATGACGGCCGCCGACCGCGAGTTCGCCCCGTCGGGCCGCGCGTGGCAGCCGCCGACGCACAGGATCGAGGACGACCCCTACGCCCACGTGCTGGTCGACGAGGCCCAGGACCTCACGCCGATGCAGTGGCGGATGGTCGGTCGCCGCGGCCGCACCGCCACCTGGACGATCGTCGGAGACCCGGCCCAGTCGTCGTGGCCGGTGCCCGCGGAGTCCGCACAGGCACGGGCCGAGGCGCTCGAGGGCAAGCCGGTCCACGAGTTCCACCTCTCGACCAACTACCGCAACTCCTCGGAGATCTACGCCTTCGCCGCCGACTACGCCCGCCGGGTCGGCCTGGACGCCGACCTGCCCACGGCCGTGCGGTCGACGGGGGTCGAGCCGATCGTCCGCGAGGGCGTGGCCGACCTCGAGGCGGCCACCCGCGAGGCGGTCGGCGAGATCGTCGGGCAGGTCGCCGGCACGGTCGGCATCGTCGTACCCGCCGCTCGCCGCTCGGAGGTCAACGCCTGGCTGGCGTCGTGGCCCGAGCACGCCGAGCACGCCTCCGGCGCGCGTGCCGCGGTCGACTCCTCGGTGACGCCCTCGGGCGACGACCGGGTCGTGGTGCTGACCGGCCTGGACACCAAGGGCCTGGAGTTCGACGGCATCGTCGTGGTGCGGCCCCAGGAGATCGAGGACGAGTCGGCCACCGGCCGGGCCACGCTGTACGTCGTGCTCACCCGCGCCACGCAGTTGCTGACCACGGTGAGCTGAGCCCTTCAGCGCTCGACGCGCGGTCCTGACTCACCAGGTGGATCAGGACCGCGCGTCAGCAGTGCTTCGGGTGGGAGGCGGGGTCAGGAGACCTTGAAGGAGGTCTTGCCGGTCCGGTGGCTCTTGGGACCCTTCGCGGTGACCTTCCAGCTGCCCTTGGCGGCCTTCTTGAGCTTGACGGCCTTCTTGATGGCGCCGTCGCCGTCGGCCGTGGCGGTGGTCTTGTAGGAGGTCGTGCCCTTGGCCCTGCCCTTGCGCTTGAGGGTCAGCTTGACCTTGTCGCCGGGCTTGAAGCCGTCGCCGGTGATGGTGGTCTTCTTGCCGGACTTGGCGTTCTTGGCCGACAGCTTCGCCTTCTTGGCCTTGACCGCGAGCGCTGCCTCTGCGGACTCGCCGACCGCCACCGCGCGGATCGGGACGGCCTTGCCGGTCTTGGCGAACTGCGGCACCTGCACGACACCGGTGAACGAGCCGATCTCGTCGACGTCGAAGGAGGCTGCGAGGTCGTCGCCGACGTAGACGTCCACGTCGGTGTCGGGGTCGTCGGTCGCCTCCCGCGGGAAGTCCTCGCCGGTGACCACGAAGGTGTCGCCCTGGGTGGCGGTGAACGCGTCCAGCACGATGACGGCCGGGGCGTCCGGGTCGTAGACCCCGACGTCGAAGAGCGCGGTGGGTGTGGAGTCGGCGTCGCACTCGTAGGTGTAGGTGACCAGCTCGTCGTCGCTGGTGCGGTAGCCGAAGAGCACGATCTCGACGCCGGTGACCGACCACGCGTAGCGACCCGAGTCGAGGTACCCCCAGTCCTCGTCCTCCTCGAACTCACCCATGGTGAGCGGCGCGCTCGCGTCGAAGGTGTCGAAGGTGCGCCGGGCGTCGAGCTGGCGGGTGTAGCCGTTCTCGTCGGCGAAGTAGAGGTAGAAGGCCAGGCCGACCTCGTAGAGGTCCTCGGGGAACACGCCGCCGGCCAGGTCTGGTACGTCGACCTCGACGGTCACCGGAGCGTTGACCGCGACCGGCGACGGGTGGTCGACGGTCAGGTCGACGTCCCAGTCGGGGGCGGAGGACACCCGGTTGCCGTCGAGCAGGATGTCGCAGTCGTCGAGCAGCACGGAGCCCTGGACGGGCGCGGCGGTGGCGCTGCCGGTGGGACCGACCAGCGCGAGGCCGGCAGCCAGGCCGGTGGCGACGCCGGTCGCCAGCAGCGTGCGCAGGGCTGCCACGGAACGGGACGAGGTCATGTGGGGGACTCCTGTCGAAGAGGGGACGGCGGGAGGTTAAGACGGTGCTCAGTGAAGTGATTGAGTAGGAACTGCTCTGTTGCGCGGGCAGGGACGCCGTGCTGCGCCCGGTCCCGGCCGGGGCTCAGGACAGGTCGGCCAATGCCTCGCCGAGCTCGTCGCGACCCGAGATGCCGAGCTTGCGGTAGACCCTGGCCAGGTGGTTGTCCACCGTGCGCACCGACAGGCCGACCTGCTCGGCGATCTCCCGGGAGCGCAGGCGCGCCGCCGCCAGTCGGGCGACGTCGAACTCCCGCGCCGACAGCACCGGGGGCGGGCTCGGCAGCGGCCACGCAGCCCCGCTGGTCTCGGTGAGGACCAGCACCGCGCGACGGTGGGCCCGGGCCGAGCCGTCGCGCCGTCCCGTGTCCTGCATCAGGTCGCTGGCGGCGGTGAAGGCGTGCGCGGCGCGGCCGACGAGCCCGAGGTCGAGCAGCTGCTCCCCGCAGGCCAGCAGTCGGTCGGCATCGCGCTCGAGTAGCGCGACGGCGCGCTGCGAGAGCAGCCCGAGGACCGGCGTCAGGTCGGCGGCCGCGGCGAGCACCTCGAGCCGGGCCGGAGCGCCCGGTGCGTCGGGGCAGAGCATGAGGCTCTCGTCCGTCGCCAGGAGGCCGAGGTGGCGATGGGACTCCTCGATCGCTCGCTCGGCGACCTGCCCGAGGCGGTCCGCCGCGGTCGTGGGGTCCCCGGCGCGGGCCAGCTGCTCGGCCTCGACACGGACGACGTGCAGCGCCACCTTGACGTCCGCGACGGCGTCGGCGGGGAGGTCCTGGAGCATCGTCGCCGCCCGGCCCGGGCGCCCCTGCCGGGCGACGGCGGCGGCCAGGAGCGCGCATGCGCTGGGGCGCAGACCGGTGAAGTCGCGCCACGCGAGGTGGCGCACGGCCCGCGAGGCGAGGACGCGGGCCCGGCGGAACTGCCCGGCATGCAGGCTCATCTCCGCCACGGCGTACTCCCACATGCCCAGCGAGGGGTGCGCGGAGCGGGCGGCGCGGCGTCGCAGGGCCTGCGCTCGGCGCTCGGCCTCGGCCAGGCGTCCGTCGAAGGTGTCGGCGAGGTAGGCGGAGAGACGGAGCAGGTCCGTCGTGTGCGGTGGGACCGCATCGGTCCGAGCGGCGGCGTCCATTCCCGAGGCGACCTCGCGCCTGGCGACCTCCGGGTCCCCGTCCAGGGCCGCGACCATCGCGCCGAGCAGTGCCGCGTTGGCGCGGGCGACGTCGTCGGAGGGGTCGGGCACGTCCGGCATCGCCGCGGGCGGCTGCCCGGCCATCAGTCGCCACTTCACCAGGTCGACCTCGAGTGGCAGCCGCGCCTCCGGGTCGGGCACCGTGTCGGCCACCTTCTCGACGCGGACGACGGCGGAGGCCGGGTCCATGCGGCGTACGGCGTGGAGCAGCCCGAGCTCCTGTCCGGCCCGCACCCGGGTGGGGACCTCCAGCCCAATGGCCGCCCGCTCCAGCAACGGCTCGGCGTCGTCGGTGCGCTCCAGGGCCGAGAGCGCGCTGCCGAGCAGCAGGTCCACGCGGGGGGACACCACGTCCTCGGCGACGGGTTCGAGCAGCTCGACGACGTCCTCCGGCCGGTGGGCCCCCGCAGCCCGCTCGGCGGCGCGGAGCCGTCGACCCGTGTCGACGGGGAGTCCGGCCCGTTGTCGCATCAGGCACTCCACGTGGACCCACTCGGGTCGCGACTCCATCGAGCAGGCGACCTGCTCCGCCGCGCGGCGGCGCTCGCGGGGGCTCAGGGTGGCCGAGCGGACCCGGGCGACCAGGAGGTCGCGCGGTCGCACGCTGGTGGCGTCGACCTCCGCGAGCCCCGCCTCGACCAGCTCCTCGACCGCGCCCGACGCCCCGATGTCGCGGGGTGCGAGACCGGCCGTGGCGAGCAGGTCCAGCGTCGCCCTGGCCTGGGCGCCGACCCGGTCCAGCCGCGCCCCGACCAGCTCCTCCAGGCCCGGGGAGACCTCCAGGTCGCCCAGCTCCGCGCCGTACGACGTCAACTGCACCTCGCAGCCGCGGACCAGCTCCGTGGCGACCCGGGGATTGCCCTCGGCGTGGGTCACCACGAAGGCGCCGGCGGGTGCGGTCAGCTCGTCGCCGGCCTCCTCGGCGGCCAGGGCGAGGATCGAGTCGTCGCTGAGCGGCTCGAGGTCGAGCAGGCTCCAGCGTCGGGCACTGGCCCCGTCGACCTCGTCACGCAGCGTGCGGGAGAGGTCGCCGCGCCCGGGTGCGCTGGTGACCAGGGTGAGGCCGGCGCGGGCGAGGTGCGCCACGAGCACCTGGGAGGCGCTGTCGAGGAGGTGGAGGTCGTCGACCACCAGGACCAGCCCGGTCGGTGCCAGCACGGCCGGCAGACGGCCGAAGACCTCGAGGTCGGAGACCTGCTCCCCGACGGCGCGCGGGAGGTGCGCGACGACCAGCGGCGCGAACGGGGCGAGGGCGACGCCGGAGGCGCCGTCACCACCGGTCACCCGATGGACCGGCGCCCCGGCGCTGTCGAGCTGTGCCGCGAGGGCCCGGAGCAGGTGGGTGCGCCCGATGCCGGGGTCGCCGGTGACGAGCACGGCGCGGCCCTCGAGCGCGTGGGTGCGGAGCCACTGCAGCTCCTCGTCGCGTCCGAAGGTCGGCATGCCTCCGCAACGTAGTGAGGGGAGGCGCTCGCGTCGCTACGGTCTGGACCGGTCCGGAACACGGCTCGGAGTCCCGGCCCGGACCCCTGGCCGGACCCCTGGCCGGACCCCTGGCCGGACCCCGGTCAGATCTCGCAGACCGCGTCCCCGTCGGGGAAGACGAGCACCAGCATGGTGTCCGGGCCGACACCCAGCGCCGAGGCGGCCCCGCCGGCGATGCTGCACGAGGCGTCGCCGTCCTCCTCGGCGGTGCCCTCCTCCATCGTCACGGTGAGGGTGGACCCGGCGACGGCGTACGACCCGGCACCCGGGAGCACGCCGGTGATCCCCTCGCCGAGCGCCCCGAGCAGGGTGGAGTCGTCGACCGAGTCGAGCATGCCCTCCACGTCGACCTCGGTGCTGGCGCTGGCGGCGACGGAGGCGGCCACGTCGGCGGGAGCGCCGTCTGCGGCGTCGCTGTCGGCGTCGTCCCCGCAGGCGGTGAGTGCGAGCAGGAGGCCGGTGACCGCGAGGGGGGTGAGGAGGGAGCACGTCACGCCCGCACTCTCGCGCGCGGCCGGAGCGTGGGATTGAGTAGGAACTACTCGCCCCAGGATCTGGTCCGTCTCGCTCCCGCGGAACCGGGAGGCGGCCCGGGGGCGGCGCCTCCTAGGCTTCAGCCATGAGTGAGCCCCGCCCCGATGCCCGTGCCGCGATCGACGCGCTGCAGGGGCACGAGGCCTGGGCCCTGATCCGGCGCTCGACCCGCGTGGGCGGCAAGGACACCGTCGGGCTGGTCGGCGGCCGCCGCTGGGTGGCCGAGTCGATCATGGACGTGCCGCTGGAGTCCGGGCCGCCGGCGCCGGGACGCACCTGCGACCGGCTGGTCGCGGTGCCGTTCCGCCAGGTCTCCGAGCGCGGCTTCGAGGCGCACGACGACGGCACCCCGCTGGTGGTCGTCGACGTCGAGGAGGAGCGGGAGTACTCCGTCGCCGAGGTCCTCGACGCCATCCCCGACGGCGAGGTCGCGCTGGCCGACCGCGGCGGCTTCGACATCGACGACGACGACTACGCGAAGGTCGTCGAGCAGATCATCACCGACGAGATCGGCCAGGGCGAGGGCGCCAACCTCGTCGTCGGGCGCCGCTACCGCGCGGTCGTCGCGGACTGGAGCGCCGAGAAGGCGCTGACCGTCTTCCGCCGGCTGCTCGAGCGCGAGCACGGCGCCTACTGGACCTTCCTCTTCTTCACCGGTGACCGCTACCTGGTCGGGGCCAGCCCCGAGCGCCACGTCAGCGTGCACGGCGGCGAGGTGCGGATGAACCCCATCTCCGGCACCTTCAGGCTGCCCAAGCACGTCGCGGCCCCCGACGGCGCCCCGGCCCCCGACCTCAAGCGCGACCTGCTCTCCTTCCTCGCCGACGAGAAGGAGATCTACGAGCTCTTCATGGTCGTCGACGAGGAGCTGAAGATGATGTGCGACATCTGCCACGAGGGCGGCCAGGTGCTCGGGCCGTTCCTCAAGCCGATGTCGCACCTGGTGCACACCGAGTACCTCCTGGCCGGCCGCACCCGCAGCGACGTGCGCGAGGTGCTGCGCGACACGATGTACGCCGCCACGGTCACCGGCTCCCCGGTCGAGAACGCCTGCCGGCTGATCAAGGAGTACGAGCCCCACGGGCGCGGCTACTACGGCGCCGCGCTGGCGATCCTGGGGCGCGACCCCGAGGGCGAGCCGGTGCTCGACAGCCCCATCGTCATCCGCACCGCCGACGTCACGCCCGACGGCCGGCTCACGGTCACCGCCGGCGCCACGCTGGTGAGGGACTCGGATCCGGCGTACGAGGTGGCCGAGACGCACGCCAAGGCAGGCGGCATCCTGTCGGCGTTCGGCCTCGTCGACGCGCCGGCGACCCGGCGTGAGGAGCTGCTCGGCCTGGTCAACGACGAGGACGTGCTGCTCGCGCTCAATGGCCGCAACCGGCGCCTCTCGAGCTTCTGGCTGACCGACCAGGCCGACAGCGAGCCCGACCCGGTGCTCGCGGGCCGTCGCGTGGTGATCCTCGACGGCGAGGACGACTTCGTGAACATGCTGTGTCACGTGCTCGGGGTCCTCGGCCTGGAGAGCTCGGTGGTGCGGCACGAGGACTACACCGAGGGCTGCCTCGACGACGCGGACCTGGTGATCGTGGGGCCGGGCCCCGGCGACCCGCGCGACGACGCCGACCCCAAGATGGCGACCCTGCGGTCGGCCGTCGAGCGGCTGCTCGAGCGCGAGCAGCCGTTCCTCGCGGTCTGCCTGGGCCACCAGGCGCTGTGCCACACCCTGGGACTGCCGCTGGCCTACAAGGACATCGTCTTCCAGGGCACCCAGTCGGCGCTCAAGGTCGACGGTCGCACCGAGCGGGTCGGCTTCTACAACACCTTCGTGGGCCGGGTCGGCGACGACACCGTGCTGCCCGAGGGTGTGACCGTCGACGCGGACGCCGACACCGGCGACGTGCACGTGCTGCGGGGCCCGCACTACACCGGCATCCAGTTCCACGCCGAGTCGATCCTGACCCAGCGCGGGGACGGTCTGCTGCACGAGATCGTCGCGCGGCTGCTGGGCTGAGCGGGCGGGCAGCCCGGGCATCGATGTGACCGTCCCCGACGTCGGGGGGGGGGCCCCCCCCCACACCCACCCCCCCACCCCCGGCCCCCCCGCGGCCGCCGGGTCCCGGCGGGG
>JAYYWX010000011.1:0-17936 GCA_036341255.1 Actinomycetota bacterium | reverse complement strand
CTCCTGCCGCTGGGGCGGACGATCGCCGAGGCCGCGGTCCCCGAGCACGCCGACCTGGTCGTCGTGGGCAACCCGACGAACCCGACCGGCACCCTCCACCCGCGCGAGGAGGTCGTCTCCCTGCTCCGGCCGGGTCGGGTGGTCCTGGTCGACGAGGCCTTCATGGACGCGGTGCCCGGGGAGGAGGAGTCCTGGGCCGGGGAGCGCCGCGAGGGGCTCGTGGTCGTGCGCAGCCTCACCAAGACGTGGGGAGTGCCCGGCGTGCGTGCCGGCTACCTCGTGGGCGACCCGACGTCCGTCGCCGCACTGCGCCGGATGCGTCCGCCGTGGTCGTTCTCGACCGCCGCCGCGGCCACGGTCGCGGCGACCAGCAGCGAGCGCGGGGTGGCGGAGCGGCATCGACGGGCGGTCGACATGCAGTGCTGGCGCGCCGATCTGCAGGACGAGCTCGACCGGTGCGGGATCCCCTACCTGCCCTCAGCGGCGCCGTTCGTGCTGGCGCGTCCCGGCACCGGGGTGCATGCGTCCCTGCGCGCGGGCGGTGTGGCGGTACGGCGCTGCGACACCTTCCCGGGGCTGGGCCCCGAGTGGGTGCGCATCGCGGCTCGTCCGCCGACGGTGCTGGCGCCGCTGGTGGAGCTGCTGGCGGAGCGGGCGGCGCGGGCGGGGCGGGCTCAGTCCAGGCCGGAGCCGCGCAGCGAGCGCACCGCCACCAGGCCGTGACCCACCGCGGGGGCGGCCAGGATGAGCGCGGCCTGGACGAGGCCGGCGGCGGCGACGGAGGCGCCGTCGACGAAGGCGGGGGTACGACGGCGGGCCAGAGCGGTCGGGACGGGCTGACCGGTGGGGGTCATCGGGCTCTCCTCGGGCGTGATGTGTGTGTGTGTGTGTGTGTGGCGTGGACACGGTTCCCGAGATGCCCCCCCCGTCCAGTCCATCCGATCGGGTGAGCGGTCCGTGACCTGAGCAGTCGGGGCGATCAGCGCTGGTAGACCTCGGCGGTCACGGCGAAGGGCTGGTCCTGGTCGCGCGGGATGCCGAAGCACGACCAGTCCGGGGTGTCCTTGTCGCATCGGAACCTGGTGGAGGCGTTGACCAGAGTCAGCGAGACCGCCTCGACCTTCTCGACGGTGAACGGGGTGGTGACGGTGGTCGAGCCGCTGCGGTCGAGGTCGACCTGCTCGCTGCGCCACTCGCCGTCGACCGTGCGGACCACCAGCCAGGCCGTCGGGCTGGTCTTCGCACGGGGCCCGTCCACGGTGAGCCGCAGGCGGTACGGAGCACCGCCGAAACCCTCAGAGGTCAGCGTGGCGTCCGGCACCGCGACGTAGGACGCGGAGGCCATGTGGTCGACGTCGACCTCGTCGCTGCGGGGGGCCGTGCGGCGGCCGAACGTCCAGGTCGCCTCCGGCTCGGGAGCGGGCCAGTGGTCGCCCTCGGGATAGCTGTCGCCGGGGGTGAGGTTGGCGGCGGAGAACGCGGCGAGCCGCTTGGCGAAGCCGCCCCTGTCCTCCAGCACCTTCTCGACGGCGCGCGTGGAGTAGGTGGAGCCACGGGCGGTGGTCCAGGTCCGGCGGACGATCGCATCGCCGTACCGCTCGGAGAGGTGCTCCCAGAAGGGCCAGTTGCCGTAGTGGGCGAAGCCGCCCCGCTCGAAGAGGTCCAGCGAGGTGTCCGGTGCGGCGACCTGCCCGAAGGCGAGGTACTGCCGGTTGTCGTTGACGCCGTCGGCGAACCGCTCCTCGACCCAGGTCGCCGTCGACTCCATGAACCAGCGGTCCTCGTAGTAGTCGTAGCCGAACTGGATGGCGTGGAAGAACTCGTGGGCAGCGGTGACCGCGAGGGTCTTGCCCGGCTTGCCGCCGTACTGGTCCTTGCTGAAGTCGTTGTCCAGCACGCAGTAGCCGCCCGCACGGGTGCGGTCCTTGCGCAGCACGAAGTCGGCGGAGCAGTAGCCGTAGAGGAGGTCGGCGCCCACGTCGGCGAGGTAGACGTCGAACTTGCCGTTGCCGCCGTTGCGCGAGCTGGGCAGGGCGCCGTCGCTCAGGGGGGCGCGGTAGCCGAGGTCGCCGACCTCGCGCTGCCAGACCTTCTTCATCACCTTCAGCGTCTTGTCGACCCAGGCGCTGGTCGCCCGGTCGGATGTGCTGGTGACGTAGTGGACGCAGAAGTGGCCGCGGCAGCGCCGCTGGGACTTCGTGGTGTAGCCGGTGCCCTCGGGGTCGGCACGACCGTCGGTCGGCCGGGCCAGCAGCGACTCGGCGGCCGCGCGGTCGGTGGCCCCCAGCCTCGGCAGCGCCGCGCGCAGGTCGCGCAGCACCAGCGTGGCTTCGCGCGAGGTGTGCGCGCCGGGCTCGCCCGTCGAGCGGCGGGCTGCAGGGCCCTCACCGTCCGTGCCGGTGAGCAGTGCGCGCGCCTCGGCCAGCACCTGCTGGGCGGCCGTGGGCTGCTCCTCCGCGCTCGCACCGGTCGTCACCGACGGCGCCAGCGTGGCAGCCAGCAGTGCCGAGGAGCAGGCGAGGGCGGCCAGCAGGCGCATGGGGGACCTTCCGAGCGTTGCCACGTGGGGGGAGGGGGGCGGGGCGGACACCCCCGACGGTACGTCAGTCCTGTCCGTCCCGCTCGCGGTGACCTCAGCTCGTGCCGGAGATCTTCTCGATCAGGGCGGTGGTGGAGATGGCGGGGGTGCGCGGCAGGTAGACGACCTCGCACACGTCCCGGAACTCGTCGAAGCGACCCGCCCAGTCATCGCCCATGACCAGGACGTGGGCACCGTGCTCGAGGATGTAGTCGCGCTTCTGCTCCAGGCTCTCCTCCAGGAACACCGCGTCCACCGGCTTGAGCGCGGACACGATCGCCATCCGCTCGCCCTCGCTGAAGACCGGCTCCCGGCCCTTCTTGCGCAGGTTGAGCGCGTCGGCCGACACACCCACGACCAAGCGGTCGCCGAGCTCGGAGGCGCGCTGGATCACCTTGAGGTGCCCGACGTGGAAGACGTCGAAGGTGCCGAAGGTGATGACGGTGCGTTGCTGGGTCTCGTGGGTGGGGCCGGACATGGGCGGCAGTCTGTCAGGTGCGTGCGCCAGACTCTGCAGCGATGACCACCACCGCGCCCTTCCCGACCGGCGACCTCGCTGCCGACCAGGCTGCCGACGTACGCCGTGCCCACGCCCTGCGCCGGATGCGTGCCGTCGCGCTGGGGCTGCTGCTGCTCGCCGCCCTGGTCTTCGTGCTCACCCACGACCGGGACGGGTTCTGGGGGTTCGTCAACGCCGGCGCCGAGGCCTCCATGGTCGGCGCGATCGCCGACTGGTTCGCCGTGACCGCGTTGTTCCGCCACCCGCTGGGCCTGCCGATCCCGCACACGGCACTGATCCCGCGGCGCAAGGACGAGTTGGGACGGGGCCTGGAGGAGTTCGTCGGTGAGAACTTCCTCTCCGAGGAGGTCGTGCGCGAACGGGTGCTGGGTGCGCGGGTCGCCTCCCGGGTGGGGGACTGGCTCGTCGAGCCGGACAACTCCCGGCGGGTCGCCGAGGAGGCCGCCGAGATCATCGGGGTGGCGCTGTCGAAGGTGCGTGACGAGCACGTGCGCAGCCTGGTCGAGGACGCGCTGGTGCCGCGCTTCCGGGAGGAGCCGATCTCACCGCTGCTGGGCAACCTGCTGGCGGAGTCGATGCGCGACGACCTCCACCACGGGCTGGTCGACCTCGCGCTGGAGGAGCTGCACGGCTGGCTGGTCGACAACCCCGACACCGTGACCGAGGTGATCGGCGAGCGGGCCCCGTGGTGGGCGCCGCCGTCGATCAACGACCGGGTCACCTCCCGCATCCACCTCGAGCTGGTGCGCTGGGTCGCCGACATCCGCGACCAGCCCCGCCACCGTGCCCGCGCGGCCCTCGACTCGATGCTGCGCCAGCTCGCGGAGGACCTGCAGCACGACGAGGGCACCATGGCCCGCACCGAGGCGCTCAAGGAGCGGCTGCTGGACCGGCCCCAGGTCATCGCCACGGCGATCTCGCTGTGGGAGGCGTTGCGGCACGCGCTGACCGACTCCCTCGACGACCCCGAGGGCGCGGTGCGGCTGCGGATGCGCACCGAGCTGGAGCGGTTCGCCCGCCGCCTGGTGGAGGAGCCCGCGCTGCGCGAGCGGCTCGACGGGCTGGCCGCGGACGCCGTGGTCTTCGCGGTCGAGCGCTACGGCAGCGAGCTGACCCAGGTCATCACCCACACCATCGAGCGGTGGGACGGCAAGGAGGCCGCCGAGCGCATCGAGCTGCACGTGGGCCGCGACCTGCAGTTCATCCGGATCAACGGCACCATCGTCGGTGGGCTCGTCGGCGTGCTGATCCACACCGTGGTGGTGCTGCTGTAGATCGGCGACTCGGGTGGGTCGAGCCGGCGTATTGAGGCGCCGGCTCGGCGGCTACGGCGACCCCGTCACCAGGGCAGGTCGTCGTACGCCGACTCGTCGCTGACCCGGGCGGCCTGACCGCCGAGCTCCACGACGTCGCCCTTGACCAGCTGGCGCCCGCGTCGCTGGTCGACCTCGCCGTTGACCAGGACCTGCCCGGCGGCGATGACCTCCTTGGCCTCCGAGCCGGACTCGATGAGGTTGGCCAGCTTGAGGAACTGGCCCAGCCGGATCGAGTCGTCGCGGATCGCGACGTCGAACGGGTCGGGGGCGGTGCTCATCGGGGGCTCCTCGTGAGCAGGTCGGGGACGAGGTCGGCGAGGGTCGAGCAGCCCGCGTTGCCCATGGTCAGGTCGAGCTCGGCGAGCAGGCAGCGCAGCACGTGCTCCACGCCCTCCTGGCCGCCCAGGGCCAGCCCGTAGAGATAGGGCCGACCCAGCAGGACCGCGTCGGCGCCGAGCGCCAGCGCCTTGAGTACGTCGGGCCCGGAGCGGACCCCGGAGTCGAAGAGGACGGTCATCTGCTCGCCGACGGCCTCGGCGATGCCGGGCAGCACGTCGAGCGAGGCGATCGCCCCGTCGACCTGGCGGCCGCCGTGGTTGGAGACCACGATGCCCTGCACGCCCGCGTCGACGGCCCGGCGGGCGTCGTCGACGTGCTGGATGCCCTTGAGGACGATGGGGCCGTCCCAGCGCTCGCGAAGCCAGGGAAGCTGCTCCCAGGACAGGCCGGGGTTGGGGAACACGCCGGCGAAGACCAGCCCGGCGGTGGCGGGGTCCTCCTCGGCCGGCTTCTCCAGCATCGCGGAGAACACCGGGTCGGAGGTGTAGTTGGCGATGCCCTGGTTGGCCAGGAAGGGGAGGTACCCGCGGTCCAGGTCCTTCGGGCGCCAGCCCAGCAGCGTGGTGTCGAGGGTCAGCACCAGGGTGGAGTAGCCCGACGCCCTCGCCCGGGCCAGGAAGGACTCGCAGAGCTCGTCGTTGGTCGGCCAGTAGAGCTGGAACCAGCGTTCGCCGTCGCCGTTCGCCTCGGCCGCCTGCTCGATCGAGTGACCGGCCTGGGTGGAGTGGACGTAGGTCAGCCCCAGGGCCGCAGCGGCGCGCGCCGTGGCCAGCTCGCCCTCGGGGTGGGCCAGGGTCTGCACGCCGACCGGCCCGAGCAGGACCGGTGCGGCCATCGGCGTACCGAGGACCTCGGTGGACAGGTCGCGGGTGGCGTGGTCGCGCAGCATCCGCGGCACGACGCGCCACTGCTCGAAGGCCGCGACGTTGGCGCGGGCCGTCGAGCCGCCCCCGGCGCTGGGCACGATGTAGCCCAGCGCCTCCGGGGGCAGCACCTCGGCGGCGTGGCGCTCCAGGGAGGCCAGGTCGGTGGTCCACGCCGGGGTCTGCCCGGCGAGCATCCCGGCGGCGTAGATGGAGACCTGGTGGTCGCCGAAGTGGGTCACGCGTCGGCCTCGCTCAGGAGACGGCGAGGAGGTCGACGACGAAGATCAGCGTCTCGCCGGGCTTGATGACGCCGCCGGCGCCGCGGTCGCCGTAGCCCAGGTGCGGCGGGATCACGAGCTGGCGGCGCCCGCCGACCTTCATGCCCTGCACGCCGGTGTCCCAGCCCTGGATGACCTGGCCGATGCCGAGGCGGAAGCGCAGCGGCTCGCCGCGGTTGTAGGAGGCGTCGAACTCCTCGCCGGTGGAGTGGGCCACGCCGACGTAGTGCACGGACACGGTCTGGCCGGCCGCGGCCTCCTCGCCCTCGCCCACGGTGAGGTCGGTGATGACGAGGTCGGCGGGCGGGTCGAAGTCGGGGAAGTCGATCTCAGGCTTCTGCATGGCGCGAGCCTAACCGGGTCCACTGTCGGGCCCGGTGTCGAGGAGACGAGCCGAGGCGGGGGTGCCGGGTATGGTTCCCCCCGGCCGGACCAGCGGCACCGAGGAGGGGACGTGTCCGAAGAGGACCAGGCGGCGGCGCCGACGCCGTCCGCACGTCGCCGGATCCCGGTGTGGCAGGAGTCGCTGCTGCTGCTCGGCCTGGCGATCGTGCTGGCCCTGATCGTCAAGACCTTCCTGGTCCAGGCGTTCTACATCCCCTCGGGCTCCATGGAGCCGGGGCTGGAGATCAACGACCGGATCCTGGTGCAGAAGGTGTCCTACTGGGGCTCCGGGAGCCCCGAGCGCGGCGACATCGTGGTCTTCGAGGACCCCGGTGCCTGGCTCAGCGCCGCAGAGTCGACCGGGCCCACCAACCTGCTCACCGACGCGATGAGCCGGATCGGGCTCTACCCCACCGGCGGGCACCTGGTGAAGCGCGTGATCGGCGTGGCCGGCGACACCATCGAGTGCTGCGACGAGCAGGGCCGGCTGCTGGTCAACGGCGAGCCCCTGGACTCCTCCGCCTTCACGCTCAACGACGACGAGTGCGACGGCCCGATGCTCTCCACCTGCGAGTGGGACGCCGGGCCGGTGCCCGACGGGATGGTCTTCGTGATGGGCGACCACCGCGACGACTCCGCGGACTCCTCCTACCGACTGCGCTGCGGTGGACGCAAGGGCGAGGCCTGCGACGACTCCGACGCCTTCGTGCCCGTCGAGTTGGTCGTGGGCAAGGTGTTCGCCCGGGTCTGGCCGGCCAGCCGCTTCGACCTGCTCGAGCGGCCCGACGCCTTCGAGGCGCTCGAGGACTGAGCTGTCGGGCTCGCCCGACACCCGGGCCGACACCCGGGCCGACCCCCGGGCCGACACTCACACCCGCGCGCGGGTCGCGGCACTCGCGCTCAGCAGCGCCCCGGCGGTCCGCCACCGGTCTGCGCGCAGCAGCCGCGCCAGGAGCACGCGACGGCGCCGGTCGCCCAGCCCCGTCACCCCGAGTCGTCCGTGCAGCGGTGCCGCCACGGCCGCGGTCGTGCCCAGCGCGAGGCCGGCGCCCGCCGCGGCCACCCACACCGCGGCCGAGCCGGCCACGAGCACCGCGGCGCCCGTCGAGACCAGCACAGCGGCGTACAGGGGGACGACGAGGACGCTGATCACCCGGCTGTGCCGGTCGTGCGCGGGACGCCAGGAGGCGTGCGGCGTCGCGGCCAGCACCGGGTAGACCAGTGTCGAGACCGTCAGCTGGAAGGCGGCGTGGGCCCAGGCGCTGGCGGTCAGCAGGACCAGGGCGGTCTCGGTGCTCATCTCGGTGCTCATCTCGGGGCTCATCGGGCCGGCACCCCGAGCTCGGCGAGCACCCCGAGCGCGGCGCGCTCGCCACTGACCAGCGCACCCTGGATCGACGGGGAGTCGCGGTGGTCCCCGCACACGTGCAGCCCGCGCTCCAGCCGCGTGGGGCGGCGCAGGTGGTGCGGGGGAGTCGCGGGCGGCAGGGCGTCGCGCACCTCGTGTCGCGCGACCTCGTCCCACGAGCCGCCATCGGTGCCGAGCAGGGCCGCGGCGTGGCGGCGCACGACGCCCTCGGACGGGAGCGCGTGGTCCGGCGCGAGCACGACCGAGGCCTGGACCAGGGCGCGGCCCGGGGGTGAGTACGACGGCGCCGCCTGCGACACGACCGCAGTGTTGGCCACGGGGCCGGCGGGACGGCTGCGGGCGTCGACGTGCAGCCGCCCGCGGCGCTCGGGCAGCCGGTCGGCAGGCGCCGACCACCAGTGCGTCACGACTCCGCGCTGCGGGGCGCCGGCGGACCCGAGCAACCCCGCGGCGGCCGGCTCGTCGGTGGCCACGACGACGGCGCGGGCGCGCAGCTCCCCGTCGACCGTCCGCACGACGTGCGGGTCGACGCGCAGGGCGGTGCGGTCCAGGCGCACGTCGAGACCCTCGGCCAGCTGCGCGGGCAGCGCCTGCATGCCACGCGCGGGGAGCGAGGGACTGCCGTCGAGGAAGGACCGGACGAGCAGGCGCGCCACCCGGGCGTCGCTGGCCCCGGTCCCCTCCAGCAGCACGCCGGCCAGGAAGGCCTCCAGCACCCTGCGGAGGTCCCCGTGGGCACCGACGTCGTCGAGGGACTCCGCGAGCGAGCGCGCCGGGGCGTCGCCGGGGCCCGGAGCCAGCCGGGCGGCCAGGCCGCGGTGCGAGGGACGCAGGAGCGGGCGCACCCAGCGCAGCAGGGCGGGCAGCTCGCGCAGGCGGCGCAACGCCGCCGCGCCGCTGGCCGGGAGCAACCCGGGCTCGCGTCGCGGGTCGCCGAGGTCCACGGTGCCGTGATCGGTCGCGGCCCGCACCCCGGCCGGGAACGGTGACAGCCCGAGCGCGGGGACGTCGACCCAGCGGCGTACGGCGGGGTAGGAGGGGTTGAGCAGCTGGAAGCCGTGGTCGACCAGGTGCCCGTCGACCTCGTCGGTGCGCACGCGGCCGCCCACCCGGTCGGACCGGTCGAGCACGACCACCGCCAGCCCGGCCTCCTGCACGCGCCGCGCGCAGCGCAGGCCGGCCAGGCCGGCGCCGACCACGACGACCTCGGGACCGTCGGCGCGGCTCATCGTCGCGGGCGGTGGCCGTCGTCGACGTAGGCCACGACCCGGGAGAACAGCGCGCTGACCGCGGCCAGGTCGGCGGCCACCGGGGCGGGGTCGTCGGCGAGGGCGAACTGGACCGCGGCCGTGCCGGGGGCACCGGCGTCGGCGGCGAGCGCGGCGCAGGTGCGCGCCGCGCGACGTACGGCGATCGGGTCGATGGTCCACGCGGACTCGAAGAGCCGCTCACGGTCCGCGACGCCCTCCTGCCCGGGCAGCTCCCAGGCGGTCAGCGCCACCGGCAGCTCGTGGCTGTCGCACACCACCGCCCACTCGCGGCGCACCGGCGAGTCGTCGTCGATGAGCACGGGGACCGCGCCCTGCGGGGTGGGGGCGCCGGGGTCCTGCGGTGCATAGAAGGCGTACGCCGAGCCCGCCACCCGCGACAGCTCGCGCCAGCGGCGCTGGGCGGGACGGTAGTACTGCTCGGCCTGGAAGAGGCCGAAGAGGTGGGCGCGCTCGGCCTTCGCGGCGAACTCGTCCTCGATGGCCCACGACAGGGAGAGCAGGGTCTGCTTGCTGAGCCGGTGGACCGGCACCTCGCGGTGGTGTCGCCGCAACTCGGCCCACACCGACGCGGCCCGGGGCTCGGCGGCCCGCTGGGCACCGGCCAGCACGTCGGCGATGGCGGCGTCGAGCCGGGCGCCGGCCTCGCGACGGTCGAGGACCTGCTGGACGCCGGCGACGTCGGCGGGGGAGTAGCGGCGGTGTCCGCTGTCGAGGCGTTGGGGCACCGGGAACCCGTGCCGCTGCTCCCACATGCGCAGGGTCGCGGGCGCCACGCCGGTGCGCTCGGCGAGGTCGCCGATGCTCAGCGACCCGCTCTCGGGGTGGACCGGAATGGAGGTAGACGTCGTGTTCACATCTGTGATGCTATACCTCAACAGCCTGTTGAGGAACCTGTGGAAGGGTGGTGTCTGGCATGGGGAGCTCCCCGACGGTCGGTCGGATCGAGACGTGGGACCAGCTCGCGGCCGCCGTGGGCGGCGTGCTGGGAGGTGCGCAGGAGGGGCAGCCCCTCCGGCTGGACCTCGCCGACGTCGAGGTGGAGGTGCCCGGCACCACGGGCCACTCCCGGTGGCGGGTGCGCGGGCACGTCGCGGTCAGCGGTCGTGACGCCGAGGACCACGCGTGAGCACGGCGGCAGGGGGCGGGTCCGTGCGCGGCCTCGACCTCGACATCGACATCGACCTGGAGATCACCACCGACCACGCCGACGGCACCACCGCCGTGGTGCGCGTGCGCGGACGCGGCCGGGAGGTCGTCGTCGACCTCGCCCCTGACGGCGCCGCTTCACCCCCGCGCGCCGGTGTGGGCGTGGACTGGGGCGGTGTCCGTGCCCTGGCCGACCTGCTGGCCGACCACGGCCTCTCGCTGCACGTGGAGCGCCACGGCCGGCGGCTGCTCACGCTGGGTGGTGCCGATCGGGGCGGGGCCTGGCGGCTGCCCGGGCTGCCGCCCGTGCGCGCCGGACGCCCCCAGGACCTGGCCATCGCGGGGCTCGACGTGGCGGGAAGCCGGCTGCTCCGCGGCGTGCGGGGCGTGCGAGGAGCACGCAGGTTGCCGACCCCCGTCCCAGCACCGGCGCCGGCCCCCGTGCCCACGGCCGAACCCGCGACGGGCGTGGCCGGGCTGCCCGCGACCCTGGTCATCGGGTCCCACCCCGCCTGCGACGTGGTGCTCCCCGGGCTGCGTCCCCGCCACGCCGTCCTGGGTCGCGACCTGCAGGGTCGCTCGGTGCTCAAGGCGCTGGCCGGCGGGTGCGTCGTCGACGGCTCGCCCGTGGTGAGCCAGGTCGTCGACGCCGACAGCGACATCCGCGTCGGCGGTCACCGCGTCAGCCTCGGGGAGCTGCGGCCTCAGGCCTGGTGCACGTAGGAGTCGAGCTGGTCGCGCTCGAACTCCAGCTGCCCGATCTTGTGCTTGACCACGTCGCCGATGCTGACGACGCCGACCAGGCCCTCGTCGCCGACGACGGGCAGGTGGCGGAACCGGCGCCGGGTCATGGTCTCCATCACCTCGTCCAGGCCGGCGTCGGGACGGCAGGTCTCGACCACCTCGGTCATGATCGCCCCGACGGTGTTGTTCACGACCGTCCCGTCGTGGTGCAGGTGACGCACGACGTCGCGCTCGCTCACGATCCCGTCGAGCGTGCGGCCGTCGCGGCTGACCACGACCGCTCCGACGTTGTGCTCGGCGAGCAGGGCGAGCAGGTCACGCACCCCGGCGTCGGGGGTGATGCTGACGACCTCCCGGCCCCGGTCCTTGGCGTCCAGCACGGCGGCGATGTTCACGGGGGACCTCCTGGGTCGGGGACGGGAGCGTTGCCACGACGGTACAAGTGACGCCGCTCACGCGTACAGGGTCCGACGGCTCTCGTGGACGTCGGCGCGGAGGTCAGTCTCGTGAGCGCCGCGCCCGCAGGTCCGAGACCGAGCCCGGGCCGCTGCGCGGCTGGTCCGGGTCGTCCCCGGCGTCGTCGGGCAGGCCGCCGAGGAAGGCCAGCGCGGCGTCGTGCAGGTGGGTGTTGGTCGCCACCGCGTTGCCGCCCCAGGGGCCGGCGCTGCCGTCGAGGGAGGTGAAGGACCCGCCCGCCTCGCGCACGATCACGTCGAGGGCGGCCATGTCGTAGACCTCGAGCTCGGGCTCTGCGGCGATGTCGACCGCGCCCTCGGCCACGAGCATGTAGGACCAGAAGTCGCCGTACGCGCGGGTCCGCCAGCACCGTCGCATCAGCGACAGCACGTCCTCGAGGCGGTCACGGTCCTCCCAGCCGGACAGGGAGGAGTAGGAGAAGGAGGCGTCCTCCAGGCGGCGTACGTCGGAGACCTGCATGCGGGTGGCCTTCAGCAGCGACTTGCCGGTCCACGCGCCGCCGCCCGCCGAGGCCCACCAGCGGCGCTGCAGCTGGGGCGCGGAGACGACGCCGACCACGACCTCGTCGTCGACGACCAGGGAGATCAGGGTCGCCCACACGGGCACGCCGCGCACGAAGTTCTTGGTGCCGTCGATCGGGTCGACGATCCAGCGACGCTGGCTGTTGCCGGTGGTGCCCTGCTCCTCGCCGGTGATGGCGTCGCGCGAGCGCACCCGCGACAGCGTGCGGCGGATGGACTCCTCGACGGCCTGGTCGGCGTCGGTGACCGGCGTGAGGTCCGGCTTGCTCATCACGTGCAGGTCCAGGGCCTTGAAGCGCGCGGTCGTCAGCGAGTCCGCGTCGTCGGCCAGCACGTGGGCCAGTCGGAGGTCGTCGGTGAAGTCGGGGGTGGCCACGAACGCACAGGCTAGCCTCAGGTGCATCCGGCCCGGGTGGCCCTACGGTGGTGGTCCATGGAGATCAACGGGATGCCTGCCCACGCCCTGCTCGTCCACGGGGCCGTCGTGTTCGGCCCGCTGGCCGGCCTGCTGGCCGTGGGGTACGCCGTCCCCGCGCTGCGGGAGCGGCTGCGCGGCGTCACGCTCGTCACCGCGGTCCTGGCGGCGGTCTTCGTCGTGCTGGCCTACCTCAGCGGCGACAGCTACCTCGAGGACAACCCGGCCCTCTCGAACATCCCCGCGGTCGGCACCCACGAGGACCGTGCGGTCCTCGCGCTGTGGGTGACCCTGGCCTTCTCGCTCCTGGCGGTGGCCGCGACGACGCTGCGCACGGGCCGTGCCGCCCGCGTCCTGCCGCTGCTGGCCGCGGTCGGTGGGGTGGCCACCGTGGTGGCCGTCGTGCTCACGGGTGACGCCGGGGCCCGGGCGGTCTGGGGCGGCTGAGCCCTTGGGCGGGGCTCGCAGCAGGTCGAGCCGGCGCATCAACACGCCGGCTCGGCGTCACCAGACGGGTTCGGAGCGGGCGGCGAGCAGCCGCCGGAACGAGGTGACCCGGTCGGGGTCGGCGGTGCCGGCGGCAAGGGCCTCGTCGAGCCCGCACTCGGGCTCCTCGCTGCCATGGGTGCACCCGCGTGGGCACTCCTCGGTCATCTCGTCGAGGTCGGGGAAGGCGTCGATCAGGTGCTCGGGCTGGACGTGGGCCAGCCCGAAGGACCGGATGCCGGGTGTGTCGACGATCCAGCCGGGGCGACCCTCGTGCTCGGGCAGTGCCAGCAGGTAGGCCGAGGTCGAGGTGTGCCGGCCGCGCCCGGTGACCGCGTTGACGTGGCCGATCGCCCGGTCGGCGTCGGGGACCAGGGCGTTGACCAGCGTGGACTTGCCGACGCCCGAGTGGCCGATCAGCACGCTGGTGCGGCCGGCGAGCTCCTCGCGCAGCTCGGTGAGGTCGCCGCCGCGGCGGGTGACGACCCAGGGGACGCCCAGGGAGCGGTACGTCGAGAGCAGCGCGTCGGGGGAGGCCAGGTCGGCCTTGGTCAGGCACAGCAGGGGTCGCATGCCGGCGTCGTAGGCGGCCACCAGGGCGCGGTCCAGCAGCCCGGGGCGCGGCTCGGGGTCGGCCAGGGCGGTCACCACCACCAGCTGGTCGGCGTTGGAGACGATCACCCGCTCCACCGGGTCGTCGTCGTCGGCGGTCCGGCGCAGCACCGTCGAGCGCTTCTCGACCTCCACGATGCGGGCCAACGACCCCTCGTCGCCCGACACGTCGCCGACGACGCGGACCCGGTCGCCGACCACGACGCCCTTGCGGCCCAGGGGGCGCGCCTTGACCGCCATCACGACGCGGTCCTCGACGTGCAGCGTGAACCGGCCCCGGTCGACGGTCACGACGACGGCGTCGGTCGCGTCGTCGTACGTCGGACGCTCCTTGGTGCGGGGGCGGGTCCGTCGCCGCGGACGCTCGTAGTGCTCGTGGTCGTGCTCGGAGTAGCGCCCGCTCATCGACCCGCCCGCCTCAGCGCCCGAAGAGGGCCGACCAGGCCCCGGCGAAGTCGGTGAAGGTCTTGGCGGTCGTGGCGACGTCCTCGACGAGCACGTGGTCGACGGCGGCGCCGACCACGACGCCGGCGTGGGCCATCCGGTGGTCGGCATAGGTGCGGAAGAGGCCGCCGTGCAGCGGCGCCGGGCGGAAGGAGAGCCCGTCGGGGTGCTCGGTGACGTCGGCGCCGAGCCCCCCGAGCTCGCGGGCCAGGGCGGCCAGCCGGTCGGTCTCGTGGTGGCGGATGTGGCCGATCCCGCGCAGGTGGCTGGGGGTCGAGGCCAGGGCGCACAGCGCGGCGACGACCGGGGTCAGCTCGCCGACGTCGTGCAGGTCGACATCGAGGCCCTGGAGGGAGCCGGGCGCCGGGCCGGTGACCCGCAACCCGTCGGAGGTGTGCTCGACCTCGCAGCCCATCGTGGTGAGCAGCTCGCCCCACGCGTCGCCGGCCTGGGTGGTCTCCGACGGCCAGTCCCGGACGGTGACGCGGCCGCCGCTCACGGCCGCGAGGGCGAGGAACGGGCCGGCGTTGGAGAGGTCGGGCTCGATGGTGCGGTCCAGGGCACGCAGCGGGCCGGGGGCGACCGCCCACCGGTTGGCGTCGCTGTCGTCGACCTCCACGCCCTGCTCGCGCAGCATCGCCACCGTCATGTCGATGTGCGGCAGCGACGGGATGGGCTTGCCGTCGTGCCGCACGTCGACGCCCTCGTCGTAGCGCACGCCGGCCAGCAGCAGCGCGGAGACGAACTGCGAGGACTGCGAGGCGTCGAGCACGACGCGGCCGCCACGCACCGACCCGTGGCCCCGCAGCCGGAACGGCAGCGCCCCGCGGTCCTCGTCGTCCACCTCGACCCCGAGGTGGCGCAGCGCGAGCAGCACCTCGCCGATGGGTCGGGTGCGCATGTGCGGGTCGCCGTCGAAGGAGACCGTGCCGTGGGACAGCGCCGCCACCGGGGGCACGAACCGCATGACGGTGCCCGCCAACCCGCAGTCGACCTCGGTGTCACCCGCGAACTCACCGGGGGTGACCGTCCAGTCGTCGCTGCTCGTGTCGACGTGCGAGCCGAGTCCGGTGAGGGCCGCCGCCATCAGCAGGGAGTCGCGCGACCGCAGCGCGCGGCGTACGACGCTGGGCCCGTCGGCCAGGGCCGCCAGCACCAGCGCACGGTTGGTGAGGCTCTTGCTGCCGGGCAGGCTGACCGTCGCCTCCACGGGGCTGGTGGCGCGCGGTGCCGGCCAGGGGTCGGGCAGCGGGGCGTCAGGCACCCGCGCAGCCTAGTCGGGCCGGGTCGTGGCTCGCGGGTCGGCTCATCGGACGCGGGCCGACACCAGCTTCGCCTCGCGACGTGCCTCGCGCTTCGCCGTCCTGGCCAGGTGGCGGGTGCGCCAGGCGACGCCGGGCTTGCCGTCGGTGTCGCCGGCGGCGATCACCAGACCGCCGAGGAGGGAGAGGTTCTTGGCGAAGTGCAGCCGCTGCTGCTGGGCCGAGGCGTCGTCGTCGGCCTCCCAGAACCGGTGGCCGGCGACCGTGGTGGGCACCAGCGAGGCAGCGAGCACGGTCGCGCAGGTGCGCGGGGCGCGGCCGGTGGCCAGCCCGAGGGCGGCGGTGAGCTGCACGCCGGCGTTGATCCTCACCAGGGTCTGCGGGTCCTGCGGCAGCGCGGGCACGGCCTTCTGCAGCACCGGCACGAGCTTGTCGGTCACGCTCTCGGCCTTCTGGGCCATGGCGTCGCTGTGCTTGAGGGCGTTGGTGGCGCCGATGAAGAAGGTGGAGGCGAGGAGCGGACGGGCGATGGTGCGGCTGATGGACATGGGCGCAGCCTGCCCAGGTGGGCGTGGGCCATGCCCGCCTGTTGGGGTGAGTGCCTTCCCGGCCGACAGTGGAGGAGTCAGCTGAGCGGGACCCGCACGGTGAGCGACTCACCGTCGTCGGTGGTGACCTCGAAGGTCAGGGTCGTGGTGCCGAGGGGGAGCGGCACGGCGCGGAAGGTGTAGGTGCCCGCGCCCAGCGAGCAGGTGGCGGGGCCGAGCGCGAGGCCGGCGCACCGCGGGTCGAGCGTGAGGGCCACCAGGGGTCGGTCGCTGGTGAGGCGGACCTGCCCGGCCGCGCCCTCGGGCAGGGAGGTCACGTCCAGCACGACGCGCCAGGTGACGCCGAGCACCGTCGTGGCCGAGCCCTGGGCGGTGACCCGCGGTGCGGTGGTCGGCGTGGGCTCCGGGGTGGGCTCCGGGTCGGGGTCGGGGTCGGGGCTGGGCTCGGGCGACGGCTCCGGCTCCGCGGTGGGCTCCGCGGTGGTGGGGGTCTCCGGCTCCTCCGGGAGCGGCGAGGCGCTCGGCTCGAGGTCGACCACGGGCTCCACCACGGGCTCCACCACGGGCTCGGCGACGGGCTCGTCGATCGGCTCGACCGGCGCGGGGTCGGACTCCGGTGCGGTGGCCGGGCTCGTGCCGGGGACGGCCGGGGCCGAGGCAGCAGCCCCGGAGGCGATGTCAGAGGGGGCATCCGCAACGGGGTCGGCGGAGCGCGCCACGCCGACCACCACGCTGCCCCCGACCACGGCCGTGGCCACGCCGGCCGCTGCGGTCGCGGGGAGGTTGGCCAGGGCGACGTCGCGGGCGCGGCCGGGCAGCGCGAGCAGCCACCCGCCCCAGCCGAGTCCCGCGCCGGTCGCGGTCGTGGCTGCGAGGGCCCCGGACCCGACGTAGCCCGCGGCAGCGCCACCGAGCAGCAGCGGCGCCAGGAGTGCGCCCATGCCGCTGTTGACCTCGGCGAGCTCGAGGTAGATGCCGGTGCAGCGGCGGCAGCCCTCGAGGTGGTCCTCGACCTTGGTGCTGTCGCGGCGCGAGGAGTTCCCGCGCACGTAGCCGCCGAGCATCGACTGGGTGCGACGGCAGTCCGGGTCCTCGGTGCGGGTGGCGTGGGCGGCGAGGAACGCCTCGCGCAGGCCCTCGCGGGCGCGGTAGGCCAGGGCCGCCACGGAGTTCGGGCTGATGCCGAGCAGCGGGGCGACGTCGGCGGGCTTGGCGCCCTCGACCTCGGTGTGCCACAGCACCAGCTGCCACCGCTCGGGGAGCGAGGCGAACGCCTTGGCCGCCGCGTCGTTCTCGAAGCCGACCACGGCGCTGTCGTGGAACGGCACGCCCGCGTCGTACGCCGCGATGTCGTCGGTGGCCTGGACCCGTGAGGTGACGCGGGTGCGGTCGACGTGCAGGCGCCGCACCGAGGTCAGCAGGTAGGCGCGGAAGGCCTCGTCGGGCCCGCCGCCGCGCTGGAGCACCTCCATCACCTTCGCGAAGGCGTCGGAGACCAGGTCCTCGGCGTCGCCGCTGCCCCGGGTGAGCTGCAGCGCCAGCCGGCGGGCGGAGTCCTGGTGGCGCGCGAAGAGCTCGCCGTACGACTCCAGGTCGCCGGCGCGCACGGCGTCGATGAGGTCGGCGTCGGAGCGGTCCAGGACCGTCCCGGGCGCCTGGGTGGCGCTCACACCCCTATCAACGCACGAGTGGGCAGAACAGCACGCCGGAACGGTCGGAGAAATTCTTTCCAGGATTTCCCCAGAACCGCGTCATGACCTCACCGCGGCCGCGTCCCCTCCCCGAAGAACCCGCCATGGATGGCGGCGGCCGACGTCCCGGAACCCCTGGACAGCGCCGGCGTGCACGACCAGAGCAGACGATGAGGAGGACCGGATGGGAAGGCTGGCAGACCTGCTGCGCCGCCCGGCACCGGGCCCCACGTCGCTCGAGCACGCACGGGACGTCGGTCGTCGCCTGGCGCGGGACGGTGCGAGCGTGGGAGAGGCGCTGCGCACCCTGCGGGCCGAGGAGCAGGCACGGGGTCGGGAGCCCCGTCCCGAGGAGGTGGAGTCCCTCGTGGAGGGCTGGGCCGACACCACCCTCGGGCACCTGCACCGGCTCACCTGCGAGGACCCGCTCACCGGCCTCGCGACCACGGCCCACCTGCGGACCAGGGTGGCCGAGCAGCGGCGCGCGGGGGTCGACCTCGCGCAGGCCCATGCCCTGGTCGTCGTGTCGCCGGGCGGTACGGAGGGAGACCGCCCGGCGCACGACTCCGACTCGCTCAGGACGGCGTTGTGGGGCGCCGCCCTGGGCGAGCGGGTCCGGGTCGTCTTCGGGGAGGAGACGATCGCGCACACCGCCTCGGGGCGGGTCGT
>JAYYWX010000010.1:0-25830 GCA_036341255.1 Actinomycetota bacterium | reverse complement strand
CTAAACAACGGGGACTTCCATCGTGGCACGAAAGACACCACTCAAGCGTTATCGCAATATCGGTATCGTTGCCCACGTCGACGCTGGTAAGACGACCACTACCGAGCGTGTCCTGTTCTACACCGGCCTTTCCCACAAGGTGGGCGAGGTTCATGAGGGCGCTGCCGTCATGGACTGGATGGAGCAGGAGCAGGAGCGTGGCATCACGATCACCTCTGCTGCGACCACCTGCTGGTGGAAGAAGCACCAGATCAACATCATCGACACCCCCGGTCACGTCGACTTCACCGTCGAGGTCGAGCGCTCGCTGCGCGTCCTCGACGGCGCCGTCGCCGTGTTCGACGGCGTGGCCGGCGTGGAGCCGCAGTCGCAGACCGTGTGGCGCCAGGCCAACAAGTACGCCGTCCCGCGGATGTGCTTCGTCAACAAGCTCGACCGCACCGGCGCGGACTTCTACCGCGTGGTCGACTCGATCGTGAACAAGCTCAACTCGACCCCGCTGGTCCTCCAGCTGCCGATCGGCGCCGAGGGCGACTTCATCGGCGTCGTCGACCTCGTCGAGATGAACGCCAAGGTCTGGCGCGGCGAGACCGCCCAGGGCGAGGACTACGTCGTCGAGGAGATCCCGGCCGACATGGCCGACAAGGTCGAGGAGTACCGCGAGAAGCTGCTCGAGACCCTCTCCGAGGCCGACGACGAGGTCATGGAGAAGTACCTCGAGGGCGAGGAGTTCACCGTCGAGGAGCTCAAGGCCGCGATCCGTCGCGCGACCCTGGCCGACAAGCTGAACCCGATCCTCACCGGCACCGCGTTCAAGAACAAGGGCGTCCAGCCCCTGCTCGACGCGATCGTCGACTACCTGCCCTCCCCGATCGACGTCGAGGGCATCACCGGCCACAAGCCGAACGCCGAGGAGACCCCGGAGAACGAGATCACCCGGAAGCCCTCGACCGAGGAGCCGCTGGCCGCGCTGGCGTTCAAGATCGCCTCCGACCCGCACCTGGGCAAGCTCACCTTCGTCCGCGTCTACTCCGGCATCATGGAGGCCGGCGGCACCGTGCTGAACTCCAGCAACGGCCGCAAGGAGCGGATCGGCAAGGTCTACCAGATGCACGCCAACAAGCGTGAGGAGATCGCCTCGGTCGGCGCCGGGCAGATCGTCGCCGTCATGGGTCTGAAGGACACCAAGACCGGTCACACGCTCTCGGACTCCTCCAACCCGGTGGTCCTGGAGTCGATGACCTTCCCGGCCCCGGTGATCGAGGTCGCCATCGAGCCGAAGACCAAGTCGGACCAGGAGAAGCTGGGTGTCGCCATCCAGCGCCTGGCCGAGGAGGACCCGACCTTCGTCGTCAAGACCGACGAGGAGACCGGCCAGACCATCATCGCCGGCATGGGCGAGCTGCACCTGGAGATCCTGGTCGACCGCATGAAGCGGGAGTTCAAGGTCGAGGCGACCGTCGGCAAGCCGCAGGTCGCCTACCGCGAGACCATCCGTCGCGAGGTCAAGGGCCACTCCTACACCCACAAGAAGCAGACCGGTGGGTCGGGCCAGTTCGCCAAGGTGGTCGTCAACCTCGAGCCGAACATCGACCCCGAGACCGGCACCGGTGCGGGCTACGAGTTCGTCAACAACGTCACCGGTGGTCGCGTGCCGAAGGAGTACATCCCCTCGGTCGACCAGGGTGGTCAGGACGCCATGCAGTTCGGTGTCCTCGCCGGCTACCCGATGGTGGACGTCAAGTTCTCCCTCGAGGACGGCGCCTACCACGACGTGGACTCCTCGGAGCTCGCGTTCAAGATCGCCGGCAACCAGGCCTTCAAGGAGGCCGCTCGCATGGCCAAGCCCGTGCTGCTGGAGCCGATGTTCGCCGTCGAGGTGACCACCCCGGAGTCCTTCCTGGGTACCGTCATCGGTGACATCAACTCCCGTCGCGGTCAGGTCCGGGCGCAGGAGGAGTCCCACGGCGACCTCGTCGTGTCGGCCCTCGTGCCGCTGTCGGAGATGTTCGGGTACGTCGGTGACCTGCGGTCGAAGACCTCGGGCCAGGCGTCGTACTCGATGGAGTTCGACTCGTACGCCGAGGTTCCTTCGAACATCGCCGACGAGATCGTCAAGAAGGCACGGGGCGAGTAGTCCCAGCCCTCGGCACCACGTAGTTCAACCACGAGTCAAGTAACAACCACACCAGGAGGAGCCCCCAGTGGCTAAGGCGAAGTTCGAGCGGAACAAGCCGCACGTCAACATCGGCACCATCGGTCACATCGACCACGGCAAGACCACGCTGACCGCGGCGATCTCGAAGGTGCTGCACGACAAGCACCCGGACCTCAACGAGGAGTCGCCCTTCGACTCCATCGACAAGGCCCCCGAGGAGCGCCAGCGCGGCATCACCATCTCGATCGCCCACATCGAGTACCAGACCGAGGCGCGTCACTACGCCCACGTCGACTGCCCCGGTCACGCCGACTACATCAAGAACATGATCACCGGCGCGGCCCAGATGGACGGCGCGATCCTCGTGGTCGCCGCCACCGACGGCCCGATGCCGCAGACCCGTGAGCACGTGCTGCTCGCCCGCCAGGTCGGCGTGCCCGCCCTGGTCGTCGCCCTGAACAAGTGCGACATGGTCGACGACGAGGAGCTCATCGAGCTCGTCGAGATGGAGGTGCGCGAGCTCCTCTCGGAGTACGAGTTCCCCGGCGACGACGTCCCCGTCGTGCGCGTGGCGGCCTTCCCGGCCCTCAACGGCGACCAGAAGTGGGCTGACTCGATCGGCGAGCTCATGGACGCGGTGGACTCCTACATCCCGCAGCCCGAGCGCGACACCGACAAGCCGTTCCTCATGCCCGTCGAGGACGTCTTCACGATCACCGGTCGTGGCACGGTCGTCACCGGTCGTATCGAGCGCGGCATCGTCAAGGTGGGTGAGGAGATCGAGATCCTCGGCATCCGCGACACCTCCGCCAAGACCACCGTCACCGGTGTCGAGATGTTCCGCAAGCTGCTCGACGAGGGCCAGGCCGGTGAGAACGTCGGTCTGCTGCTCCGCGGCACCAAGCGCGAGGACGTGGAGCGCGGCATGGTCCTGGCCAAGCCGGGCACCACGACCCCGCACACCAACTTCGAGGCCTCGGTCTACATCCTCTCGAAGGACGAGGGCGGCCGTCACACGCCGTTCTTCAACAACTACCGCCCGCAGTTCTACTTCCGCACCACGGACGTGACCGGCGTCGTGACCCTCCCCGAGGGCACCGAGATGGTCATGCCGGGTGACAACACGGAGATGACGGTCGAGCTGATCCAGCCGATCGCCATGGACGAGGGTCTGCGGTTCGCGATCCGCGAGGGTGGCCGCACCGTCGGCGCCGGCCGCGTCACCAAGATCACCAAGTGATCGACTGATCCACGGTGAGGGCCCCGTGGGCTGCGCGCAGCGCAGTCCGCGGGGCCCTTCGCCGTGGATCAGCCGTCACGTAGCGACCGGAGCCGAGCGGGCGCATCCTTCCCTCTGCGCGGAGCGCCGCGCCGGGAAGATGCGCCGGCTCGGCGATCCACGGCCGCGGACCTGAGGACCAGGGCCACCGGCCCGACAGCCCCGCCGGCGAGAGCAGCCGGGCCGAGACAGACCCACGAGGCCATGACCAGCAACCACTCCGTCCCGCCCGCGCGGCCGCACCAGAAGCTGACCGAGGACGGTCGCCGGATGCGCGAGGTGCTCAGCTACTCCCGCCGGGGGAGCAGGTTCACGCCCAGCCAGCAGCAGGCCTGGGACGCGTACGCCGAGGCGTGGGTGATCCCCGACGAGGACGTCGACCAGCCCGACTTCGACCTGGCCGAGCGGTTCGGCCGGACCGCGCCGCTGATCGTGGAGATCGGCTGCGGGGTCGGCGAGGCGACCGGCGTCCTCGCTGCTGAGCGCCCGGACTGCAACGTCCTGGCCCTGGAGGTCTGGCGTCCGGGTGTCGCCGCCTCGCTCGCCGAGGTCGCGGCTGCCGGGGCGGACAACGTCCGGTTCTGCTCCGTCGACGCGGTGTGGTCCCTCGAGCACCTGGTGGCGCCGGGGGCCCTGGAGGAGCTGTGGACGTTCTTCCCCGACCCGTGGCCGAAGGCGCGCCACCACAAGCGGCGCCTGGTGCAGCCGGAGTTCGCGGCCCTGGTCGCCTCCCGGTTGCGCCCCGGCGGTGTCTGGCGGCTGGCGACCGACTGGGCGCCGTACGCCGAGCACATGCTCGTGACCCTGGACGCCGAGCCGGCACTCGAGGGCGGTCGCGTCGAGCGGTGGGCCGCCCGCCCGGTGACGAGGTTCGAGCGCAAGGGGCTCGCGGTCGACCGCGAGATCGCCGACCTGCTCTACCGCCGCGTCTGAGCGGTCCGCGTCAGTCCGCGTCAGTCCGCGTCAGTCCGCGTCAGTCCCCGTCAGTCCGGGGCTGCCCGTCGGGTCCGGGCTGCTCGAGGTCGTCGATGTTGGCCATCAGCGACTCCAGCAGCGCCAGCTCCTCGTCGACGTAGGGGTCCTCGAGGCCCAGCTCGTCGAGGTCCTCCTTGAGGGTGCGCTGCACGTCGAGCGCCGCGTCGATGCTGCCGAGGTTGCGCAGCGCCCACCCGACCATCCACCGCGCGACCCGGGTGCGCTCGTCCTCGCCGATCCGTGCCCGCGCGGTCATGGCCGCGTCGAAGGCGGCCAGGGCCGCCCTCCAGTCGTTCCGCTCGACGTGGGCCATCCCGAGGTTGGTGAGCAGGGAGGCGTCCCAGTCGCGGGCCCGGGTGTCGTGGCACTCGCGTGCGCGTGCCAGCGCCCGCTGTGTCGCCGGCACCTGCTCCTCCACCGGCGCGACCAGCGCGGCCATGTGCATCGCATCGATCTCCAGGGCCTCCAGCCCCGCGCCCCGCGCGAGCGCGACGGTCTCGGCGAAGGCGGGTCGCGCCGCCTCCGGCTCACCGGCCGAGCGGAGCAACCGGCCGCGCTCGAGCAGCCGTCGCACGCGGACCTCCGGTGAGGGCTCGCCGAGGCTGTCGAGCACGGCGTGCGCCTCGTCGTAGCGCTGCTGCAGCCCCAGCGCCCGGGCGACCTGGCTCAGGAGCACCTCGCGCGCGGGGGAGAGGGCCTGGGCGGCGGCCTCGCGGAACCTCGCCTCGGACGCGACCGGGTCGTCGACGTCCCACAGGTCGTAGGCCGGGTCCGGAGCGTGCATGGGTCCAGGCTAGGCCCGCGGACCGACGGGGACGGGGACCCGACAGGTCAGCGCGAGGCCCCGGGCACGTGGGAGGGGAGCGTGCAGACCTCGTCGAGACCGGTGACCCGGTTCAACCGGCCGAAGGCGATCCACGAGCCCAGGCACATCGTCAGCTCCACCAGCTCCCGGTCGGAGTACGCCGCCTTGAACCGCGCCCAGAACTCCTCGTCGAGACCGTGGTGCTCGGTGGCGAACCGCTCGGCGTACTCCGCGGCCAGGACGACCCGTGGCTCCAGCGTGGTGCTGGACCGCCAAGCACTGATCTCCTGGAAGAACCCACCCTCGACCTTCTCCCCGTCCCGCTCGGTGCGGTAGTCCAGGCAGAACAGGCAGCCGTTGACCCGGGCGATCGTGAGCCTGGCGGCCTCGAACTCGCGCAGTGCCAGGGTGGAGTGCGCGTAGACCGCGGCGGAGAAGGCGGCAGCGGCCGGGCCGATGCCCGGGACGAGCTCGCCCCACACGTAGGTGAGCGGGTCCTTGCCGGCGGGCACGTCGATGATCATGGAGGCTCCTGGGGGAGGGTGGGGGCACCCCGTGGGACCGCGACGGACCCGGGTGCGTCCTCGAATTTGTTCGAGGCGGGGGTGTCTGCCAAGATAGTCCGGTTGCTCCGGCGGGTCGCCGGGGTGTGCCACACCTTGACTTCTGAATCGTGTCTCCCGCACCAGTTGGTGCAGATGCTCTCAGTCGTCGCGCGTGCGGCCACCATCCCTCGCAGAGATGCGTGGAACTCGCAGCGATGTGAGCCGAGACCCGATCAGCCCGATGAACCATCGGGTGCCACCACAAGCACACAGCAGCAGGATCCCGGTCCTGAGGCGTGCGCGGACGTCTGTTCAAGATGTACGACACGCCCGACCGCGGGGGTCGGCCGCAGTGGGGGTGGAGCCAGGGCGGGACCGACTCAAGCCCGAGGACGTCCCGGGACACGCACGCGGCAGGACTGACGAAGAAGGACGAGAGAGACCTATGGCGGGACAGAAGATCCGCATCAGGCTCAAGGCCTATGACCACGAGGTGATCGACACCTCGGCGCGCAAGATCGTGGACACCGTCACCCGCACGGGTGCCAAGGTCGCCGGCCCGGTGCCGCTGCCGACCGAGAAGAACGTGTACTGCGTCATCCGCTCGCCCCACAAGTACAAGGACTCCCGCGAGCACTTCGAGATGCGCACCCACAAGCGCCTCATCGACATCATCGACCCCACGCCGAAGACCGTCGACTCGCTCATGCGCCTGGACCTCCCGGCGGGCGTCGACATCGAGATCAAGCTCTGAGGTCAGACGACATGACTTTCGAACGCAACGTGAAGGGCCTGCTGGGCACCAAGCTCGGCATGACCCAGCTCTGGGACGAGAACAACAAGGTCGTCCCCGTGACCGTCGTCGCCGCGGCGACCAACGTGGTCACCCAGGTCCGCACCCCCGAGGTCGACGGCTACAACGCCGTCCAGATCGGGTACGGCGAGATCGAGGGCCGCAAGGTCACCAAGCCGTCCGCCGGGCACTTCGCCAAGGCGGGCACGACCCCGCGCCGCCACGTGGTCGAGATCCGCACCGCCTCCGCCGGTGAGTACACCGTCGGCCAGGAGCTGGCCGTCGACACCTTCGCCGCCGGCGAGGAGATCGACGTCACCGGCACCAGCAAGGGCAAGGGCTTCGCCGGAACCATGAAGCGTCACGGCTTCGCCGGTGTGTCCGCCTCGCACGGTGCCCACCGCAACCACCGCAAGCCCGGCTCCATCGGCGCCTGCGCGACCCCCGGTCGCGTGTTCAAGGGCGTCCGGATGGCCGGCCGCATGGGTAACGACACCGTCACCACCCAGAACATCACCGTGCACGCGGTCGACGCCGAGAAGGGCCTGATCCTGCTCAAGGGTGCCGTTCCCGGCCCCAAGGGCGGCCTCGTGGTCCTCCGCTCCGCCGCCAAGTCCACCCAGGAGGCCTGAGCATGTCTGTCAAGACCGTCAAGGTCGACCTGCCCGCCGAGATCTTCGACGTCACGGTCAACGTGCCGCTGATCCACCAGGTCGTCGTCGCGCAGCAGGCCGCCGCCCGTCAGGGCACGCACGCCACCAAGACCCGCGGCGAGGTCCGCGGTGGTGGCAAGAAGCCCTACAAGCAGAAGGGCACCGGTCGCGCCCGCCAGGGCTCGACCCGCGCCCCGCAGTTCGCCGGCGGTGGCACCGTCCACGGCCCGCAGCCGCGCAGCTACGACCAGCGGACCCCCAAGAAGATGAAGGCCGCCGCCCTGCGCGGTGCCCTCTCCGACCGCGCCCAGCACGGCCGCATCCACGTCGTGGAGGCGCTCGTCGAGGGTGACAAGCCCTCGACCAAGGCCGGCCTCGCCGCCCTCGCCGGGCTGAGCGACCGCACGAAGTTCCTCGTGGTCCTCGAGCGCACCGACTCCGTCACCTGGCTCTCGCTGCGCAACGCACCCGAGGTGCACATCGTGGCCGTCGACCAGATCAACACCTACGACGTGCTCGCCTCCGACGACGTGGTCTTCACCAAGGGCGCCTACGACGCCTTCGTGGGCGCCGGCACGACCGAGAAGGAGGCCAGCAAGTGAGCACCCTGCACAAGGACCACCGCGACGTCCTGATCGCGCCGGTCGTGTCCGAGAAGAGCTACGGCCTCCTCGACGCCAACAAGTACACCTTCATCGTGCGGCCCGACGCCAACAAGACCGAGATCAAGATCGCGGTCGAGAAGATCTTCAACGTCAAGGTCACCTCGGTGAACACGCTGAACCGCACCGGCAAGGCCCGTCGCACCCGCAACGGCCTGGGCAAGCGCAAGGACACCAAGCGCGCGATCGTCAGCCTGGCCGAGGGGCACCGCATCGACATCTTCGGCCAGGTCGGCTGACCGGGCGAGGACTGAGGAAACAGACAATGGCTATCCGCAAGTACAAGCCGACCACCCCGGGCCGTCGTGGCTCGTCGGTCGCCGACTTCGTCGAGATCACCCGGACCACGCCGGAGAAGTCCCTGACGGTGCCGCTGCCCAAGAAGGGCGGCCGCAACAACCAGGGCCGGATCACCACCCGCCACCAGGGCGGTGGCCACAAGCGTGCCTACCGGATCATCGACTTCCGCCGCTACGACAAGGACGGCGTGCCGGCCAAGGTCGCTCACATCGAGTACGACCCCAACCGCACCGCCCGCATCGCCCTGCTGCACTACGCCGACGGCGAGAAGCGCTACATCATCGCGCCGAAGGACCTGGCCCAGGGCACCCGCGTGGAGTCCGGCGTCGGTGCCGACATCAAGCCCGGCAACAACCTGCCGCTGCGCAACATCCCCGTCGGTACCACCATCCACTGCGTGGAGCTGCGGCCCGGCGGCGGCGCGAAGATCGCCCGCTCGGCCGGCAACAGCGCCCAGCTGGTCGCCCGTGAGGGCTCCCGCGCCACGCTGCGCATGCCCTCGGGCGAGATGCGCTTCGTCGACGTGCGCTGCCGCGCCACCGTCGGCGAGGTGGGCAACGCCGAGCAGTCCAACATCAACTGGGGCAAGGCCGGCCGCATGCGCTGGAAGGGCAAGCGCCCGACCGTCCGCGGTGTCGTCATGAACCCGGTGGACCACCCGCACGGTGGTGGTGAGGGCAAGACCTCCGGTGGTCGCCACCCGGTCTCCCCCTGGGGCAAGCCCGAGGGCCGCACGCGCAAGCGCAAGGCCTCCGACGCCCAGATCATCCGTCGCCGCAAGACCGGTAAGGGTAGGAAGTAACTGACATGCCTCGCAGCCTGAAGAAGGGCCCCTTCGTCGACGACCACCTCATGAAGAAGGTGGACGCCGAGAACGAGAAGGGCTCGCACAACGTCATCAAGACCTGGTCGCGCCGCTCGATGATCGTGCCGGCGATGATCGGTCACACGATCGCGGTGCACGACGGTCGCAAGCACGTTCCGGTCTTCGTGTCCGACTCCATGGTCGGCCACAAGCTGGGCGAGTTCGCTCCCACCCGCACCTACAAGGGTCACGTCAAGGAAGACCGGAAGGGACGCCGTCGATGAGCACCACCGAGCGCACGCGCACGAGCGCCCGTCGCGAGTCGGTGCTGGGTGACCAGCCCGGTGCCTTCGCGACCGCGCGGTTCACGCGCATCACCCCGATGAAGGCGCGCCGCGTCGTCGACCTGGTCCGCGGCCTCCCCGTGGGCGAGGCGCACGCCACGCTGTCCTTCGCGCCGCAGGCCGCGGCCGCGACCGTCCTGAAGGTCCTGGAGTCGGCTGTCGCCAACGCCGAGACCACCGAGGGCCTCGACGCCGACGACCTGGTCGTCTCGGTGGCGATGGTCGACGAGGGTCCGACCATGAAGCGCTGGCGTCCCCGCGCCCAGGGTCGCGCCACCCGCATCAACAAGCGGACCAGCCACATCACGCTGGCCGTCCAGCCGGCCGATGTCGTCGCCGCGAAGAAGAAGAACGGGAAGGGTGCCTGATGGGCCAGAAGATCAACCCGAACGGCTTCCGTCTGGGCGTGTCCACGGACCACAAGTCCCGCTGGTACGCCGACAAGCTGTACAAGTCCTACGTCGGTGAGGACGTGGCGATCCGCAAGCTGCTCAGCAAGGGCATGGAGCGGGCCGGCATCTCCAAGGTCGAGATCGAGCGGACCCGGGACCGCGTGCGGGTGGACATCCACACCGCTCGTCCGGGCATCGTCATCGGCCGCCGCGGCGCCGAGGCCGACCGCATCCGCGGTGAGCTCGAGAAGCTCACGGGCAAGCAGGTCCAGCTGAACATCCTCGAGGTCAAGAACCCCGAGGTCGACGCTCAGCTGGTCGCCCAGGGCGTCGCCGAGCAGCTCTCGGGCCGTGTGCAGTTCCGCCGCGCGATGCGCAAGGCGATGCAGACCACGATGCGCTCGGGTGCCAAGGGCATCCGGATCCAGTGCTCGGGTCGCCTCAACGGTGCCGAGATGTCGCGCACGGAGTTCTACCGCGAGGGCCGCGTGCCCCTGCACACCCTGCGTGCCGACATCGACTACGGCTTCTACGAGGCCCGCACGACCTTCGGCCGCATCGGCGTGAAGGTCTGGATCTACAAGGGTGAGGTGTCCGGCTCCCGTGCCGAGCGCCAGGCGCAGGCCGCCGCCCGCGCCGGTGTCCCCGGTCGCAGCGGTCGTCCCTCGCGCGGCGGTGACCGTCCGAGCCGTGGCTCGCGCGGCGACCGCCCCACCCGTGCCGACCGTGAGCAGCAGACCGAGGCCCCGGCCGAGACCGCTGCTCCCGCCGAGACCACTTCGGAGGCCTGAGTCATGCTGATGCCCCGTCGCGTCAAGCACCGCAAGCAGCACCACCCCAAGCGGAACGGGATGGCCAAGGGCGGCACCTCGCTCGCCTTCGGCGACTTCGGTATCCAGGCGATCGAGGGTCACTACGTGACCAACCGCCAGATCGAGTCGGCCCGTATCGCCATGACCCGCCACATCAAGCGTGGCGGCAAGGTGTGGATCAACATCTACCCCGACCGCCCGCTCACCAAGAAGCCGGCCGAGACCCGCATGGGTTCCGGCAAGGGCTCGCCCGAGTGGTGGGTCGCCAACGTCAAGCCCGGTCGCGTCATGTTCGAGCTCTCCGGTGTCCCCGAGGACGTCGCCCGCGAGGCCATGCGCCGCGCGATGCACAAGCTCCCCATGAAGTGCCGGTTCGTGTCCCGAGAGGCGGGTGAATTCTGATGGCCAACGGTGTGAAGGCCCACGAGCTCGACGACCTGAACGACGTCGACCTGGAGTCCCGCCTGCGCGAGGCCAAGGAGGAGCTGTTCAACCTCCGTTTCCAGGCGGCCACCGGCCAGCTGGAGAGCCACGGCCGGCTGCGCACGGTCAAGAAGGACATCGCCCGGATCTACACCGTGGTGCGTGAGCGCGAGCTCGGCATCCGGACCGCGCCGGGCACGAGCAGCGAGGACGAGAAGTGAGCGAGAGCCAGACCCAGGAGCGGAACAGCCGCAAGGTCCGCGAGGGCCTCGTGGTCAGCGACAAGATGGACAAGACCGTGGTCGTGTCCGTCGAGGACCGCGTCAAGCACGCGCTGTACGGCAAGGTCATGCGCCGCACCAGCAAGCTGAAGGCCCACGACGAGGCCAACGACTGTGGCATCGGCGACCGGGTCCTCATCATGGAGACCCGTCCGCTGTCGGCCACCAAGCGCTGGCGCGTCGTCGAGATCCTCGAGCGCGCCAAGTGACTCCTCGCCCCTGAGGCGAGAACGACCCATGAAGTTCGGCCAGGCTCACCGACCACCGCGTCGCTGAGAACCGGCACGACGACCAGGAGAGAAAATGATTCAGCAGGAGTCGCGGCTCAAGGTCGCCGACAACACCGGTGCGAAGGAGATCCTCTGCATCCGTGTTCTCGGCGGCTCGGGCCGTCGCTACGCCGGGATCGGCGACACCATCGTCGCCACCGTCAAGGACGCCATCCCGGGTGGCAACGTCAAGAAGGGCGACGTCGTGAAGGCTGTCGTCGTGCGCACCGTCAAGGAGCGCCGCCGGCCCGACGGGTCCTACATCCGCTTCGACGAGAACGCTGCGGTGATCCTCAAGAACGACGGCGAGCCGCGAGGCACCCGCATCTTCGGCCCCGTGGGCCGCGAGCTGCGCGACAAGAAGTTCATGAAGATCATCTCGCTCGCCCCGGAGGTGCTCTGAGCCATGGGGAAGAACAGCGTGAACATCAAGAAGGGTGACACCGTCAAGGTGATCGCCGGCAAGGACAAGGGTGCCGAGGGCAAGGTCATCCAGGTGCTCCGCGAGGAGCAGCGGGTGATCGTCGAGGGCGTCAACCGGATCAAGAAGCACACCAAGGTCGTCAACCAGGGCGGCCGTGCGGGCACCACCGGCGGGATCATCACCGCCGAGGCGCCGATCCACGTGTCCAACGTGATGCTCGTCGAGGGCGACGGGGTCACCCGCATCGGCTTCAAGCGCGAGCAGGTCACCAAGCGGCGCCCCGACGGCTCGACGTACGAGGCCGAGCGCAGCGTGCGCATCTCGCGCAAGACCGGCAAGGAGATCTGAGATGACCGAGACCACCGAGAACCCGGTGATCTCCGCCAAGGTGCCGCCGCGTCTGAAGACCCGGTACCGCGAGGAGATCCTCCCGGCGCTCCAGTCCGAGTTCGACATCAAGAACGTCATGCAGGTGCCCGGCCTGACCAAGATCGTGGTCAACATGGGTGTCGGCGAGGCGGCTCGTGACTCCAAGCTGATCGAGGGCGCCGTGCGCGACCTCACCGCGATCACCGGCCAGAAGCCGACCGTGACCAAGGCCCGCAAGTCCATCGCGCAGTTCAAGCTGCGCGAGGGCATGCCGATCGGCGCGCACGTCACGCTGCGCGGCGACCGCATGTGGGAGTTCGCCGACCGGCTGCTCTCGCTCGCGCTGCCCCGCATCCGTGACTTCCGTGGCCTTTCGCCCAAGCAGTTCGACGGTCGCGGCAACTACACCTTCGGTCTCACCGAGCAGGTCATGTTCCACGAGATCGACCAGGACAAGATCGACCGGTCGCGCGGCATGGACATCACCGTCGTGACCACCGCGACCACCGACGACCAGGGCCGCGCGCTGCTCAAGCAGCTCGGCTTCCCCTTCAAGGAGAACTGACATGGCGAAGACCGCTCTGAAGGTCAAGGCCGCGCGCAAGCCCAAGTTCGCGGTCCGTGGCTACACCCGCTGCCAGCGCTGCGGCCGGCCCAAGGCCGTCTACCGCAAGTTCGGCCTCTGCCGGATCTGCCTGCGCGAGATGGCCCACCGCGGGGAGCTCCCCGGCGTGACCAAGTCCTCCTGGTAACACCTCACCCACGTTGAAGGTCGTCGGCGCCCCGGCGCGGCGAAACCACTTCGAGAAAGAACCCACATCATGACGATGACTGACCCGATCGCAGACATGCTGACCCGTCTGCGCAACGCCAACCAGGCGTACCACGACTCGGTGTCGATGCCCTACAGCAAGCTCAAGCAGGGCGTGGCCGACATCCTCCAGCAGGAGGGTTACATCACCTCCTACGCCGTGGCCGACCCGGCCGAGGGCGAGGTCGGCAAGACGCTGACCATCACGCTGAAGTACGGCCGCAACCGTGAGCGCTCCATCGCTGGCGTGCGTCGCATCAGCAAGCCCGGCCTGCGTGTCTACGCCAAGCACACCGGCCTCCCGAAGGTCCTCGGTGGCCTGGGCGTCGCGATCATCTCGACGAGCCAGGGTCTGCTGACCGACCGCCAGGCCAACCAGAAGGGCGTGGGTGGGGAAGTCCTCGCCTACGTCTGGTGACGAGAGAGACGAGAGGAGAAGAACGCATGTCGCGCATTGGCAAGCTCCCCGTCCCGGTCCCGTCCGGAGTCGATGTCTCGATCGACGGCGCTGTCGTGACCGTCAAGGGCCCCAAGGGCACCCTGACGCACTCGGTCGCCGCCCCGATCGTCGTCGAGCAGGGCGAGGGCGTCCTCGACGTCAAGCGTCCCGACGACGAGCGTGAGTCCAGGTCGCTCCACGGCCTGACCCGCACGCTGGTCAACAACATGGTCGTGGGCGTCACCGAGGGCTACGAGAAGAAGCTCGAGATCGTCGGCGTCGGCTACCGGGTCCTGTCCAAGGGCCCGACCCAGCTGGAGTTCCAGCTCGGTTACAGCCACCCGATCATCTTCGACGCCCCGGAGGGCATCACCTTCGCGGTCGAGGGTCCGACCAAGCTCGGTGTCCAGGGCATCGACAAGCAGCTGGTCGGCGAGGTCGCCGCGAACATCCGCAAGCTCCGCAAGCCCGAGCCGTACAAGGGCAAGGGCGTGCGTTACGCCGGCGAGCACATCCGCCGCAAGGTCGGAAAGGCTGGTAAGTGACCATGGGTATCGCGCTGTCGAACCACAAGCACACCGCTACCAAGACCCGGGCGCGCCTGCGCCGCCAGGTCCGTGGTCGCAAGAAGATCCAGGGCACCGCAGAGCGTCCGCGCCTGGTCGTCACCCGCTCGTCCAAGCACATCTCCGTCCAGGTCGTCGACGACCTGGTGGGCAAGACGCTGGCCAGCGCCTCCACCATGGAGGCCGACGTGCGGTCCACGACCGGCGACAAGACCGCCAAGGCGAAGAAGGTCGGCGAGCTCGTCGCCGAGCGCGCCAAGGCTGCTGGGGTCGACGGGGTCGTCTTCGACCGCGCCGGCAACAAGTACCACGGTCGCGTCGCGGCCCTGGCCGACGCCGCCCGTGAGGGCGGCCTGACCTTCTGATCGCACGAAGAGCTAGAGAGAAGAGGAAAGTCTCATGAGCGGAGCCCAGCGCGGACAGCGCGGTGGCGAGCGCCGTGGACGCGACGACCGTCGCGGCAACCAGGGCGCGGACAAGACCGCCTACATCGAGCGCGTCGTTGCGATCAACCGTGTCGCCAAGGTCGTGAAGGGTGGTCGTCGCTTCAGCTTCACCGCCCTCGTGGTCGTCGGCGATGGTGAGGGTCTGGTCGGCGTCGGCTACGGCAAGGCCAAGGAGGTGCCCGCGGCGATCGCCAAGGGCGTCGAGGAGGCGAAGAAGAACTTCTTCCGCGTCCCCCGCATCCAGGGCACCATCCCGCACCCGGTCCAGGGCGAGAAGGCGGCCGGTGTCGTCATGCTGCGTCCGGCCGCGCCCGGTACCGGTGTGATCGCCGGTGGCCCGGTGCGTGCGGTGCTCGAGTGCGCCGGCATCCACGACATCCTGAGCAAGTCGCTCGGGTCGTCGAACCAGATCAACATCGTGCACGCGACCGTCGAGGCGCTGCGGATGCTCGAGCAGCCCGAGGCCGTCGCGGCCCGTCGTGGCCTCACCGTCGAGGAGGTCACCCCGGCTGCGCTGCTCAAGGCGCGCATCGAGGTCCCCGCCGGTGTGTCGCAGGAGGTGTCCTCCTGATGGCTCAGCTGAAGATCCAGCAGATGAAGTCGACGATCGGCAGCAAGCCCAACCAGCGCGAGACCGTGCGCACGCTCGGTCTCAAGCGGATCGGCGATGTCGTCGTCAAGGAGGACCGCCCGGAGATCCGGGGCATGGTCCAGGCCGTCCGTCACCTGGTGACGGTCGAGGAGGTCGAGTGACATGACGCTCAAGCTTCACAACCTCAAGCCGGCTCCCGGCGCCAAGACCGCGAAGACCCGTGTGGGTCGCGGTGAGGCGTCCAAGGGCAAGACCGCCGGTCGCGGTACCAAGGGCACCAAGGCCCGCTACCAGGTCCCGGTCGCCTTCGAGGGTGGCCAGATGCCGATCCACATGCGGCTCCCCAAGCTGAAGGGCTTCAAGAACCCCTTCAAGGTGGAGTTCCAGGTCGTCAACCTCGACAAGATCAGCGCGCTGTTCCCCGAGGGTGGCACCGTGACGGTCGAGGACCTGGTCGCCAAGGGTGCGGTTCGCCGCAACCAGCCGGTCAAGGTGCTCGGTCAGGGCGAGATCTCGGTCAAGGTCGACGTGACCGCGAACGCGTTCTCCGCCTCCGCCGTCACCAAGATCGAGGCCGCAGGCGGCTCGACCACCACGGTCTGACGCAGTCTCCGACGCAAGGGCGCGGGCAGCACCGCCACTCGGCGGCGCTCCCGCGCCTTTGCTGTAGGAGCACCTGACCGGTCCGACGGGAGACCGCCTGTTAGGCTTCCCGAGGCTTCCTGGGCACGCCCTGGGAGCCACACCTGTGTGGAGAAAGAGGAACTCGTGCTCGGCGCCTTCGCCAATGCTTTCAGGACGCCCGACCTGCGTCGCAAGCTGCTGTTCGTCCTGATGATCATCGTGATCTTCCGGGCCGGCTCGCAGCTGCCGGCCCCGGGTGTCAACGTCGCCAACGTCCAGCAGTGCATCGACCTGGCTGCCAGTGGCGACAACGCCAGCCTCTACAGCCTGGTGAACCTCTTCTCCGGCGGAGCACTGCTCCAGCTCACGGTGTTCGCGCTCGGGATCATGCCCTACATCACCGCGAGCATCATCCTGCAGCTGCTCGTGGTGGTGATCCCCCGGTTGGAGGCCCTCAAGAAGGAGGGCCAGGCCGGTCAGACCAAGATCACGCAGTACACCCGCTACCTCACCCTCGGCCTCGCGCTCCTGCAGGCCACGGGCATCGTGGCGCTGGCCCGCTCCGGCAGCCTGCTGCAGTGCAACCTCGACCTGCTGCACTCCGACAGCACCTCGACCTTCCTGGTGATGGTCGTGACCATGACCGCGGGCACCGCGGTGATCATGTGGCTCGGTGAGCTCATCACCGAGCGCGGCGTCGGCAACGGCATGTCCATCCTCATCTTCTGCCAGGTCGTCGCGACCTTCCCCGGCGCGCTGTGGGAGGTCGGCAAGAGCCAGGGCTGGTGGACCTTCGGCGTCGTGCTGGCCATCGGTCTGGTCATCGTCGCGGCCGTCATCTTCATCGAGCAGGCGCAGCGCCGGATCCCGGTCCAGTACGCGCGCCGCATGGTCGGTCGCAAGATGTTCGGCGGCAGCTCGACCTACATCCCGCTCAAGGTCAACCAGGCCGGCATCATCCCGGTCATCTTCGCCAGCTCCCTGCTCTACCTGCCCGCGATGGCGGTGCAGTTCAACCAGGAGAGCACCTCGGGCTGGGTCACCTGGGTCAGCCGCTACTTCGTCACCGGCGACCACCCGCTCTACATGGCGGCCTACTTCGGCCTCATCGTCTTCTTCACCTACTTCTACGTGTCGATCACCTTCAACCCGCACGAGGTGGCCGACAACATGAAGAAGTACGGCGGCTTCATCCCCGGGATCCGGGCGGGCAAGCCGACCGAGGACTACCTGTCCTACGTCCTGTCCCGCATCACGCTGCCCGGCGCCCTCTACCTGGGTCTGATCGCCCTCATCCCGCTGATCGCCCTGGTCCTGATCAACGCGAACCAGAACTTCCCGTTCGGTGGCACGTCCATCCTCATCATGGTCGGCGTCGCCCTCGACACGGTGAAGCAGATCGAGAGCCAGCTCCAGCAGCGCAACTACGAAGGATTCCTTCGCTGATGAGAATGATCTTCATGGGGCCTCCGGGGGCCGGCAAGGGCACCCAGGCCGCGGTCGTCGCCGAGAAGTACGGCATCCCCGCCATCTCGACCGGCGACATCTTCCGGGCCAACGTGGGCGAGGGGACCCCACTGGGCCTGGAGGCCAAGCGCTACATGGACGCCGGCGAGTACGTCCCGGACTCGGTCACCAACAACATGGTCCGCGACCGGCTCGCCCAGCCCGACGCTGAGCCCGGGTTCCTGCTCGACGGCTACCCGCGGACCCTGGCCCAGGTCGAGGAGCTCGACGGCATGCTCGCCGCCTCCGGCGCCTCACTGGACGCGGTGGTCGTGCTGACCGTCGACTCCGAGGAGCTCGTGCAGCGCCTGCTCAAGCGCGCCGAGACCAGCGGCCGCTCCGACGACACCGAAGAGGTCATCCGGCACCGCCAGGACGTCTACACCGAGCAGACCGCTCCGCTGATCGACGTCTACCGCGACCGCGGGCTGCTGCTCGAGGTCGACGGCCTCGGCGAGGTCACCGAGGTGTCCGAGCGCATCTTCACCGCGCTCGACGGCGTCTCGCGCGGCTGACCCGCACCGGCACCACATGGGACTGCTCGACCGTGGCCTGGAGATCAAGGACCGCGACCAGATCCGGCTGATGCGTCGCGCCGGCCTGGTCGTGGGGGAGACCCTCGAGCTGCTGCGGTCCTCGGTCCGTGCCGGCGTCAGCACCGCCGAGCTCGACGCGATCGCCGAGGACAACATCCGCTCCAGCGGCGCCGTGCCGTCCTTCAAGGGCTACCACGGCTTCCCGGGGTCGATCTGCGCCTCGGTCAACGACGAGGTCGTGCACGGCATCCCCGGCGAGCGGGTGCTCGCCGAGGGTGACGTCATCTCCATCGACTGCGGCGCCATCGTCGAGGGCTGGCACGGCGACGCGGCCACCACCGTCGCGGTCGGGGAGGTGCCTGCCGAGGTCACCGCTCTCTCGGAGGTCACCCGCCAGGCCATGTGGCGCGGCATCGCCGCCGCCCGTCTGGGAGGCCGGGTCACCGACATCTCGCACGCCATCGAGACCCACGTCCGTGCCAGCGGCGACTACGGCATCCTCGAGGACTACGTCGGCCACGGGATCGGCTCGGCCATGCACCAACCTCCCAACGTGCCCAACTACGGACGGCCCGGGCGCGGTCCGCGCCTGGTAGAGGGCCTGGCCCTGGCCGTCGAGCCGATGATCACCCTCGGTGGCAAGGACACCGACGTCCTCGAGGACGACTGGACCGTGGTGACCAGCGACGGCTCCTGGGCAGCCCACCACGAGCACAGCTTCACCCTGACCCCGCAGGGCGCCTGGGTGCTGACCGCGCTCGACGGCGGTGAGGCCGAGCTCACCGCGCTCGGCGTCCCCTTCGGTCCGCTCGCGGACTGACCCCGGGCTCACCACCGCGGTCCTCGCCGCGGGCCGCGGACGGCTGTGGATGCCGACCGGGTGAGGAGGCCGTGCCACACTGTGCGAGGAGGGGAGTATTCCCGTCACGGTGGTGTCGTCACCACGGTCGGCTCGGTCCGGCCCGGTGCCACCGGCTCGCGTCACGAGCGGAAGAGACCTCCGGCCCATCGCCGTACCCCTCCACCCGACAGGAGTGACCTGTGGACGTCTCCACCCTCGAATGGACGATCACGATCGCCGTGACGATCGCCGTGCTCGCCTTCGACGTCGCCGTCATCGCGCGCAACCCGCACGAGCCCACGATGCGTGAGTGCACCGTGGCCTTCATCGCCTACATGAGCGCCGCGGCGGCCTTCGGGCTCTGGTTGATCTTCTTCCACGGCCCCGAGTGGGGCGTGGACTACTTCACCGGCTTCATCGTCGAGAAGAGCCTCTCGGTCGACAACCTCTTCGTGTTCATCGTGCTGATGGCCGCGCTCAAGGTGCCGCGGAAGTACCAGCAGGAGGCCCTGATGGTGGGCATCATCCTGGCGCTGGTCTTCCGCGGTGTCTTCATCGCACTGGGCTACCAGCTCGTCAGCAACTTCAGCTGGATCTTCTACGTCTTCGGCGCCTTCCTGGTCTACACGGCCGTGAACCTGGTGCGCAGCTACCGCAAGCACGAGGAGGAGCACCCCGAGGACAACCGGGTGGTCCAGTTCGCGCAGCGCCACCTCAACGTCGGCGAGGAGTACCGCGGGCTGAAGCTGTGGTGGAAGGACAACGGGGTCCGGGTCTTCTCCCCGATGCTCATCGTGATCCTGGCGCTGGGCGTGACCGACATCCTGTTCGCCCTGGACTCCATCCCGGCCATCTTCGGCATCACCGACGAGCCCTACCTGGTCTTCACCGCCAACGTCTTCGCACTGATGGGCCTGCGTCAGCTCTACTTCCTCATCGGCGGGCTGCTCAAGCGCCTGGTCTACCTCTCCCTGGGCCTGGCCTTCATCCTCGGCTGGATCGGCGTCAAGCTCTTCATCCACGCCGCCTACAAGGGCGGGCTGCTGGACTGGGAGGTGCCCACGCTGCTCAGTCTCGTGGTCATCCTCGTCGCGCTGACGATCACCGCCGTCGCCAGCCTGGCCAAGACCCGGCGCGACGAGGCGGCCGTGGCCGCGACCTCGGGTGAGGGCGCGGTGCCGCCGGCCCCCCAGCCCGCCGAGCGCGGCGAGGACTGACCCGCGTCGGCGGGTGCGCGGAACACGAGGGGTCGGCTCGGTGTTCACCTGCTGATGAGCTCCGCGACGCCTGCCCTGTCCGTGCTGGACCTGGTGCCCGTGCGCACCGACCAGACCACCGCCGACGCCCTGGCCGCCAGCCTCTCGCTGGCGCGGGCCGCCGACGAGCTCGGCTACCGCCGCTACTGGGTGGCCGAGCACCACAACATGCCGGCCGTGGCCGCGACCAACCCGCCGGTGCTGATGGGGCTGATCGCCTCGGTCACCTCCCGGATCCGGGTCGGGTCGGGCGGGGTGATGCTGCCCAACCACGCGCCGTTGGTGGTGGCCGAGCAGGTGGCCCTGCTGGAGGCGGCCTTCCCGGGACGGGTCGACCTCGGCATCGGTCGGGCGCCGGGCACCGACCCGATCACCTCCTACGCGCTGCGGCACGGCGGGGGAGGGGTCTCAGACGACGCGGTGTCCCACTTCCCCCAGTACGTCGACGACGTGCTGGCGATGATGTCCCCGGCCGGGGTGTCGGTCTCGGTGGCGGGCCGCACCCAGCCGTTGCGGGCGACCCCGGGCGCCGCGTCGGCGGCCGACGTGTGGCTCCTCGGCTCCTCGGACTACTCCGCCCGGTTGGCTGCGGCCAAGGGCCTGCCCTACGTCTTCGCGCACCACTTCTCCGGCCAGGGGACCGCCGAGGCGATCGAGACCTACCGCCGCGAGTTCCGCCCCTCCGAGCACCTCGACGCCCCACGGACCTTCCTCACCGTCAACGCCGTGGTGGCCGACACCGAGGAGGAGGCGCGCCGCCTGGCCCTGCCCCACCAGCTGATGATGCTGGCGCTGCGGACCGGCCAGCCGCTGGGGCCGCAGCTGCTCGTCGAGGAGGCCGAGTCCGTGGAGCTGCCCGCGCAGCACCGCGAGCTGGTCGACACGATGGCGGGCCGCTGGGTCGTGGGCGACCCCGGTCAGGCGGCGAGCGCCCTGGCGGGGTTGGCGGCGTCGTACGACGTCGACGAGGTGATGCTGCACCCGGTCGCGGGGGCGTACGCCGGCACCGACCCGCGCACCGCGGCCACCCGGGAGGCCACCCTGCGGCTCGCGGCCGATTGGGTTCTCGCCGGGCGATGAGGCTAGACTCGCCTGTCGGCCCAACGTGGGTCTGTCTCGTGGCGCCTCGCGGCTGCCCGGACCACCTGGTGGAGCTCCGTCTCGGAGCGCTGCCACGTGCGTGCGGGTGAGGCTCCCGGACGACTGCACGAGGTCCACCCTGACCGGTCTGACCGGTCGGGGAGGTTCCCGGGCCACCCGTTCGACACCCGTCGAGCGGTGCTGTCCAAGGTAGACCGACCAAACACGGATTGTGGAGGACATGCCGAAGAAAGAAGGCGTGATCGAGATCGAGGGCACCGTCATCGAGGCCCTGCCGAATGCCATGTTCCGCGTCGAGCTGAGCAACGGGCACAAGGTTCTCGCCCACATCAGCGGCAAGATGCGCCAGCACTACATCCGGATCCTCCCCGAGGACCGTGTGGTGGTGGAGCTCTCGCCGTACGACCTCACCCGGGGTCGGATCGTCTACCGGTACAAGTAAGCCGGAAACGAAAGGGCCTCACATGAAGGTCAAGCCCAGCGTCAAGAAGATCTGCGACAAGTGCCAGGTGATCCGTCGCCACGGCCGCGTCATGGTGATCTGCAGCAACCCGCGGCACAAGCAGCGCCAGGGCTGAGACCCCGCCACCGCGCGGGCTCACCCGAGCCGCACCACAACTGAACACCTACACAACGTGATCGCTTAGCCGCGACCCCGAGAGATCGGGAGCGGCGAACCACCTCCGGAGCAGACGGCCGGAGCCGGCATGAGACACCGGGCGCGACACGACCGACACCGCTGCGAACCACTGAAAGGCCATCGACATGGCACGCCTCGTCGGTGTCGACCTTCCGCGCGACAAGCGCATCGAGGTCGCACTCACCTACATCTACGGCATCGGCCGTACCACCGCCCAGAAGCTGCTCGCCGAGACCGGCGTGAGCCCCGACCTGCGGGTTCACGAGCTCGGCGACGAGGAGCTGGTCAAGCTCCGCGACGCGATCGAGGCCTCCTACAAGATCGAGGGTGACCTCCGTCGTGAGGTCCAGGCCGACATCCGTCGCAAGATCGAGATCGGCAGCTACCAGGGCCGCCGCCACCGCATGGGTCTGCCCGTGCGCGGCCAGCGGACCAAGACCAACGCGCGTACCCGCAAGGGCCCCAAGCGCACGGTTGCCGGCAAGAAGAAGGCGAAGTGACGCTGCGCTGACGCGCGCGTCCTCGTCTCACACGAGCTTCCAGACCAGACCACCTCAGGAGTAGTTGCATGCCTCCCAAGAGCCGCACCGCGGCCGGCGCCAAGAAGGTGCGCCGCAAGGAGAAGAAGAACGTCGCCCAGGGCGAAGCCCACATCAAGAGCACGTTCAACAACACCATCGTCACGATCACCGACCCGACCGGTGCGGTGATCTCGTGGGCGTCCGCCGGCACCGTCGGCTTCAAGGGCTCCCGCAAGTCCACCCCGTTCGCCGCGCAGATGGCCGCCGAGGCCGCTGGTCGCCGCGCGATGGAGCACGGCATGAAGAAGATCGACGTCTTCGTCAAGGGCCCCGGTTCGGGCCGCGAGACGGCGATCCGGTCCCTGGGTGCGATCGGCCTCGAGGTCGGCACCATCCAGGACGTCACGCCCACGCCCCACAACGGCTGCCGCCCGCCCAAGCGCCGCCGCGTCTGATCCACGCCTGAAGCGAACAGGAGAACTTGAGAGATGGCCCGTTACACCGGCCCCATGACCCGCAAGTCCCGCCGCCTCGGCGTGGACCTCGTCGGTGGCGACGCCGCGTTCGAGCGTCGTCCCTACGCGCCCGGCCAGCACGGCCGTGCGCGCGTGAAGGAGAGCGAGTACCGCGCTCAGCTGCAGGAGAAGCAGAAGGCCCGCTTCACCTACGGCGTGATGGAGAAGCAGTTCCACAACTACTACGTCGAGGCCTCGCGCCGCAGCGGCAAGACGGGTGACAACCTGCTGCAGATGCTGGAGTGCCGCCTCGACAACGTGGTCTACCGTGCCGGCTTCGCCCGCACGCGCCGCCAGGCCCGCCAGCTCGTGGTCCACGGCCACTTCCTGGTCAACGGCCACAAGGTCGATATCCCGTCGTACCAGGTCTCCGCGCACGACATCATCGACGTGCGCGAGAAGTCCCTGGAGATGACCCCGTTCATCGTGGCTCGCGAGACCCACGGCGAGCGCGTCGTCCCCGCCTGGCTGCAGGTGCTGCCCAACCGCATGCGCGTCCTCGTGCACTCGGTCCCGATCCGTGCTCAGATCGACATCCCGGTCCAGGAGCAGCTGATCGTGGAGTTCTACTCCAAGAAGTGACCTCGTCGGTGCCGCCCCGGACTCATCGCCGGGGCGGCACCGTCGCCTGCTCCACCTTCCTTCCACCTCGCAGTTCGGGCCCGTCAAATAGCGGTCGAGCCCGGAAAGGAAAGAACAAGTGCTCATCGCACAGCGCCCCACCCTGTCGGAAGAGACCGTCGACGAGTACCGCTCGCGGTTCGTCATCGAGCCTCTGGAGCCCGGCTTCGGCTACACCCTCGGCAACTCGCTCCGCCGCACCCTGCTGTCCTCGATCCCCGGTGCCTCGGTCACGAGCATCAAGATCGACAACGTCCTGCACGAGTTCTCCACCGTGGAGGGCGTCAAGGAGGACGTCACCGAGGTCATCCTCAACCTCAAGGCCCTCGTCGTCTCCTCCGAGCACGACGAGCCCGTCACGATGTACCTGCGCAAGTCCGGTGCCGGTGACGTCACCGCCGCCGACATCGCGCCGCCGGCCGGCGTCGAGGTGCACAACCCCGACCTGAAGATCGCCACCCTGTCCGACAAGGGCAAGCTGGAGATGGAGCTGGTCGTCGAGCGCGGCCGCGGCTACGTCTCCGCCGTCCAGAACAAGGGCGCCGACAACGAGATCGGCCGGATGCCGGTCGACTCGATCTACAGCCCCGTGCTGAAGGTGACCTACAAGGTCGAGGCCACCCGTGTCGAGCAGCGCACCGACTTCGACAAGCTGGTCATCGACGTCGAGACCAAGCCCTCGATCCGTCCCCGCGACGCGCTCGCCTCGGCGGGCAAGACCCTGGTCGAGCTCTTCGGCCTGGCCCGCGAGCTCAACGTCGAGGCCGAGGGCATCGACATCGGCCCCTCGCCGGTCGACGAGCAGCTCGCTGCCGACCTCGCCCTCCCGGTCGAGGACCTGCAGCTGACCGTCCGGTCCTACAACTGCCTCAAGCGCGAGGGCATCCACACCGTGGGTGAGCTCATCGGTCGCTCGGAGCAGGACCTGCTCGACATCCGCAACTTCGGTGCGAAGTCGATCGACGAGGTCAAGGCCAAGCTGGTCGAGATGGGCCTGTCCCTCAAGGACAGCGCGCCCGGCTTCGACCCGCACGCCGCCCTCGCGGCGTACTCCGACGACGACGATGACGCCTTCGTCGAGGACGAGCAGTACTGAGCACCACCTGATCGATCCCGCCGGGGCCGCAGCCGCGGCCCCGGCCAAATCGACCGGCACCACGCCGGTCGTCTACCCCGGTACCTGACACGGCCGGAGAGAAGAGAGAGACATGCCCAAGCCCACCAAGGGTCCCCGCCTCGGCGGCAGCCCCTCGCACCAGCGCCTGATCCTGTCGAACCTGGCCACCGCCCTGTTCGAGAACGGTCGCATCACCACCACCGAGTCGCGCGCCCGTGCGCTGCGCCCGCTGGCGGAGAAGCTGATCACCAAGGCCAAGAAGGGCGACCTGCACAACCGTCGCGAGGTCCTCAAGACCATCCGTGACAAGGGTGTCGTGCACGTCCTGTTCACCGAGATCGCCCCGACCTTCTCCGAGCGTCCCGGTGGCTACACCCGCATCACCAAGATCGGCCCCCGCAAGGGTGACAACGCCCCCATGGCCGTCATCGAGCTGGTGACCGAGGCCTACTCGCCGAAGGCCCCCAAGGCCGCCCCGGCCGCTCCCGCCGCCCCGGCGGAGGAGCCCGTGGCCGAGGAGACCGTGGAGGAGACCGAGGTCGAGGAGACCGAGGCCCCCGAGGCTGCTGAGGAGACCGAGGCCCCCGAGGCCGAGGCGACCGAGGAGTCGGCCGAGGAGTCCGCTGAGGAGTCCGACAAGGCCTGATCCACGCCGCGTCGTACGAGCGCCCCATCCGCACACCAGCGGGTGGGGCGTTCGTCGTCTCCGGGCGGGCTGGGCGGGTCGAGCCGGCGTATCAATACGCCGGTTCGGCGGGTGTGGTGGGTCGGGCCGATCGGCTGGCATGTGGCGGGGGTCGCACCCGCGGTGTGGGCGGCGTCTCGCCTCACCTTCTGGGTGCACACGCGTTGACTGAGCATGACCTACTCGCTGCGTTCCCTGCTCGTCGCCATCGCCGTCGCCGTGCTCCTGGGCACCACGTCGGCCTCCGCTGCCACTGCGTCCACGACCTCGCTGGACGGCACCATCCTGACTGCCCTCGCCGACCCGGGGACCGGCGAGGCGCCGACCGCGACGGCCAAGGCCTCCGACGGCACCCTCGAGCGCGGTTGCCGCGACTACCCGGTGCGCTACAAGGTCAAGCACGCCGGCGAGGACTGGCTGCTGGACCTCATCGTGCGCGACCGCTCGGGCGCCGACGTCGCCTCGGTCTCCGTGCACGGCGTGACGTCGCCGCGCAAGGGCCGGACCACCTTCTCGGTCTGCCGCAGCGCCGTTCAGGCCGGCAAGTTCTCCGTGCGCGGGGTGCTGACGAACCGCGACGGCTACGACCAGACGGAGTACACCGTCGGCAAGAAGACGTTCTGGCTCAAGCGCCGCTGACGCACACACCGCCGGGGAGTCGTGGCCCGGAGCGGGGGCCCAGGCGCCCCCGGCGGGGGCCCACCCCGGGCGGGCCGCGCGCCCC